>CALFAK010000149.1 GCA_937948985.1 uncultured Neomegalonema sp. | reverse complement strand
ATGCCTTTGCCGATGGATTTGGCGAATGCGGCGATTGCTGCGTTGGGATCGCCTTTTGGCGGGGTGGGATCGAATCGGATACCCATCGTACGCTCCCTTGATTGTGGTTACGCGTATAGTGGCAGGTCGGGGCGTTTCGTCAATGGGGCGTAATGCGCCAAACTTAAATCACCGCCCATAATCCACGTCCGGCGGATTGGGCACCGACAGGTAGCTTTCGGGCGGAATCCGCACGATGCCTTTTAGGCTGAGGGCGGTACGGTCATCCTGTGTCAGCTGATCAATCGCGCGGGCGACCGCGTCGAAGACCGTCCCCGTATCCCGCCCCGTCGCCGTGATCAGCGGCAGGCCCGGCGTCGGCTCGGTCCACTCTAAAACCCGCAATTGCGCGGCCCACGGCTCGTACCGGACGATCAGCCGCCACGTCATCGCATCCAGCGCCGCGATATCCGCCCTGCCTTCCGCCACCGCTTGCGCGGAATGCAGGTGACCGCCGGATTGCTGACGATCCCCGAACCAGAATCCATGCGTCTGCAAATGCCAATACGGGGCCGCATAACCGGACTGCGAGAAGCTCATGTTGTAAGCAAACCGGGCGTTTCGGAAGGCGGCAAGCGCCGTACGCGGGTCATCGCGGCGGATGATAATCGCGCTGTTATAATAGCCCGGCGCACAGCCTTCGAGGCCGAAATCCGGCGTTCCCACAAGGGTCGTTTTGCCGTGCAGCCACAGCCGATAAGGCATCCCGCAGGTTTGGCTGAGGACCAGATCAGGATGACGCCAAACATGAAATTCCTCAGCGTTTTGAGAGAGCTGCTCGGGACCGTCGATGCCCGCAGCGCGCAAATTCTCACGGATCAGCGCCCAATACCTGTCATGCGCGGCATCCAGTTCCGGGCGGGCGTACATCATCAGATTGGCGATCATTAGGATGGGCTTTCCGGGCTTCAAGTCGGCGTGCGGCACAGACACGAAGATGTCACCGGAACATCGGTCTTAGCCAGCGCAATCTTCAGTTTTTGCTCATAAATTGGCAGTTCTGCACGATCACCACGCTGTCGCAAACACTCGACAAGGCCATGCAAAGCCCAGACATTATCCGGGTGCTGCGCACAGCGTTGCAGCTTGTGATTCAGGCCCAAATCAGTGCGATAGACGTCCTCCGCCTCCGCATATTTGCCCTGTTCAGCCAGCAGCGCAGCAAGGGCATGGCGGGGCGGATGCATCCAGGCCCACGGTTCGGTGTATTCAAGGTCATCATCACGGCGCACGCTCTCGCGCAGATGCGCGAACGCGGCCTCATACGCACCCTGATGATAGGCCAACTCGCCATCAAGCATGGCCTCGCCAACGCTCAAGATAGTGCGGGCCGGATTGTTGAAGAACTTCCGCCCCGCCGGAATGCGCGCCACAGCCGCCGTAAACAGCTTGCGCTGCGCCCTTGCCGCATCAATCTGCCCCAGCGCGGCATACGCAACGCCCTTGGCGTAATGGTGCATCGCGGTCGAAACGCAATAGATCACCGGGCATTCCGGCATCGGATGATCCACAATCTCCCGCCATCGCCCGAAACGTACCAAAACGTGCATTTTCATGGAAAAATAACCTTCCATCGTCACCGCAATCTGCGTTCCGGCACGGCAAGTCAGCACTTCCCGTGATAGTGTGGCGCACATCGCCTCTGCCGCTTTCATGGCTGGTTTAAACTGTCCGAGGAACATGCAGGTATACATCATCAAATGCAGGTCGTGACAGCGTGCCGTGGTGTAGAAATTGAACGGCCCCGCGTAATCCAGATACATCGCGTTGGCACGGATCGCCTTTTCACTGGCCGCCTTGGCCAGCTCATACTGTCCGCAGAGCACATAGGTATGTCCCGGCATGTGGTTCAAATGGCCGGCATCCGGGCACAGGGTGCCGAGAATATCCGCCGAACGCATGGCCCGTTCCGGCGTGCCCGACATCTCGGTCGCATGGATATGCAGGTGCAGAATGGCGGGGTTCTGAGGCGTTCCGGCCGCGTCGTTCATTGCGATGGAGCGCTCAATCACCTCCAGCGCCTCCAGCGTATCCGCATTATCGGGCGGCACACCGCGTTTCACATCCCAGAGCTTCCACGGCGTGCGGGTCATGATCGCCTCAGCGAAAATCGCCATCACATCGTGATCATCTTTATAAGCATAATAAACGCGGCGCATGGCGGCGGCATAAGCCTCATCCCATGCGTCGAACTCAGCCTGCGAAACAAGGTGCGGCTTTTGGAAACGCATCGCCAACGCTTCGACAAGGCGGTTTTCAAGGTCGCTTGCCGTGTGCGCGTTTCGGCGGGCGTGTTGGATATTATTATAGGTGAGCTTGGTGCAGTCACGGGCCTGCTCAGGGGTAAAATCGCACCACGCATAGTTATAGAATGGTCCGGCGGCATAGGCCGCCCCCCAATGCGCCATCACGCAATGCGGGTCATGTTCAAGCGCACGCTGGAAGCATTTAAGCCCTTCCTCGTGATTGAAACCATAACACCAGTTCAGACCCATATCGAACCAGTGCTGCGCCTCGCTTGAGGTCGTCGATATCGCCTTTTTATGTGCCCCCAGATCGAATCGGTTCATCACGCCCCCACAGCTTTTAAAGCCAAGCGTATGCCTCACCTTACCGGATTTGAAGCCCGGAAGTGTTCCGCAAATGATCCTCATGACATTGGATTCATTCACGAATCTGGCTTTTGGAACATATAGGAACAAAAACACGCTTGACTCAGAACATACGCGAACATTAATTGATAATATGAAGTTAGCTCGCTATGATTCTGATATTAAAGGATATCTCATGTCACGTAATTCCGAGATCAACCTGCGTTCCGCTCCAAATGCTATGCTCGTCACCCTTGCCGCCGCGACCGCACTTGTGATGGCAGCAGGGTTAAGCACACCGGGGGCCGCATCCTATGGGGGCAATTTTTCGCAACCACACTTATTTGAACAAAATACGAACAATTCTGCCGTCACAAGCATACTTCACCGGGGCAAACTGCGTGTGCTGTCTGGAGTGGCCTTCCCAGCGCTGGCACCCGCCCCGCTCGACATTGATGGCATGAGCCGCACGGAACGAGCCAACCTTGTCGCACAAATCGGTAAACAGCATGGCCTGCCCGGCGAAATGTTTGCGGCGCTGGTGATGACGGAAAGCGGTTTCAACCCCGATGCCCGCTCCAGAGTCGGTGCCATCGGTTTTGCACAGCTGATGCCTGCAACAGCACGCGAACTGGGCGTTGACCCTCATGATCCATTACAGAACCTCGCGGGTGGTGCGCGATACCTCAAGATGCAATACGACCGCTTCGGCAATTGGTCGCTTGCATTGGCTGCTTATAATGCCGGCCCCACTCGCGTCGCAAAACTTGGCCGCATTCCCCGCATCCGAGAAACGCAAGACTATGTTCGCAAGGTGTTGGCGCGGGCAGAGGGCTTTCGGGGCAACGTATAACGCTGTAACCCGCGCAATTTTAATACGAACCCCCAATGATCAGAAGCCAGAAGGCTTTCCGGTCAAGCGGATGCCAATTCGACACCTTTACTGCGCAGCAAACCGCGCATGTCGCCAAGATTTTGCATTCCCGTAATCTCCGGCATTGAGAATTGAACGCCAAAAGCAACCTCAACAGCGAGCAACAGATCAATGTGCCGGGCACTGTCCCAGTTCGGCGTATTCTTCGCATTGCTCTCGTCAGTCAGCGTATTTTCGTCAATATCCAAGACACTGGCGATCAGTGATGTCAGTTTCATTGTTTTCTCCTCTTGCGTCGGTCGTTTACCCAAAGATCTCGTCGCGCACGCCTTCGGGCCAGCGCATTGGATCAAATCCATGCTGCGTGAATGCCGCCAAAACCCAGCGTTCAATGCCCAAACCGATGCAGCCTGTATGCGCAGGCTCCCCATCGCTGGCTGTAATGTCGAATTTCTCGCCAAAGAAACGGCCATGCATGTTCACCGATCCACAAGCCATCTTCTTCGTCCCGCCCTTGCCATCCAGAACAGGGATCAGGATTTCGTTCTTCACTTCCATTGCCGCCTGGAAAAACTTCTTCGACGCGGAAACGGTGGCGAAGAAAGGGTCGGTGGCGGTTTCGATTTCCATGTCGAGATCGAAGGTTTTCGCCAGCTCAACAATCAGAGGCAGCGCGCGTTTGCGGCGGTTTGCGACGAAATTCTCGGTGCCGACAAAGACAATCTCGCGCACATTAAACTCATAGAGGCGGTCAAGACCGGACGCGTTGCGCGACTCGTAGCGGAATACCCGGCCTAGCCATGACAGGCTGAAACCCGCCTCATCAAACCGTTTGCCTTGCAGCGTCGGGTAGGCGGGGAAACACGCCGCCGGGTTCAGGCACATGCCGTCTTGATGGATATGCGCGTCTTGCGGCAGGATCGCGCCTTCGGAACAGGAGTTGGCAACGCGAAATTCCTCAATCACATCAAAGTCTTCCACAACATTTCCGACAAAGCTGGCTTGGTTTGGATGACTGTCGAAATAGCCGCATTTGTGCAGCACATCGGCGTCGATGAAGCCGGGGAAGTGGCCCTCAGCTGTGTTGAAATGCTCGGCATAAAGCGCACCGGCCTTCTCGTTCACCAGCCGCGCGAGGCGCAGAACCGGGCCGTTATAGGCCACTTGGCCCTTGCCATAGTCATGCACCCAACCCCTGCGAACGAACTCCTCGTTCACGCCGCTTTGGTACGGGCCGCTGTCTGAACGTTCACTTTTCCCGTATGTTTTAATGTCAAAACCGGTACGTTGCTTTGCCATTGCGGCGACATAACGGTGCACCTTTTCAACAACTTCTGACGTAAAGCCCGCATCACGGATTTCGAGCACCGCTGTTTTATGATCGCTGTTGACACGGATGCGTTCAAGTTTCGGCGAGACGAAAACCGATTCCTTTTCGATATCCGCCGCCACTTCGGGTGCGACCTGCATGGGCAGATCGATTGATACCTTCACGGTCCCGCCAGTCATCGTATTCATGTGCCGTCTCCCCGAAAAATACTCATTAAAAACTGTAGTAGAGGAAGCCTGTATCGCCCCCCAGTGAGGTAAAGCTGAGGACGAACAGCACCGCAGCGGCCACGGCCCAGGCGGCATTGGGCCGCCAGCGCACGATGTGAGAGCGGAATGCTTCTTCGTCCGGCTGCGGATCGGTACTGATCCACGTTGCGCGCAGGATTTGCTGCGAATTGGGCGCGCAAAGCACAATCACGCCCAGCGCCGCGATCAAGGCAACAGCGCTGAAGACATCGACGCTTATGAAGTCATTGCCCGCAAAACCACCCGCCAAAGCCGTGATCCCCCACATGCTCGACAGCATCACCGTCGCGACCTCAAGGGTGGGCGCGCGGAAGATCACCAGTCCGCTGACCACCACGCTCATCGTCATCGCCCAGCCCAAAACGCGCCCCGGTGAGGGCAGCTTAAAGTGCTTCCACCCGCTATCGATGGCCAGCGCCAGGCCGTGCAGCAGGCCATAGACAACGAACGTATAGCCCGCACCATGCCATATCCCGGCGATAACAAAGGTGAAGAAAATCGGCATGGCCGCCGCGCTCAGCCAACGGCGCGCGGGCGAATAACCCGCTTTCATCGCCTTGCGCGTATTCTTCATCGCAAAGGGTGTGTAGAGATATGTCGTGAAGAACCGCGTCATCGTCATATGCCAACGACGCCAGAAATCGGAAATGCTGCTCGCTTTAAAAGGCGAATTGAAGTTCAGCGGCAAGCGCATCCCGAAGATAAAGCCAAGCCCGACCGCCATATCGGAGTAACCGGAAAAATCGAAGTAAAGCTGCAACGTGTAGCACAGCGAGCCGATCCATGCCTGCATCGGCGCAATCGCCGCCCCCAACGCAACGCCGTCAAAGGCAAGATTCGCATAGGGCGCGATGCTGTCGGCAAGGATCACTTTCTTGAACAACCCGATCCCGAACATCGTCAGGCCAACCGACAATGCCGTCATATTGAACGCATTATCGCTGCGGTTATGCATCTGCGCGAACATGTCACGCTGGATTAGCAACGGCCCGGCGGTGACGCAGGGAAAGAACGTTGCGAACAACGCGTATTTGCCCAAACCAACCCGCTGCGTTTGCCCGTTCAATGCTTCGATTAGAAACCCGATCTGCGTGAAGGTGAAGAACGACACGCCGACCGGAACAATGATGTCGAGATGCGAAATCCCCGTGCCCGAAAGCTGGTTCACAATGTCGATGAAAAAGTTCGTGTATTTGAAATAACCCAGCGCAAACAGGTTCGCCGCAATGGCAAGGGCCACCAGCGCCCCCGCGCTCTTGTCTTGCTGTCGGCGCAGACGGATCGCGGTCCCGGCGAGGTAATTGAAAATTACCGACACGGTCAGGATCACCGCAAGCACAGGCGCGAAAAAGCCATAGAAAGCCAATGATGCTAGCGCCAGATACGCGTAGACCCCATTCCACCCCAGCACCTTGTGCACGAGGATAAATCCAACGTAGCACGCGGGCAGGAACATCAGGATAAACTGAAAGGAATTAAAACCCATACTGGTTCCCCACCGGACGCCTACTGGCGCCGCTTCGCATCAAGTTTCAGGAATTGGTCGATGATCAGGCCCAGGCATTCAGGGTTTGAATGTTCACCGTCGATATATTGCTCGGCCCTGCAGCCGACTTTGTAAGGGTCGAAACCGCCGATAACGTCCAGGCCGTATTTCCGGGCCAGATCTTGCGTTCTGCGCTCGATCCGGCGCAGACCGTCCAGGTAGAGGGAATCCTGCACCGCATCCCAGTAAACCGGATTAAACGGCGGATGCGCGAGATATACTTGCACACCCTGAAGCGTCAGGAATTCAAGCACCTTATCAACGGCGGCAAAGCCCTCCTCGTCGATTTTCGGCGGATGGTTGCGCTTCTGATAGGCAAAAGACAGGGCATCCGCCTTTGCGCGTTGCGGTGTGAATGCCTGATCATGCAAGATCGACCAGCGGATGGACCCATCGGGCAGCAACGTGTCCAATGTCGGGTGTTTGGTCAGCGACGACACTTGCGGCGGCACGGGCGCGGCGAAATAACGGGCCACATTCGCCTTCAACAAGGGAAGGGAAAGCGTCTGGCGCAGGCGGGGTGTCAGACCATCAGTGTAGGCGTCATGCGAGGGAATGCCCAACCGCTGTGCCATAGCGCGGTAGTCTTTAAGCACAGGCACCCACAGAAAATCCGTCCGCTCGGAAACAGGCGTGAACAGATTATCCCGGATCGTAATGATCATGCGCTTGGGCAGCTTGCCGTAACGCACAAACATTTCCGGCACGGCGAGGATATCCTCGTAGTAATCGCGGTGGACATGGGCGTTATAGAGATCAATACCCCGGCCCAACCCGGCATGGGCCTCCTGCCAGTGGCTCGCACCCAGAATCGCCGCATAAGGCGTACGGTTCAAATTCGCGATATGCTCATGCCGCAGGCGGCGGGTCTCAATGTTCAGATCGTAAGTGAGATAGCTTTGACCGCCAGCCAGAACCTGCGCAACCTCGACGATTTTATCTTCATCATGCAGCAGTGGAGCGAGCGTGACATTGGCGGAGCGCACCGCAAAAAGACCAATCAGGAAAACGACAAGCAACAGCAGAATGTAACGCGGCGCAGAATCGGTTTTGCCAAGCCCCTGCTCGGTTTGCGGGGTTACCAACTCGGCGGCGGCGCGGTCTTTCTCACGGCGGCCAACCTCGTTTCTGGCCAGTAACCGTCGATCCGGCCCTCGCCCGGCAGCGGAACTTTTTGCAGTCATATCCATTGAATTAAAGTCCCGCTTTGATCCGTGCGACGATTGTGTAACTAATAAACCAAATCGATTTATATTAAGTAAAATCTACAGATAGATAGCGCATCACGATAAAACCCTATTAACTGGCAATTGCTGTATTTTTACCGGAACTGTTCGTATAAACAGTTCTACATTCTGGAATTAATATCGAAATATTCGTTCCAACATCTTTTTCGGAGGTAAGATTGACTTCCCCTCCTTGCGCTTCGACCAACAGTTTTACAAGCGGCAAGCCCAGCCCGATACCTTCATAAGAACGGCTGAGGTCTGCATCGACTTGGTAAAACGGGTCAAACACAAGCCGCTGTTTATCGTGCGGGATGCCGATGCCGGTGTCGATGACGCTCAGACGGACCGCTTCATCGGCATGGGACACATCAACCCTGATACACACCACACCATCAGCTTCAGAAAAACGAATCGCGTTATCAACCAAACTCAGCACGATGGTCCGCAGCGCCATCGGATCAGTGATCAATCCCGCTATCCGATGATCCACATCGACTTCAAGACGAACGCGGGCTTGGTGCGCGTTTGCCTGCAGCGTTTTCAAAACATCCGCAATGAAAACGTCGAGATCCAAAACACGCTCGTCTGAAAAACTCTGCTGACCCGATTCAATCCGCGAGAACGAGATCACCGTGTTGATAATCGACAGCAGCGACTTGCCACTCTCGTTGATATGGCTGGCATAGTCCGAAGTCGCCTGCGCGGCGGGATTGCCGATAATCAGGTCAGAGAACCCGATGATCCCGTGCAGCGGCGTGCGCAATTCATGGCTGACATTGGCAAAGAACGAAGACTTGGCAAGGCTGGCCGCCTCCGCATCTTGCTTTGCACGATAAAGCGCTTGCTGCATCACCCGCTGCTGCGTCACATCCATCGAGATAAAGACCGCGCCGTGATGGGGCGTTTTGTTGCGCGTGATCTCAAAGATCGCGCCTTCAGCGCCCGCCACCTCCACCGACTCACTTTCGGCAGAGTCAATCTGTCCGGCAATTTGGTCAATCAACATCGCCGTCGCATCCGGACACCGCGCCGCATCCTCCGGCGACAACCCGGAAATCGAATCAAGCATCCCGTAAAACCGGCTGTTCACCGCAACACAAACGCCATTCATATCGAGCGCCGCAATCCCGGCCCCCGCGTTCTCAAGGGTCATCGACAGCAACTCGGATTTTTCCGCCAGCGCCGTGATCGCCTCCGAATGGGCAATCGCATAGCGGATCGTCCGCTCCAGCACCCGTGCGCTCAGCTCAGACTTATCCAGATAGTCAGACGCCCCCGCCCCGGTCGCCGCCACGTCGATATCATGCTGCCCGACCCCGGTCAGCAGAACAAGCGGCGTCAGATGGCCCTCATCACGGGCCATGCGGATAAACTCCAACCCGGTACGCCCCGCAATGCGGTAATCGACAAAGCAAATGTCAATCTCCCCGCTCTCAAGCCGCACGTAGCCGGAATCGTAATCTTCTTTCCATTCAAGATCGAAGGATTGACCCGGAATCTCGCCGAGAATTTCCCGCGTGATTTCGTAATCATCTTCATCATCTTCGATCAGAAGAATTTTGAGAATACCCGCCATGCCCAAAGCCTCACTCAGGCCGCACGATCGGTGCATTCAGGTGGCAGAGCGACAATCTCCACCCAGTAACGCCCGATGGCTTTGACCACCTCGATCAGGCCATCGAATGTCACAGGCTTGGTGATAAAGGAGCTGACACCCAAACCATAGGTGCGGATAATGTCTTCCTCAGCCTTCGATGTGGTCAGGATCACGACCGGAATCCGGCACAGATTCGCGTCTTCCTTGATCACCTTCAACGCCGTGCGCCCATCCATGCGGGGCATGTTGAGGTCCAGCAGAATTACACCCGGATAGCTTTCCCCCTGATGCTTTTCATACTCCCCCTCACGGCGCAGATAGGCGAGGAGTTGCTCGCCATCTTCAACAAAATCCACCCGGTTTTGCAGCAGAGATTCCTCGAAAGCATCACCGATCAACATGCGATCATCCGCATCGTCATCGGCCACAAGAATGGTGATAGGGGTCGCGTTACGCATGGGGTTCTCCTCCTGGAGCGTGTTGTTCCGGCGCGATTTGGGGGTGACGCAGATATTCGCGCCACCCCAATCGCCCTAGTCAGCGGTCTCTTCATTTTTTTGTTTCAGCGGCAGCGTGACGATGAATGTTGCGCCTTCACCTTCCACACCGTCGGCATCGATCATGCCGTTATGGCGCTCAACGATCTTGCGAACGGTGGCCAGACCAATGCCCGTGCCCTCATATTCGTTGCGCCCGTGAAGGCGCTGAAAGATCGTGAAAATCTGCGCTTTGTATTTGTTGTCAAAACCAATTCCATTGTCACTGATGCGCAGCTCGCACATGCTGGGCATTTCATCCAGCAGGTCACCGGCCAAAATCCGGGCCGTCACTTTGACAACTGGTTTCACCCCCGGCCGCTGGAATTTCAGCGCGTTCCCGACGAGGTTTTGTAACAGCTGACGCATCTGCGTGCCGTCGGCACTCACCGTTGGCAGCCCCTCGTAAAGCACCTGCGCGTCGGATTCCTCGATGCGGATTTGCAAATCGCCGACAACACCGTCCAAACACGCATTCAGGTCAATCGGGTTAAAGGGTTTCGCATTGGTGGTAACGCGGGAGTAAGACAGCAGATCATTGATCAGCAACCGCATCCGGCTCGTCGCGTTTTGCATCCGCTCGACGTATTTCTGCCCCGCCTCAGGCAAATCATCCGAATATTTTGACAGCAGCCTGTCACCGAACGTCTCGATCTTACGCAGCGGTTCCTGCAAGTCATGCGAGGCGACATAGGCGAAATCCTGCAACTCCCGGTTCGATACTTCGAGTTGCCGCGTATACTGCGCCAGACGCTGTTGCGAACGTTCGAGATCGGTGATGTCCTGATAGGTCGCGATGGATGTGCCATCGGCCATCGGCTGGTGCAGCACGGCGATCACGCGGCCATCGCTCAACCGCTGTTTCAGTGTCGCCTGCTCGCGCTGCCTGGCATGGTCAGGGCGCTCCGCCTTCGCACGATCCGCATCTTCGCGCGTATAGTTCCCGATACTGACCGAGTATTCCATAATCTCGTGCAGCTTGATGCCGGGTTTAACCACATCCGGCGAGAAACCGTACATTTCAAGATAGCGTTTGTTGCAAACGATCAGGGTTTGATCCGGCGCGAACATACACAGGCCCTGGACCATGTTATCGAGCGCCGCCTCAAAATGGATGTTCTTGCGCCGCAGCTCATCGGTAAATTCGAGAACCTGACGTTCACGTTCCTTCAGCTCGGTGATATCCGTGCGAATGCCAACAGTCCCGCCATCCGGCGTGCGCCGCTCGTGAACTTTGATCCAGCGGCCATCATCCATCTGTATCTCATGCGGCTCTCCCGGGTTGCGATGCTGCTCCAGTCGCCAAGCGATGAAATCATCGTCGCTCATGCCGTTAGAATTCGGGGATGACCGCTCAATATTCAGGCGCAGCATGTCTTCGTACCGCCTGCCCGGTGCAATCACGTCAGCAATCAGCGGGTTCAGATCAACATATTGCTGGTTATACGCAACGATCCGGTCATCGGCATCGAACAGGGCAAAGCCGTCCGCCATGCTCTCAAGGGCATGTGCCAAACGCGACCGCGCGGCATTTGCCATCATCGCCATCTGCAGGTCTTCGGCATCTTCCTTGGAGCACATCACCTGCCGCGCGGTTTCCACAAGCTGACCATTACCCAGCACGCGCCGATGCACATAAAGCGCATCGCCTGACGGAGCGGTAAAGCGGAAAGAGAAACCACCCGCGATGCGCAAACGGTCTATGCCACGCTGTATCGTGGCATCAATGGCGAGGGGGTCTGTGTTGGTGGCTCTCAAACTGATACGGGCGAGGGTCTGTAAAGTAACGCCTACCTTGGCCTCACTGGCCGAATAACCGAACAATTCATTATATCGCGCATTGGCATAGATCAGTTTCAAGTCGGCATCGAACAGCGCCAACCCCGAATCCGTTCCTTCGAGAAGGCCTTGAAGGGGGCCGGCCATCTGACCTGTATCCACAGACGCAAACTGCCCGGCACCCTTGAAATCGGTCTCATTATCGCTGTCTGCAATCATCGATAAGCCCTCTCAACGCCACTTCTGAGGAGAACGTAAAATGAGTTGAATAAAATAAGGTGAAAATGCCCTCAGGCTGTTTCCGGCAAAAAAAGCAATGTACGTAAAATCACCGACAAATTTTCGCGGCGCCAAAACCGCATATTTACACACTAATGGTTTTATTAGGGCGTAGGATTGAACCGGGTTCCTTTCCGGAAAGTCAGGGTTAATGATAAAAAACACACCCATTTCAGATCGGGAACGCACGGTCGCCTCAATGCTGATCGCTGTGGCGATTGTTGTTGGCTTGACCAATGCGTCATGGGCCGCGTTTTTATATCCGCATGTGCTGACGGCATTGTTCTTTGTGGTCGTCTTCTCGCTGAATATGCAAACCCGGCAACCCGCGATACTGATCGCAACACCGGATTCCTTTACGGGCATTTTGATTTTCTGGCAGATGGCCGCTGTGCCGATGATCGTCAGCGGTATCGCGCTGGTGGCGGGTGCAGAGCCACAAATGATGGCGATACTGATTGCAATCACGACCGCCGGATCGGTTTTTGCCAGCCCCGCAATTGTCGAAGTGATCGGTCTGAACCGTCAGATAGCCACGCGCGTTATGATCTTATCGACCTGTGTAATGCCGATATCGCTGCTGGTTTTTGGGGAGCTGAACGGGGTGCTGCCACCCGATCTTTCTTTCAAAAGCTATGGCGCGCAGATTTTGAGCTTCATTTGCATTCCCTTGGTGATCTCAACCGTCTTTTTCCGCTTCAAAAGGGCGCTTACGCAGTCTACCGCAATGCAAACCCAGCGCTTTATGCATTGGGCCTCAACGGCAGCGCTTATGGTGTTTTGCGCCGGGATGATGACGGAAATTCATCAAAACAAGATCGATCATTTTGACGAGTTGATCTTCTACATGGTGCTTGCCGTCACCTTGGCGATTGCCATGTACGCGCTGACGGTGGCGGTGTTTTATCGCTACGGCGCGATGAAGGCGATGACGGCGGGAATGCTGGTCGCAAACCGCAACGTAGCGCTGAGTTTTGCTTTGCTGAGCGCGGTTTTCCCGCCTGAAGTGATGACATTCGTCGCCGTGGCGCAATTCCCGATCTTCATCTCCCCGTTCCTGATGCGCCTGTTCGCACGTTATCGCCGCCACAGAGCGGCCCGTGCGATGGCGGCGGCCTGACCGATTGCACTTAAAGTTGTTTGTACACGTGTCACGCACGACGCGACCGTGCAAACGGAGTCTTTACGCCGTCTGCGGGCGGTTTCTTGTTGCGTCTTGCACTGCTGAACGCCCATAATCGCTCGGTAACAATTTGCGGCCAACAGGAAGGTTTCAAGAGTATGGAAACGCGCGAAGATATTAAGATCTACTCAGTACAACGCATTATTGCTCTGGCGATTGTCGGTGGGATTGTTGTGTTCTACCTGTTCAGCAGGATCTGGGGCGCTGATGGCCTCATCTCCGGTCAATTCTCAGGAATGCGAATTCTGACGGTTCTGGCGGCGATCGGCCTGGGTCTCGCCATCGGCTGGATGACTTACCCGCGCATCCCGACACTGGATGCCCTGTTCGGCAAAAAAGACGACGCTTGAGCCGTTCCGGATCGGCCTTTTCACTTATAAGTGATCCGCGATCAAATTAAGCCACTGAGCGCCAGAATTCACGCAGGTATTGGCGGGAACTTCTGACTCCACTTGATCGCGTATCATTCTTAGGCGGGAAGGTCACACAACGCCCAAACTCTCCCACCGATCAACATAGATGCGGAACCACGGCGTTATCGTTTCAGGATTCTCCGCAATCTCCCGCCGCAGTGCCGGGATGGACGCCCAGCGGATTTCCGACACTTCCTCCGGGTTCAGATCATACGCCAGATCCGCACGGGCGATGTCGCCCCTGAACATCGTCACCCGTTCATGCTCCCACAACCCGCCGCCCACATCGGCGCGGTACTCGGTGACACCGACTTTACGAAGCGGCAGGCTACAGCCCAACTCCTCGCCCAATCTGCGCGCGGCGGCATCATCAGCGCTTTCTTCCCAATGCGGATGTGAGCAACACGCATTCGCCCACATGCCACCGCAATGATATTTGCCATCCGCCCGGCGCTGGATCAGCATCTCGTCACCGTCAAAGATGAACACAGAAATCGCCAGATGCAGTGCCCCCTGCCGATGCGCTTCCATCTTTTCGATTTTGTATAAGCTGCCGTCATCGGCGATGGCCGGAATGATTGCCACGGCACTCATGCGCTGTCCCTCTTGTCGTCATTAGCGATCAACGCGGAGAAAACTCCCCGCTCCCCAGATGCCGACTATTCTCTATCCCGTTGCCTTAAGCAATACGTGTGAACAACGGACTGGGCAAAGTCAGTAATCCTTCAACGTCACAGGCGGAACCGCCGTGCGCGAACCATACAGCTTGAGAATACCCGCCTTGATAAACGGCCACGCGATAACGCCGCCAACCACGGCAATGCCCACGAATCCCGTCTTGAACACCGCCCCCAGAATGCGCAGGGTGAACACCATAATCACGATAGAGATGATCCACTGCACAGGCCTCGCCCACCGCGCCCCCATCACAGAACGGGCGTAATCGCTGAGATAGGCGATGGTTTCATACGCCAGGAAAGGCGGCAACCACGCCAGCCCCGTCAGCCACAGCATCGCATGAGGCAAGCGTCGTGAGGGGTCGAGCGACAGTGCGGCACGGGCAGACTTGCGCGCAGCTTTGTATTCCAACAATTCAAACTGCGACAGCGCCAACCATTCGCGTGCCTGAGCATCCTGCGGCTCATTCTGCACCCACTCGATGCACACGGCGGCACGGCCAAAACGGTCGCCGAGGCGGCTGCGGATCATCAATTCAATTTGCAGCAACAGCGATTTTTCAACATCACGCTTGCTCAGCTCCTGAAACAGACGGTTCCCCTCCTCCAACGAACCGTGCTTGACCTCGTAAAGACAGGACAGAATTTGCGCATGGGTTTCCATGTAGGGCATGTCGCGGCGAAATGTCCCAAGCGCGGTCTCGACCTCGTCTTTACGCCCCAGATTAGTGAGGCACAGAATCTCATCAATGCGCAGCTTTGACCGTTCCGGCGTTTGCGCAAGACGGGAGCGGATCAGGCGCAGCGCCTGCGCGTGATCCCCCGCCGCCATCTCGATATCCACCCGCAATTCCCAGGCATTGGCATCTTCAGGGTTCTGCTCCAACGCCTCCAACGCGATTTTCCGTGCGGCAGGCAGATTTCCGGCCGTCAGAAAAGCCCGACCGGTGTTGAGATTTGACATAAGAAGCGCCCGGATTCGTGTTCGATATACGCATTCTATCAAGCGAACGCGCAGAAGGCGTTACCGGAGTTTGACGCAGTGCGCGTTGCTTACCCCCTATCTGGACTTAAATGCTGCCCCCGTTGGCACTATGCACTCCGATTATGCGGGCATAGATGCACATTATTGCGGGAGGCGGGCTTGTTCGGACGCCCCCCGGCAGAGTGCCCTGAAAATGATCAAAGCAGACGGCCCGCACGGATGATGCGGCGCTGACGCCCGTTGATCCCGCATACCGATGGAGACCGCCATGACTGAACTCACCGCCGCCGACCTCGCCGCGACTTTTGACGCTTTCAACCGCCATGACATTGACGGCGTGATGAAGCATTTCGCTGATGATTGCGTGTTCTACGCTGTGGGCGGGCCTGAAGTTTACGGCACGAAAATCGAAGGAGCCGAAGCAATTGCCGCCGCATTCGTTGGCGTCTGGACCACGATGACAGATGCGCATTGGGATCATCACAGCCACTTCGTTTCGGGCGACCGCGCGATTTCCGAATGGACGTTCTCCGGCACAAACCCTGACGGCTCGCGCGTTGAGGCCGAGGGCGCTGACCTCTTCACCGTTCGCGACGGTAAACTCACTGTCAAACAAGCATTGCGCAAGCAACGCCCGCTGCTGAACGCCAAATAATCACTTCACCATCGCTCTAATCGGGGGATTTGAGTCATGCCGCATCGTCCTAAACATTGGCCAAAAGCCAGCTATGACCCGCATTATGATCCTATCGTCGATGCGGGGCCGGGCCATAACCGCGACTACGCGCCGACCTACTGGATTGGCACAGCGGGACCGCCCCCGGCGGATGACGGCCCGATTGAGAGCGATGTGGATGCCGATGTTGTGATCGTCGGGTCCGGCTATACCGGCCTGTCCTGCGCAATCCATCTGGCCAAAGAGCACGGCATCAAAGCGACCGTACTGGAGGCCAATACGGTGGCGTGGGGTTGCTCGACCCGCAATGGCGGACAGGCGCAGATTTCCTCTGGCCGCCTCAAACGCTCCGAATGGATTAAACGCTGGGGCGTTGATGTCGCCAAAGGAATGCACGCCGAGGTGGCCGAAGGCTTTGAGCTGTTCCGTGATCTGATCGGATCGGGTGAATTTGACTGCGAACCCCAAGATGGCGGGCACTATTACCTCGCCCATAAACCGGGTGTCATGGCACGGTTGGAGCAGGAATCAGCTCTGCTGAACGATACGTTCGGATACGCATCGAAAGTGATTTCCAAAGAAGAAGTCTTTGAAACCTGCTGCAAAGATCACGAAGCTGCCGGGGCAATGTGGGAGCCGGATGGCATCTCAATCCACGCGGCAAAGCTGGCCTTCGGCTATCAGAACCTCGCCCGTAAACTGGGTGCGAAAATCCATCCGGGCAGTCCGGTGATGCGGATCACGCGCAAGAAAGGCGTTTATCACCTGCAAACGCCGGGCGGCGTGGTCAAAGCGCGCGCCGTTGCGCTGGCCACGGCGGGCTATACCCCACCGGGCCTTGACAAGCATACCAAACACCGCCTGATGCCGATCCTCTCAAACTCCGTCGTCACGCGCCCCCTGACCGATGAGGAAAGCGCGGAATGCGGGTTCAAGACCAACTCCCCGCTGACCGACACCCGCACCCTGCGCCACTATTATCGCCACTTGCCTGACGGACGGGTACAGATGGGCAGTCGCAGTGCCATCACGGGCCGCGACGCGGAAAACCCCAAACACCTTGACCTGCTGCGCGCGGCACTGGCGCGGAAGTTCCCCTCGCTTGAGGACATCGACCTCGACTATTCATGGTGGGGCTGGGTCGATGTCAGCCATGATATGATGCCGCGTATTTGCAAGCCGGACCCGGAGCATGAGATTTTCTACGCGATGGGCTATGGCGGCAACGGCGTGATGTACTCCGCCCAAGCGGGCAAGCGCATGGCGCAAATGGTTGCGGGCAAGGGTGAGGGGCTGGACCTGCCGATTTTCACCTCCGAACTGCCCGGCCACGGTGTGTTGACGCCGTTCCGCCGCTGGGGTCAGCGGTTCATGTATAAATGGTACTGGATGAAAGACGAGAAGTTCGCGGCATGACCAAAGTTATATCTTTCCAAGACGCACCCTTGAGCGAATCCGAACGTGATCTGGCCGACCTGCCGGATCGCGTGGTGAGCGGCAATCCGCACCACGTCACGCAAATGCAATTCGAGTCGCCGGATGGCAAGCTGATCGCGGGCACATGGACCAGCACGCCAGGCAAATGGCACGCCTTTATCGAGCGGGACGAGTTCTGCGTGATCCTTGCGGGCCATTGCCGCCTGATCGATACCGACGGCAATGCGCAAGATTTCCGCACAGGCGACTCGTTTCTGATTCCCAACGGCTTTCGCGGCTATTGGGACGTAATCGAGACGACGACAAAACATTTCGTCATCCGCGATTTGAGCGCATAAACCGCGTCACTCGAAGGGCAGCGGGCGGGTGTGAGGTTCAGGATTATCCAGAAAACCCGCCATCATAGGCAGCGCATCCATGCCCCAGAACAGCTCTCCCGCCACATCAAAAGTGGGCACGCCATAAACACCGCGCGCAATGGCTTGCCCGCCATTGGCGATAAGCGTGGCTTTGACCTCCGGATCGCTGATGCGGGTTTGCGGATCGGCAATGCCCAGCTTATCAGCAAGGCGGGCGATGCTGTCCCCGCTGTCCCCCGCATTCCCTTCAGACCAGATATGGGCGTAGGTTTCACGCACCACCGCCAACGTTGAACCGGCGGCGATGGTCAGGCGCAGCAGGGCCAGCGGATTGAACGGATGTACGGGCGGCATGGTCAAAGGAATACCGCGCTGTTCCGCGATCCAACGAACCTGCCGGAAGGTTTGCAGACGCTTTGGCGGTATTTCCGCCGGACCCTTATGCCCCCAATGCTTGAGCAATCCGGCGAAAACGATAGGGACAGGACGGATCACCAAATCATCAGGCAATTCATCAAACCGCGTCATGCTGAGATAGCCGAACGGAGAAATGTAGTCGAAATACCAGTCGGCTTCACGCATGGCTGTAAATCCGTTGTGGCGGAATGTGGAGGCGGGCGCGTTCGCCGCGTTTGATTGCGCCCGTTCTCTCCACCCATGCCGTAACCCCGCGCCGTCCGGTGGCGTGCTTCGGGAAACTCATGCCTTGACCGGGACGATGCGCCTCAATCGCCTCCGCAGCAAAACGGCAGGGCGCGTTTTCCATATCAACCACCAGCGAAACACCACCCTCAAAAATCAGGCGCGAGGACGGCGGTACCGTGGTCAGGTCGGGGATGCCCTCAAGGATCACATTCGCACCGATCCATTGCGGATCAATGGCGTCGACACCCATTTTTCCTGCAATTTCAGCCAGCTCCTCCGCGCTGAGAATGCAGATTTGGCGGGTGTTGCGGATCTCGGTATTGCGCGGATATTGCAGCTTCACGCGCGAGCAGGAAGGGCGCGTTTCTCCCCCGTGCGCTTCGCCCTCAAACCCCGCATAGGTGACGGTAACGCTCTCCACCGCGCGGCTTTCCAATCCGTCATCACGGCTGGGATTGACGTACAGACCCAGCGTGGTGCCGTGGATATCGGTGGGTGTGAGAATGGGCATAATTGTGTCCTTTAAATCTCAAAGCCGCGCAAACGCGCGCCCAACCCCGCAATCACGCCCGCATCCGCATTGGCGAAGGCGAGGCGGAGGTATCGGTCCTGGACTTCGCCGAAAAATGCGCCGGGGATGCAGGAAACACCGGCTTTCTCCGCCAGTCCCTGCGCAACTTCGACCGATCCGTGGCCCGCGAAGGGATGCTTGATATAGGCGAAATACGCGCCCATCGCGCTGATCTCCCAGCCCGGCGTGCCTGCCATCGTTGCCCGCATCGCCGCCGCACGGGTGGCGATTTCAGCGCGATTGCCCGCGCGCCAGTCGCTCAGCGGCTCAATCGCGCGGGCAACGGCGGCTTGCGCGGCGCGGGGGGCGCAGATTTGCAAATTATCCATGATCTTGGCGATACCGCCGATCACCCGCTCTCCCGCCAATACCGCGCCAAGGCGGTGACCGGGGATGCAGAAGGATTTCGAGAAACTGTAAAGCTGGATCACGGTGTCTTGCCAACCGGCCCGCGACAGCAAGCTATGGCGCTCATCCGCCTCCATAAAATCGCGATAAGTCTCGTCAATGATCAGCCAGATTCCGGCCTCACGGCACAGATCATAAATCGTATCCAGCAAATCCGCCGGATAGACACTGCCCGTGGGGTTGTTCGGGCTGACCAGCGCAAAGGCGCGAGTTTCGGGGCTAATCGCTTTGCGGATCGCCTCCACATCGGGCAGAAATCCGTTCGCGGGATCGCAAGCCACATAACGCGCACCGATGCCCAGCATCGCCAGCGTGCTCTCATGGTTAAAGTAGCACGGGTTGGTCATCAGCACCGCGTCACCCGCGCCCGCAACGGTCATCGCGGCGGTTAGAAACGCTTGATTACAGCCTGATGTGATGTGGGTCTCGCCCGGACTGATGGCCGCATCATAAAGGCCCGCAACATGGGCCGCATAGGCCGCGCGCAACTCAGGCTCGCCCTCAATCTCGCCATACCCCGTCATCGCCGTGGATGCCGCCGCCTCGCCCAACCATGTCAGCATTTCGGGGGGCGGCGGATAGCCCGGCACGGCTTGCGAAAGGTCCATCAACGGCCCGCGCGCACCATCATATCCGCGCGCCCATGCCTGCACAGCGGGGATTGCAGGCATCGACATGCCATCAATGACGGGGTTCAGAAGAGTCATCCTAACGTCGCTCCGCAAGATTTCCGCTCAAATTCACCGACAGCTTACGGCATTTCCAAACAAAAAATCACCTTTGATTCGCTTATGAAAGCCCCATATTTGTTGTTCACTCGGGCAAACCCCGCCTGTTTCCCACGATTGCCTCACACATTCCGCGACGGGGTAGACGCACAACGTCACGAAAGGTACACGGTCGATAAATCAACCGAATTGGATTGCCACATGCCTTATGAAGCGTTCGACCGCCAAATAAAGATCGCACCCTCCATTCTGGCTGCGGATTTCGCCAATCTCGGCTTCGAGTGCGAAGCGGTTGAGGAGGAAGGCGCGAACTGGATTCATCTTGATGTCATGGACGGTCATTTCGTCCCCAACATCACCTTCGGCCCGCAAATGGCAAAGGCGCTGCGCCCACACATTAAGACGGTGATGGATGTGCACCTTATGATCGAGCCGACCGACGCATACATCACCCCCTTCGCCGAGGCGGGCGCGGATTTCATCACCATCCATGCCAAGGCGACCAAACACCTCGACCGCACCCTCACCGCCATCCGTGAGGCGGGCTGCAAAGCGGGTGTCGCGCTGAACCCCGCCACCCATGAGAGCGTGCTCGACTACGTCATGGACAAGATCGACCTTGTCTGCGTGATGACCGTCAACCCCGGCTTCGGCGGCCAGTCATTCCTCTACAGCCAGATCGAAAAAATCGTCCGCTTGCGCAAGAAAATCGGCGACCGCCCCATCCATATCGAAATCGACGGCGGCGTAACCTCCAGAACCGCCCCGATGGTCGCCGCTGCCGGGGCGGATGTGCTGGTCGCCGGATCAGCCGTGTTCAAAGGCGGCTCCACCACCAACACCGAACCTTATGGCCGCAACATCCAATCCATCCGCACCGCCGTCCTCGCCGCCCCCAACGTCGCCTCGCAAGCTGTCAAAGCGGGCGCGGGAAAGGCACAGGATGATTGGTCACCGAGTTGGTTGCCGGAGGGGTAGGGTGCCGACATCCACCCACTGCGAAAATCCTTCCCATGAGGGTGGTTAAATGGTGATTTCGGTGCTAAGAATGAATTGTGTTATTTTGGTTGCTCGGCTCTGTTATTGTATTAACAGAGGCTTGTTAAAAGCGTTTTTGATAATCATTGGATCGTCGCAAACGTTCCAGCGTTTTGTTTTGGCGCGATTGCCGGGTGGCGATGTTACACAACTTCGCCCGAAGTCGCTCTAGGAGGTTATGGTACGTTGCGTGTAATGTTGGTGTTTGGTACGCGGCCTGAAGCGATAAAAATGGCTTCGGTCGTATCGGCCTTAAAGGCTACTCCCGATCTTGAAGTTTCGGTCTGTGTGACTGCTCAGCATCGTGAGATGCTGGATCAAGTGTTAACGCTCTTCGGAATCGTGCCTGACCACGATCTTGATCTCATGAAGTCGGGTCAGGATTTGTTCGATATCACAACCAGGGCGTTGATCGGACTTCGCGATACATACCTCGAAGCAAAGCCCGATCTGGTGATGGTGCACGGCGATACCACAACCACGCTGGCCGCCACGATAGCTGCCTATTACGAGAAAATTCCTGTCGCGCATGTCGAAGCGGGACTGCGGACGGGCAATATGTTCTCACCTTGGCCGGAGGAGGGTAATCGCAAGGTCGCAGGCGCACTTGCCCGGTTGCATTTTGCACCGACGGAAAGCGCGCGGGATAACTTATTGCGTGAGAATGTGCCGGCGGATTGGATTTCAATCACGGGCAACACCGTGATTGATGCGCTCCAAGACGTTGTAATCCGTCTTGAACAGGACACGGCACTATCTTCAGAATTGGATGCGCGTTTCGGCCTTGATCCGAATCGGCGGATGGTGCTGGTAACAGGACACCGCCGCGAGAGTTTCGGTGACGGATTTGGTCGTATCTGTAAGGGGCTTAGAAAGCTCGCCGACCGTGATGATATCGAGATCGTCTATCCCGTGCATCTTAATCCGAACGTGAAGGGGCCTGTGGAAGACAATCTTGGTGACTTGCCGAACGTAAAGCTGATCGAGCCGCAGGATTATCTTCCCTTCGTCTATCTGATGAACCGCTCCTATTTGATCTTGACGGATTCAGGGGGCATTCAGGAAGAAGCACCTTCCCTGAGCAAGCCTGTTCTGGTCATGCGTGACACGACCGAGCGTCCCGAGGCGGTACAGGCTGGCACTGTGCGGCTGGTTGGCGCCGATGACAGTCGGATTGTAGCCGGGGTCTCGGAACTTCTGGATGATTCGGCCGCCTACAACGCGATGAGCTTCGCGCATAATCCTTACGGCGATGGTAAAGCGTCCGAACGGATCATTTCTGCGTTAAGGGATTGGTCTTTGGGGTGACGGGTTTGTGTGTGTTGCTAAAATGTTCGGATATTAAGCGTTGCAAGAAAAGGCTGACTTCCTCTAAAGAGTGGCGCATTCGCGAAGGTCTGTCTTATATGTTTTGCACGGAACTTGCTGTTGTGGTGTGACCCATCAGACAAGTTTTCCCGCAATTCCGGGCAGAACTAGGGTGGGTCCGGGTCGACCGGGATACGGCCGGCAAGCCGTGTTTTGTAAATGTGATGTTATAATGAAAGTTTTGAGGAACGAACATGTCGAAGATTTTGGTAACCGGTGCACTTGGAACGGTTGGAACCTATCTCGTGCAAAAGCTGAAGCTGGCCGGTCACGACGTTTGGATGCTGGATCTCTCGCATCATCATGATCCGCAATATTTCCGGGCCGATATCGGGCGCTACAAACAGCTTGAGCAGATCTTCGATAAGCACCGGTTTGACTATGTCTACAACCTCGCTGCGGAGTTCGGGCGCTGGAACGGTGAGGATTATTACGAGACCCTGTGGACGACGAACGCGATCGGCCTGAAAAACCTGATTCGCTTGCAGGAGCAGCACAAGTTCCGCATGGTCCACGCGAGCAGCTCGGAAGTTTACGGCGACTACGACGGCGTGATGTCCGAAGAAGTGATGGAAAAGCACGAAATCCGTCAGATGAACGATTACGCGATCACCAAGTGGGTGAACGAGATGCAGATCCTGAACTCTGCGGAAATGTTCAACACCGAAACCGTGCGTATCCGTATCTTCAACACCTACGGTCCCGGCGAGCACTTCAGTGATTACCGCTCGGTTGTGTGCCGCTTCGTCTATTGCGCGCTGAATGACATGCCTTACACGGTGCATCGCGGTCACACGCGCACACACACATATATTGAGGATTCCGCGACGTGGATCAGCCGTATCTGTGACAACTTCAAGCCCGGTCAGGTCTATAACATCGCCGGAACCGAGCGGACGGATATCGAGACGATCTCGAACGAGATCCTCCATGCCATCGGTAAGAATGACAGCAAGGTGACCTATAAGGATGCCGAGCCGATGACGACCATCGATAAGGTCGTGGATGCGTCGCGTCAGCTCGCTGATCTTGGTGAGCTTGAAGAAACACCCTTCCATGTGGGCATTGAGCGCACCGTGAAGTGGATGCGCGACACTTACGGGATTAAGTCCTGATGTCGGGCGCCCGTGATGTAACGATTCTGGGGCTCGGCTATGTCGGGTTCCCGATCACGCTGATGCTTGCAAAGGCCGGCCTCGATGTGGCCGGGGTCGATATCGACCGTGCCAAGATGGATGCCTTCGCCAAAGGCGAATGCCCCATCAACGAGCCGCAGTTGCAAGACATCTTTGATGACGTGCTCGAGAAGGGATCGCTCTCCTTTCTCGACACGCCCGGTCCCTCGGACGCTTTTCTGATCGCGGTTCCGACGCCGATACACCCGGTGAAGAAAGCCGCTGACTTACATGCGCTCCAGAGCGCTTGTGAGAGCATCGTGCCGCATCTGCGCCCCGGCAACCTTGTGATTGTCAATTCGACGATCCCCCTGATGTGCTGCCGGACCGTGGTTAAGCCGATTCTGGAGAAGAGCGGGTTGGAGCTGGGCAAAGATATTGATCTTTGCTATTGCCCTGAGCGGCTGTATCCGGGCAACATCGCCCATGAGATTGTTCATAACGATCACATCGTTGGCGGGTACACCGCGAAAGCTGCCGAGCGGGCTGCGGCTCTTTATGGCAACTTCGTCAAAGGGGCATTGCTTCAGACCGACGATCTGACGGCTGAATTCTGCAAGCTGATCGAGAACACCTATCGTGATGTCAACATCGCGCTGGCGAACGAGTTGGACCTGATTGCCGGGCGTTTTGACACAGATATCGGCCATGCAATTGATCTGGCGAACCGGCATCCGCGCGTGAATCTGCTGAAGCCGGGGATCGGGGTTGGCGGTCACTGTCTGCCGATTGATCCGTGGTTCATCGCTGAGATGGCCCCGGAGGAAAGCATACTGATCTCTGCGGCCCGCCGGCGCAATGATTCCATGCCGGGCAACATCGCCGCCCGCATTCGCCGTGCTGTTAAGGACAATCGCAACGCCCGTATCGGCTGTGCGGGTGTGACTTATAAGCCTGATGTGAATGACGAGCGCGAAAGCCCGGCTTGGGAAATCATTGAGGAGCTCCAGGGCGAAGGTTATGATGTGCGGATCTATGACCCGGTGATGGGTCATGGAGAGTATCGGGATTTTGAGCATTTTGTCTCGGATGCCGATGTCATCGTTTCGCTCGTGGAACACGCGGTGATCCGGGAAGAACTGGACCGCAAGCCGTCTTACCTGGATGGAAAGCGGGTTCTGAGATTCTAGAGCACCCTGAAGTTTTCGGGATTCACAAATCCGGTAATTTCTGATCCAAGATCTCCCATGTGACGGTGGGAGTTTTGATGCCGAGGCAATATGACAGTGCGCTGTGCGATCGTGTGGTGGGTGCAGTTGATCGGGGGATGTCTGCGCGTGCCGCTGCTGCCCGGTTCGAGGTAGGCGTTGCAAGGGCGATCCGCTGGGTTCGGCGGTGGCGGGAGGAAGGCACCCATGCCGATCCTCCGCACAGCCGCCCTCGCCGCCCCCAATGTCACCTCGCAAGCTGTCAAAGCGGGCGCGGGAAAGGCAC
>CALFAK010000148.1 GCA_937948985.1 uncultured Neomegalonema sp. | reverse complement strand
GACACGCTGCGCGGGGGTAATGGCCTGGATACGCTGGATGGCGGGGAAGGGAATGACCTGCTCAACGGCGGCGCTCAGGCGGACCGGTTTATTTTCGCACCGGATGCCGATGCCGACACGATCAGCGGATTTGAAGACGACATCGATATCTTGGCCTTTGATGACGCGCTGTGGGGCGGTGGGTTGACCGCTGCTCAGGTTGTCAGCACGTATGCGGCGCAAGCGGGAAGCAATGTGGTGTTCGATTTCGGCGGTGGTGACACAATCAGGCTGAATAATTTCTCGCTCGCGGATATAGAGGATGACATTGCCATTTTCTGATTTTCTCTGAATTTAGAGTATCAAACCCCGCCCCGATGATGCCAGAACACCGCTCATGAACCCGTTAAAGGGCATCTTGCTCAAAGTGCTTTCCGTCTGCGTCTTTATGACGATGTCGAGTTGCGTCAAATATCTGTCTGACGGGATACCGCCGGGGGAGTTGGTGTTTTGCCGCTCGTTCTTTGCGTTGCCTGTCGTGCTGGCCTGGGCGGCATGGCAGGGGAAGTTGCAGGGGGCGTTTTATACGGCGAACCCGGCGGGGCACTTCTGGCGCGGGTTGGTGGGGACGACGGCGATGGCGCTCAGCTTCTTTGCGCTGGGCCTGCTGCCGCTGCCCGAAGTTGTCGCGATCAGCTATGCATCGCCTTTGCTGTCCACCATTTTCGCGGCGATGTTTTTGGGCGAGGCGGTGCGGGCCTACCGGATGAGCGCGATTGTGCTGGGCCTTGCCGGGGTGATCATCATCCTCTATCCGCGCTTTTCGGCCCTTGATCTGAGCGGGGCGGACGGGATGGAGACAGTGGGGGCGATGGCGGCGTTGATGGCCGCCGTGTTCATCGCGCTGGCGATGGTGTTCGTGCGCAAGCTGGTACAGCGGGAGCGCAGCACGACGATTGTGATCTATTTCTCCATCACTGCCGCAACCTTGTCACTGTTCACGCTGCCGTTCGGGTGGGCGTTGCCGTCGCTGTTTGATGCGATGCTGCTGATCCTTGTCGGGTTGTTGGGTGGGGCGGCGCAGATTTTGATGACCGAAAGCTATCGCCATGCCGAGATGGGGATTATCGCGCCGTTCGAGTATGTCTCGATGCTGATGGCGGTGCTGATCGGGTTTTTCATCTTCTCGGAAATTCCCAAATCCACGACGATTGCAGGAGCCGTGCTGGTGGCGGGGGCCGGGATCATCATCATAATCCGCGAGCATCAGCTGGGCATGGAGCGTGCGCGGGCCAAACATTCGACAACGCCTCAGGGCTAGCATTGCCGCACCGCAGCCGCTAGATAGGCGTAAATTTTACAGCGGGAGCGAATGTTATGGCCGACTATGATCTCATCGTCATTGGAGCGGGTCCGGGCGGGTATGTCTGTGCAATCCGGGCGGCGCAACTGGGGATGAAGGTCGCCTGTGTCGAGGGGCGCGGCGCGCTGGGCGGGACATGTCTGAATGTCGGCTGTATCCCGTCGAAAGCGCTGCTGCACGCCTCGCACCTGTATCACGAGGCGGACGGGCATTTTGCCAAGATGGGGATCGTCGCCAGCCCCAGCATCGACATGCCCCGGATGCAGAAATACCGCGCCGAGCAGGTTGAGCAGCTGACGGGTGGGGTCGCGTTTCTGTTCAAGAAGAACAAGATCGACTGGATCGACGGCTGGGGCAAAGTCGCGGGCGCGGGCAAGGTTGAGGTCGCGCTCAATTCCGGTGAAAGCCAGAGCCTGAATGCAAAAAACATCGTTATCGCCACGGGGTCCGAGCCTGCCTCGCTGCCCGGTGTTGATGTTGATGAAAAGCGCGTGGTCACCTCCACGGGCGGGCTGACACTGGATAAAGTGCCGCAAAAGCTGGTGGTGATCGGGGCGGGCGTGATCGGACTGGAGCTTGGCTCGGTCTGGCGGCGTCTGGGCGCGGAGGTGCAGGTAATCGAGTATCTGGACCATATCACACCGGGCATGGATGCGGAGATTTCAAAGCAGTTCCAGAAAATCCTCACCAAGCAGGGGATGCAGTTCACGCTGAACTCGGCTGTGCAGGGCGTCGATGCGTCCGGTGATATGCTGAAAGTGACGTACCAGAACCGCAAGGATGAGAGCACGCAGACGATGGAAGCGGATATCGTTCTGCTGGCCACGGGGCGGCGTCCCTATACCCAAGGGCTGGGGCTGGAAGACGCCGGCGTTGCGATGAGCAAGCGCGGGATGGTCGAGACCAACGGCACATGGCAAACATCGGTGCCGGGCATCTATGCCATCGGCGACGTGATCGACGGGCCGATGTTGGCGCATAAGGCCGAGGATGAGGGCGTTGCGGTGGCCGAGCATATCGCGGGACAGCACGGCCATGTGAACTATGGCGTCATCCCCGGCGTGATCTACACCGACCCCGAAGTCGCCAATGTCGGCGCGACGGAGGAGGAGTTGAAGGAGCAGGGCCGCAAGTACAAGGTCGGGAAATTCCCCTTCATGGCCAATGGCCGCGCCAAGGCGCATTTCGCCACCGATGGCTTTGCCAAGGTGATCGCCGATGCCGAGACGGACCGGATTTTAGGCGTGCATATCATCGGCCCGTCAGCGGGCGAGCTGATCCACGAATACTGTGTGGCGATGGAGTTTGGCGCAGCCGCCGAAGACATCGCCCGCACCTGCCACGCGCATCCGACGCTGTCGGAGGCCATGCGGGAGGCGGCGATGGCCTGTGGGAGCGGGGCTATTCACGTTTGATCCGCGAACGGTGTTGTGCCGTCGGGTCTAATGCTGATCTGGATTGCCGGAACAAGTCCGGCAATGACAGCTAAATAGAGACCTCGGTTTTTCGAGGTACTGACACAACAGACCTGACCGTGTTTCCGAAATGCGAAGGAAACCCAAATCGACTCGCGTTAAAATGAACATGCTCTGGAGTCATCAAACCAACCGATCCCCGAACAAGAACTCCGCCGCCAGATCAAGGCGCAGATGCGGGGGGCCGAAGCCGGGGGTAATGCCGCTCATCGGGGGGGCGAAGCGCATGAAGTCGTAGTCTTCGGCCAGCCAACCCTCCTCGCCCACCCCGCGCCGTGCGGCTTCGACGATGGTGGCGGGGTCGGGGGGCAGGGTTCCGGGGTAGACCACCACCTCCTCGCCGCTGTCGATATTACGGCCCCGCACGCAATCCAGCGTTTTGCCCTTCTGCTGTATCCGCTGCTCGACCGTCGCGCGCAGGGAGGCCAGCGCCATCGCCTCGACCCGCGCGCCTTTGTATGCGGCCTTCTCAAGGCTTTCGCGGACCAGCGCCTCGGTGATGCTCTGCAAAGCGTCGTGTTGCGAGTGGTGGATGTGATCGGCCTTTGTCGCGGCGAACAGCAAACGGTCGATCCGCCGCCCGAATATCGGCCCCAGCCAGCTTTTCTCGCCGTGACGGAAGCAATCGAGAATATCTGTCATCGCTTTGCGCAAATCGGCAACCGCGCGCGGACCGGCATTCATAGCGGACAGCATATCGACCAGCACAATCTGGCGGTCGATCTTCGAGAAATGGTCGCGGAAGAAGGGCCGGACCACGACTTTACGGTATGAATCGTAACGGTCGCGCATCAGGCGGGCTAGGCTGTCTTTATCTCCCTGCGGCGTCAGCAGCGGTGCGAAAGTCAGGGCGGGGGAGCCTTCGAGGTCGCCGGGCATCAGGAACCGCCCCGGCGAAATCGCCGACAATCCGGCCTTGCGCGCCGCGCCCAGATAGGCGGCGAACAGCGTCCAGCCCTCCTTCGCCAGCACCGGATCGGCGGGTTTGCCCTCCGCCCGTTCGGCCCATGCGAGGAACGGCGCGGCCAGCGCGGCGCGTTCGGGCAGACGACAGGCGGCAATGCTTTCGCGGGACCAATCCTCCCATGATTTATTGAGCAGCGGCAGGTCCATCAGCCACTCGCCGGGGTAATCGACGATGTCCAGATGCAGCGTGCCCGGCCCGGCAATGCTCTCGGTCAGGCCGCTGAGCAGGCCCGTGCGCTGGTACCGGATCGACAGGCGCAATTCACTGATGCGCCGCGTGCTTTGCGGCCATGCCGGATTCGGGCCTGTGAGGGCGGCGATGTGATCTTCGTATTCAAAGCGCGGGATTTCGGGGTCCGGCTGCGGGCGCAGCATCGCAGCCTCAATCCGCCCTTGGCCTTCGGCGGTCAGGCGCGTCATCCGTCCCCGTGCGAGCAGGTTGGCAATAAGCGAGGTTATGAACACCGTTTTGCCGGACCGGTTCAGTCCCGCTACGCCAATCCGCAGGCTGGGTTCAAAAACAGATCCCGCACGCTGCGTCGCATCCTCGAACAGGCGCAGGGCGTCGTCAGCGAAATCGGCGAGGATGTTCATGGCATCTGTCTCTTTCAACGGATTGCGGCACAGCGCGGTTCGGGGTAACAGCCCTTATGCCACGCTATAAACTGACCATCGAGTATTGCGGAACCGATTTTTCCGGCTGGCAACGGCAGGATAACGCACGGGGTGTGCAACAAGCTGTTGAAGAGGCGTTGCGCGCTGTCGAGCCTGATATGCCGCCTCTTGTCGCCGCCGGGCGCACGGATGCGGGGGTTCACGCAACCGGACAGGTGGTGCATTGCGATCTGAGCAAACCCTGGAGCACCCATAAGCTGTGCCGAACGGCCAATCATTTCCTCAGGCCGGAACGGGTGGCCGTTGTGAAGGCGGAAGAGGCCGCGAGCGATTTTCATGCCCGCTTTGATGCGATTGGCCGCCATTACCGCTTTCGCGTCATCACCCGCAGCGCGCCGCTTGTCATTGACGCGGGCCTCGCATGGCAAGTTGTCACGCCACTGGACGCGGAGGCGATGCGGGCGGGGGCGGCGTATATGATCGGTAATCACGATTTTACCACCTTCCGCTCGATCAACTGTCAGGCAAAATCACCCGTCAAAACGCTGGATGCCATTGATATAGAGCAGCGCGGCGATGAGTTCATCTTCTCGGTCCGCGCGCGGTCTTTCCTACATAACCAGGTTCGCAGCATCGTCGGCACGTTGCGTGAAGTTGGAGCGGGACGTTGGGAGCCGTCGCGTGTCGGTGAGGCGCTCGCCGCCAAATCCCGTGCGGCTTGCGGGCCTGTCGCGCCGGGGATGGGGCTTTATCTGGAGCGGGTGATTTATCCTGAGGCATAAAAAATGCCCCGGCGGGACAGGCCGGGGCATTCCGAACAAGCATTACTTGTTCAAGTGCGGGAAGCCCCAACCGGACTTGAATTTGCACAGTTAAGCGAAAATCCCGTCGCACAGACTAACCGGTTGGCTCTTCCCACAGGGTATTAGGATGTTTTGCGCTCACGCACTTTCACAATGACGCGCACACGAGAAAAACGACCATAAAATAACCGCATTGCGTGTGTCGCGTCATTGATGACCGGTTATCCTGATGGGATCAGGACTTTGTCGATCACATGGATCACACCATTCGAGGTTTCGATATCCGCTTTTTGCACCGAAGCGCTATCCACCATCACGCCTGAACGCCCGTCGACAGTCACGTTGCCACCTTGCACGGTGCTGGGTTGGATGTATGTCGTGCCGACCGTCGCTGGTTGCACATACCCTGCAGAAGTCGAATAGGATGTCGGCTTGGCACTCTTTGCGCCCCAATTACAGTCATAGGCAAAGGCTGGAACAACTGCACAATACCCATGCAGACCAATGCGGCAACGCCCAGATATTGGCTCATCACCGCGATTGGGTCATGCTTACCTGCTAGCGGCACAAACCAGATCAATGGCAGTAAAAGCGCGATTGCTATGAGGATCAGGCCAAGTTTTTTCATACCGCCAAATGACAATGCAAAAGCGGCATACGGTCAATACCCTTTATCGAACCGGCGTTACTGCAGTGTCACCACCACTTCGGCCCCGCCTGTGCCGTGAACTGAATCGCCGGCGCGCACGGTGACTTGTGTGATTCCGGCGGGGATTGTGACCGTGTGAGAGCGGGTGAACGGCTGTTCATTGACATGAGGGTGATAGAGAACGCGCGTCCCGCCCTCCAGCACCGTGCCATCGGGGCCAAGCACCTCGAACGCGTTGGCGTAATGGTCCCATCCCGTATCAGCATGGCGCACCGTTGCGCTGATCCGCCATTGATTGCCGCCGAGGTTGCTTGCCGTGGCCGCGATCACATCGGCCTCTCCGGCAAGGGTTTGTGTGGCGATACCGCTCAGCAGAAGGGCGAGGGAAAGGGTTTTCATAATAGCCTCCGGTGCATTTGTCTCATCTCAGCGTAATCTGTTCCAATGGGCGAAAATACGGCGGTTGTGAAAAAATCAGGCCCGCCGGAATGCCGCCGTTGCCACGCCCATCGCGATCAAAGCGCCGCCGCCGAAACGCGTGAGCCATGTCAGCACGCAGGGGTGGGCGATGCCCCGGCGCATCTTGTCGGCCATCAGCGCATAAGCCAGTGCGTTCACCGCTGCGAGGAACACGAACGTCGCCACAAGAACCGTGAATTGGGGCATCAACGCACGGGAGGGATCAACAAACTGAGGCACAAAGGCGATGAAGAAAACGATTGATTTCGGGTTCAGCGCCGTCACCGCCGTCGCATGGCCGAATACCGCTCGCGCTGACGCTTCACGCGCGCCGCCGACCGCCCCGAATTGTGCCGAGGACGCCCCGCGCAGCATTTTAATGCCGAGATAGATCAGATACGCCGCCCCAATCCACTTCAACGCCGTGAACAACCCTGCGGATGCCAGCACCAGCGCCCCCAATCCCGCCAGTGACGCGCTCATGGCGATCAGGTCGCCCAGCGCGACTCCCGCAACCGTCGCCAACGCCACCCCGCGCCCCTGACTGAGCGCATAGCTGAGAACCAGCAACACGGTCGGACCGGGAATCATCAGCAACGCCATCGATGCCGCCACGAATGCAAGCCAAAGCTGAAAAGCCATCGTCCCGCTCCCCCGAATTGTCAATGACACAGACCTCAATGCGTAGCGCATTGAGGAAAAGCGGGCAAACCGCAGATCAATTTCCTGTTTGCGTATCTCCCCTGCAAAACCCTTGGACATCCTCTCATTTTCGGTGATGATAGCCCGAATGGCGGGATAAATCCGCCGGGCTAAAAAGCCATTGGGAGGACTGAACGGCGTGGGACAGCAAGTGCTGATCGCGGAGGATGAACGTAACATCATTGAATCGCTGAGCTTTGTGCTGTCGCGTGAAGGCTACGCTGTCGATCATGTGATGGATGGCGGCGATGTGCTCGCACGTATTCACAGCGAAAAGCCTGACGCGCTGGTACTGGACCTGATGTTGCCGAAACGCTCCGGCTTTGAAATCCTCAAAGATCTGCGTGCGGACCCGGAATTGCAGCACCTTCCGGTGCTGATGCTGACCGCAAAGGGCCAATCCCATGACCGCAAAGCCGCAGAGGATCTTGGCGTCGATGCGTTTGTCACCAAGCCATTCGCCAATTCGGATGTGATCGCCGAACTGGCCCGCATCCTCCAAACCAGCGAGCGGGCGCATGGCACAGGGTGAGGCTGATCGCGCGCGTCCGGCACGGCGGGTGACTGATTTGGCGGTGCTGACACCCGTCATTGCTTTCCTGATGCTGATGCCCCCGATAATCGGCTTGTTTGCAAAGCCTGAAGCACTGATCCTGTCAGTGCCACTGATCCTGGTTTATCTGCTGGGCCTGTGGCTGGCGATGATCGTGGCGGCGTATTTGATTGCACGGAATTTGAAGCGGGGCGTGGCTCGCAGGGATGAGTAAAGGTATCGCCTTCTCAAACAAAGCCCCTGTCCCGCACACGCTGCGGGGCCTTTCCGGACAGCGCGCTTTCTTGACACAGGCGCCGCATCGGGGTGCGGGGCGGGGTAAAATCCGTCTCAGCGGAACATAACCCGTCATGGATATGGGTGATCTCGCGTTGCTGGCGGCTGTCGGGTTTGCCGCCTTCCTGTTTCTCATCGCCTTTGTTTGCGACCGTAACAAAGGGGCTGCATGGCTGGCGTCGCCTTGGGTCTATACGCTCTCGATCTCGGTCTACTGCACGTCCTGGACGTTCTACGGCGCTGTCGGATCGGCGGCGCGGAACGGGCTGGAATACCTGACGATTTATCTTGGGCCGACCATTGTATTCATCGGTTTCTGGACAGTTCTGCGCAAAATATTACGAATTTGCCGCAGTAACAGCCTCACCTCAATCGCCGATTTCGTCTCGTCCCGCTATGGCAAGAGCGACTCGATTGCCGCCGTTGTCACCATCATCGCAGTGGTCGCCGCCGCCCCCTATATCGCCCTCCAAATCAAGGCCATCACCACCAGCTTTCAGGTCATCGGCGCGGCTTCCGCGCAAGACTTCACCGGAACCGCCGCCGGACAGCTGGACTATATCATCGCCTTTTGGATCACGATGGGCCTCGGCCTCTTCACCATCCTCTTCGGCACCCGCACCATCGACAGCAACGAGCGTCACCTCGGCGTGGTCGCGGCCATTGCCGTAGAGGCATTGGTCAAGCTGATCGCGCTGATCGGGGTCGGCTGGCTCGCCGTATTTCACGTGGCCGATGGTCCGGCGGAAGTGCTGGAGCGGATCGCCGCGAGCACGCCACACACGACGGACGGGTTCGGCATCCGCTGGGTCGGCATCATCATCCTCTCGGGCGCTGCAGTCATCTGCTTGCCCCGCCAATTCCAGGTGACAATCGTTGAAAACCAACGCGAAAGTCATTTATTTACAGCATCCTGGCTTTTCCCTCTCTACCTGTTCCTGATGAGCCTTTTCGTACTGCCCATCGCGATTGTCGGCCAGACCTTCCTGCCCGAAGGCGCAAACCCGGATATGTTCGTGCTGACCGTCCCGTTAGCGAGTGACCGGCCCGACATTGCCTTGCTGGCCTTTTTGGGCGGCTTTTCCTCCGGCACATCAATGGTCATCATCTCCTGCATCGCGCTTTCGACCATGATCTCGAACCATATCGCGATGCCGCTGGCGCTGCGCTCCTCCTATGTCAAGCTGGAAGGCGGGGGCGATGTGCGGCGGTTTCTGCTGGTTTCACGCCGGATTGCGATCTGCGTGATCCTCTTCCTCGGCTTCATCTATCTGCGCACCGGATCATCGGAGGCGGGCTTGGCCTCCATCGGCCTGATCGCGTTCGCGGGGGCGGCACAGGTTATGCCCGCTTTGCTGGGCGGGATGTATTGGGAGGGCGCGAACGGGCGCGGCGCACTCTGCGGCCTGATTGCGGGTGGCACAATCTGGGCCTACACACTGCTGCTGCCGGGATTACTCGACACGACCACATGGTGGCAAACGGTCTCGGCAGAGGGGCTTTTCGGCCTGAGCGCCCTGCGTCCCGGTGCCTTGTTCGGGCTGGGAGGCCAAGATCCGCTGATGCACGCGCTGTTCTGGAGCCTGCTGTTAAACACACTCGGTTTCATCGCCGGATCACTGACCCGCCTGCCCTCCCCCATCGAGCAATTGCAATCCTCGGTGTTCGTCAACGTATTCGGCCATCAGGAGCCATCCCGCCCCGTCGGTGGCCGCACCGCATCGATTGACAAGCTGTTCAATCTGGCGCAACGGGTGATGGGACCGGACCGCGCCTACGGCATTTTCCGCACCTATGCGTTGGATTCCAATGCCGCCGGAGAATTTCCGGAGGTCGATAACGCCTTTATCAATCACCTCGAAAAACGCATGGCCGCCAGTGTCGGCGCGTCTTCGGCACGGGCGATGATTTCCACTGTCACAGGCAGCGAGACGATCAGCCTTGATGAGCTGGTCCGTATCGCCGACGAGACCGCAAAGCTGATGCGCTACAGCAGCGAGGTCACCCGCAAGTCCGACCAAATCGAGGAAGCCGCCCGTCAACTCGGCGCGGCGAACGAGCGGCTGCGGGCATTGGATCGCCAGAAGGATGACTTCCTCAGTCAGGTCAGCCACGAGCTGCGCACCCCGATGACCTCGATCCGCTCCTTTACCGAAATCCTCAGCGGCACCCCCGATCTCGACCCGGCCGAGCGCGAGCGTTTCATCCGCATCATCCATACCGAAAGTATTCGCCTGACCAGTCTGCTCGACGAAATCCTCGATATGAACGTCATAGAGCGCGGCGATAACGGGAGGGCGCTGACCCTGATTGATCCCGAAGTCGCGCTGGATCAGGCGATTGACGCCTGCTTGGGCCTCTCCCAAACTGCCGATGTGCGCATCACTCAGGACCGGGCATCCGCATCGCATGTCATGGGCGATACAGCACGGCTGACGCAGGTTTTCATCAACATCATCTCGAACGCGATCAAATACAACACCAACCCGTCGCCGCAGATCAGCATCACATCAACGGCCAAAGACGGCTTCTACACCGTGGTGATTGCCGATAACGGCGCGGGAATTCCCGACGTGGAAGGCACTGCGATTTTCGAGAAATTCTCACGCGGCTCCTCGGCACAGGATCACGCGGGCGCGGGACTTGGCCTCGCCATCAGCCACGCCATCATCGCCCGCTTCAACGGCACCCTCCACCTGCTCCCCGACGCCGGAACAGGGGCAGCCTTTGAAATCCGCATCCCGATCAACGGGTAAAGCCCAATGACGACGGTCAATGTTTCAAGCCGTTGGTCGTATAGCGATTTGCGGCTTCGCGCGGGGCTTGCGGGAGGGCGGCGACGGGGGTGGCGAATTCGAGCCATAATTTGAGCTGGATCGCCGCAGCGAACGCGTCAAAATCGACGGCTTCGATCACAAAACTGCCTGATCCGGTGATGACATTCTCGCGGTAGTAGTCATCCAGCTTTTTGAAATCGTTGAGGATTGCCAGCCCGTTGATCATGATGCCCCGTGCCGCCGCCTTGCGACGGGCTTCAGGCATCATAATCGCTTTGGCAAACCACGGATCGGTTTCGATGCCATCACCCGACACATCAATCACTTGCCGTGTAGCAGTGATGCCGTTTTCATCGAGCATTTTCATAGCGTAATCAACACCGGAGCCGATGCCCGTGCCACCACCGCCCAACCCGTAATTGCGGCCTGAATGCTCATGAAACGTTTCGACAGTGCGGGCAAATCGTTCGGCATCGGCGGGTGATCCGATGATATGCCAATCGGTCTCAAATTTCTGGAAAGCCGCGTCGGACCAAACCATCATCGCCACGGCGACCTTGCCGATCGGGCCGGAGACCGCCGCCGATTGAACCGCCGAATCGCGCAAAGCTGCGGCATATCCGGCGAGTTGCAGCTTGTACTCGCGGGTGCTGATGCTGCCGGACCCATCGACCGCCAGCACAATTTCAAGGTCAACGTCCTGCGCTTGGGCGGGCGAGGCGAAAAGGGCCGCGATCAGGGTGAGGATTCTGATGCCGCCCGTGTTCATCGTGCTTATGATCCGCCCATCATGCCTTGAAGGCCGGCGGGCATGTCGCCCATCAGCTTTTGCATCTCTTCCTGCGCACGCACCGCGCCCTTTTCCTGCGCCGCCGCAATCGCCGCGATGATCAGGTCTTGCACGACTTCGGCATCTTCAGGTTTGAGGAGCGAGGGATCGATGGCCAGACCCGTCAGCTTGCCCTTGGCCGTGACAGTCGCGGTGACCATGCCCGCGCCGGAGGAACCATCGACGGTGATGTTCTCCAACGATTCCTGCATATCGGCGGCTTTTTGCTGCATTTCCTGCGCCTGCGCCATGATTTTACCCATGTCGCCCAAGTTTTTCAGTCCACCGAACATTCAGTTCTCTCCAAGCAAATCGTCATCATCATCATCTTCGTCGGGGTCGAACGGCACATCTATAGGTGTTTCGGCCACGTTCAAGGGTATAGCGCGCAATTCGGCATCAGGGAATGCGGCCAATCCGGCGGCAACCAGCGGATGTTTGCGAAGGCGCATCTCTAAACTTTGCGCGGTTGCGGCGCGTGTTTCGGCGATGGTTGGCGCGCCCGGCCCCTCGGCAATCGATACCATCCAGCGGGCATCGGTCCAGCGGCGCAGCTTGTCTCCAAGGGTTCCGGCAAGGTTGGGGCGTGCACCGGAAGCGGGTTCAAACTCGATCCGCCCGGGGGCATAGGAGATGATTTTTACGCCGGTTTCCACATCATAGAGCAGTTCGCCGTCGCGCTGTTGGCGGATGAAGGCGACCAGATCATCGAAGGTTTGGGGCAGGTTTGCTAGATCAGCATCCTCAACAGGATCCGGGTGCGCAAGCTGCGCGGTTTCAGCCGTTGGCTCGATACGCGGGGCCGCGTTGGTGGAGGCAACACGCAATGCCGCACTTGTACCACCGCCACCGCCTGTCGGTGCGGGGGTTGGACGGGCGGGCGTCACGCCGCTGCCATCGCCGAGCTTGCGAACCAAATCTTCGGGGCTGGGCAAATCGGCGACTGCACACAGACGGATGACAGCCATTTCCGCAGCCATCAGAGCCGAGGGCGCGCGTTGAACTTCTTCCAGCGATTTCAGCAACATTTGCCATGCGCGGGCCAGAACCCGCATCGCCAGCGATTCCGCCAACGCCTTGCCCTGCGCGCGGGTTTCGGCGGGCAGAGAGGGATCATCGGCAATATCGGGCGCGACTTTCAGGGTTGAAAGCCAATGCGCGGTTTCGGCCAGATCGTTGAGCGTGACTTCCGGATCCGCGCCGGAGCGGTATTGGTCGCGCAATTCCGCCAGTGCCGCCGCCGCCTCGCCCTTCATAATCAGTCCGAAGAGGTCCAGTACCCGTCCGCGATCCGCCAGCCCCAGCATCGCACGCACCGACGCGGCATCCTGTCCGCCATCGGCAATCGCCTGATCCAGCAGCGACAGCGCATCGCGCACCGACCCTTCGGCGGCACGTGCGATCAGGGCCAGCGCCTCGTCGTCGATGGTCACACTTTCCGCTTCCGCGATGCCACGCAGATGAGCGATCAAGCGGTCCGGTTCGATCCGGCGCAAGTCAAACCGCTGACAACGGGACAGCACAGTGACGGGCATTTTGCGGATTTCGGTGGTCGCGAACAGGAACTTCACATGTGCGGGGGGTTCCTCAAGCGTTTTGAGGAGGCCGTTGAACGCGTTCTTCGAGAGCATATGCGTCTCGTCGATGATGTAGACTTTGTAGCGGCCAATCGCGGGACGGTATTTCGCGCCCTCAATAATCTCACGGATGTCATCGATGCCCGTGTGAGAGGCGGCGTCGAGTTCGATCACATCCACGTGGCGGCTTTCAACGATGGAGGTGCAGTTCTCGCACACACCGCACGGCTCGACCGTCGGCCCGCCCGTGCCGTCTTCACCGATGCAATTCAGGCCCTTGGCAATGATCCGCGCTGTGGTCGTTTTGCCAATCCCGCGAACCCCCGTCAGCACATAAGCATGGTGGATGCGGCCTGTCTCGAAGGCGTTGCGCAACACGCGCACCATAGCCTCCTGCCCAATCAGGGCATCAAAATCCTGCGGTCGGTACTTACGCGCAAGCACCTGATAGACATTTTCATCATCCATAGCCATACGGCGATATAGTCAGGTCAGCAGCGCCTGTGCAAGCTCTGTGACCAGAGTCATCCGTGATAGGGTTGAGCCGTAAAGGGTCAGAATTCACGCAGGTCCCGGCGGTAATTACGACCCGACTTAATCGAATGAGCCTAAGCCTCCAACCCGTACTCCGCTGCGATTTCGGCCCAGCCCTCTTCCGCCGTATCGACAAATTTGAACAGGTTCACATCATCGGGCGAGATCGTGCCTTCTTCGGCCAGCGCCTCAAAATTGATGATGCGTTGCCAGAAGGCTTTGCCGAACAGCAGTACCGGCACCGGGTCCATGCGTTCGGTTTGGATCAGGGTCAGAGTCTCGAACAACTCATCCATTGTGCCGAAACCGCCGGGGAAGACGGCAATCGCTTTGGCGCGCATCAGGAAGTGCATCTTACGGATAGCGAAGTAGTGGAAGTTAAAGCATAGTTCCGGCGTGATATACTCGTTCGGCACAGGTTCCTGCCGCAACACGATGTTCAAGCCGATCGAGCACGCGCCCGCATCCTGCGCGCCGCGATTGCCCGCCTCCATCACGCCGGGGCCGCCACCTGTGACGACGACGTATTTTTTGCAGTCGTGCTTGAGGGCTTCCTCAGAGACACGCTGCGCGAAGCGGCGGGCCTCGGTGTAGTATTTCGAGTTGATCGCGAGGTTCTTGCGCTGTGTCTCGTTCTTGGCCGCCCAAGGATCGCCGCCCGGCTCCGGCAAGCGCGCGCCGCCGAACAGGACCACCGTCGATTCAATGCCTTGCTCGTTCAGGATCGTTTCAGGCTTGAGCAGCTCAAGCTGCAAACGCACGGGGCGCATGTCATCGCGGCGCAGGAATGTATCATCGCGAAAAGCAAGGCGGTAGGCGGGGGATTCCGTCTGGGGTGTGCTGGGGATATTTTCGACTTTTGCAATATCAGCTTCAACAGAGCGAAGAGCGGAATGGCGTTCGGCATCGGTCATGATTTTCAGTTCACATTTATTATTGTTCAGCATCCATTTTGTCCGCTCTGCATATCAGAGTGGTTAAGGCGGGTAAAATAGTACGATTTGGTGCCGGAGGCGCCCGCGGGCATCCTCCGGCACGTCCCGATCAAAGAAACGCGATATCGTCTGCCAATACGCCCGTCGTGATGTTGGTCATGCGGATGGTGTCACCGCCGCCGAAATCAAATTCGACAGCCGTGCCGTCCTGCATTGCGAATTGGGCAACCACCTGTGCCTCTGTCAGGCCGCCGCCCCATAATGCTTCGTCCAGGAACAGCGTGTCGATGTTGTTCTGAAAGCCCGTAATCATATCGGCATCATCGCCATTGCGGAAAATCAGGGTATCCGCCTGACCACCGCCGGATAACGTGTCGTTACCCCTGCCGCCTTCCAACACATCGGCACCGTTCGAGCCGCGCAGGGTATCATTGCCTGAGCCACCGATCAGTGTATCGAGACCCGCCCCTCCGAGCAGCAGATCATCACCTGATTGTCCATTGATAATGTCGTTGTTTCCATTGCCAAACAATGAATCGTTACCGTTACCGCCTTTGATATCGTCATTGCCCGCCCCACCGAAAACGCGGTCATCCCCTGCTGCGACGTTCAAAGTATCATCGCCGCTTTGCCCTGATACGAGATCATCTCCAGCGCCGGAGAAAATAGAATCTTCGCCCGGACCGCCGAACATCGAATCCCGCCCTGAGGCGGCGATCAGCGTGTCGTCATCGCCTTGCCCCCGCACCGTATTGTCACCAGTCCCGGCGTTGATCACGTCATTCCCGTTCGCACCGTTCAGAATGTCGTTGCCTGCAAGGCCTGTGATGTGATCCGCACCCGCGCCCGCATTAATATTGCTGCCTGTCGCGATTCCGGTCAGGGTATCGGCTCTATTCGACCCGATAATATTTTCGATGTCACTGAACGTGTCGCCATTCGCAAACCCGCCTGACGCGGTCCCGGTGGACAAGTTGACGGTGACGCCTGAACCGGAGTTGATATAGGACAGCGTATCGCGGCCCATGCCGCCGGAGATGGAATCCGCCCCGGCACCACCATCGAGCAAATCGTTGCCATGCTCACCGATCAAAGAGTCCGCACCGCCTGCGCCGAAGATCGTATCGTCATCATTGCCGCCATTGAGGGTATCACTGCCACCCAAGCCGTTTAAGGTATCAGATCCAGCGCCGCCAAACAGTATGTCGCTGCGCACCGTGCCGTTGATTTGGTCGTCAGAGTTGGCGAGCACACGGATTGAATAATCACCATCGAAATCGCTGCCATTATCCTGTGCGCGCAGGAAGAAAACACCTGTTTGTGTGGCGGTATAGGCGAAGGACGTTATCGGCAGTGAGCTGGAATTCGATGCGAGGGTAGAGCCGTTACCGTTAAATAACCTCAGATCCGCATCGTAGTCGGACTCACTTGAATTGAGTTGGAAGCTGTATTGTACGCCCGATACGAGCGAGACACGGAACATGTCCTGATCGCCGGCAACATCGATGGCTGTGTCTGTTTGATGTCCGATTTCCAAAATCGTGTCCGTTTGGAGCGAGTTGGCAATCGTATCGTCAGCGTTGATCGACAGGGTGTAATCACCTGCGAAATCATCCCCCGAATCTTCGGCGGTTACAAAGAAACTGCCGTCATTTTCCGCCGTGTAGGCCTGGAATATTGTGGAGACTGAGCTGCTGGTTTCGGTAACGCGGGTCGATCCGTTGGAATTCTGGATGCGCAGAAACGGATCAAAATCCGCATCCGGTGAGCTGAGCGTGAAGCCATATGTGATGCCATCGATCAGCGTGGTTTCGACAACATCGGCGTCGCCTTCAACATCAATCGCCGAGTTAAGATTAGAACCCGCCGCCAGCGTGGTTTGTGTGTTGGTAAAGCTGTTGGTGATGGTATCGCCATCGAGGATTTCGAGCGTATAAGCCGCCGCAATATCGAACCCGACATCCGCCACCGTCACGAAGAACGAACCGTCAGACTCTGCGGTATAGGTCTGCGCCACCGTTGACACCGAGGAGCTGGATTCGCTGGCCCGCAGCGAACCGCTTGAGTTTCGGATTTGCAGATTCGGATCGAAATCGGCATCCGGTGAGCTGAGCACAAACCGATAAGTGATGCCGTCCACAAGTTGGGTTTCAACCACATCTGAATCGCCCTCAACTTCGAGTGCGGAGTTGAGCGTGTTACCCGCCGCAAGAGCGGTTTGTGTGTTGGTGAAGCTGTTGGTGATGGTGTCCCCATCACGGATTTCAAGCGAATACACACCTGCGAAGTTATTGCCGTTATCAGCCGCTGAGATAAAAAACGAGCCATCGCTTTCAGCCGTATAAGTCTGCGCGACGGTAGAGACTGAAGAGCTGGACTCGCTGGCCCGCAGCGAGCCGTTTGAGTTTCGGATTTGCAGATTCGGATCGAAATTGGCATCCGGTGAGCTGAGCACAAACCGATAGGTAATGCCGTCCACAAGTTGGGTTTCTACCACATCGGCGTCACCCTCAACATCAATCGCGGAATTAAGCGTATCGCCCGCCGCGAGGGCGGTTTGTGTGTTGGTGAAGCTGTTGGTGATGGTGTCGCCGTCGATGATTTGAAGTGCGTAATCACCGTCAAAATCCGCTCCGATATCTGAGGCGGCGATGAAAAAGGAACCATCGCTTTCAGCGGTATAAGTTCGTGCCACTGTGGACACCGCAGTGCTGGATTCGCTGGCACGCAATGAACCACTTGAATTGCGGATCACCAGATTCGGGTCGAATGTGCTGTCGGTCGAGCTGAGCACAAAGCGATAGGTCAGCCCGTTTACAAGCGTGGTCTCAACCACATCGACATCCTCGACCACTTCCAATGCCGAATTCAGCGTTGTACCGGCGGAGACGAAAGTGCTGGTGTTGGAAAAGCTGTTGGTGATCGTGTCGCCGCCGATAATTTGCACCGTATAGGGTGCCGCAACATTGTTGCCGACTTCGGATATTCTGACGAAGAACAAGCCGTCCTCATTCGCCGCATAAGAGAAGGCCACATTCGGGACGGATGTGCTGGAAGCGCCATCGCGAAAAAAATCGTTCGAGCTTCTGACTTGAATGCTGGGATCAAATGATCCGTCCGGTGAGCTGAGCAAGAAGCGGTACGTAATCCCGTCCGTTAATGTGGTGCGGAGGTAATCGACATCGCCGGTGGTATCGATGTCAGATGTCAGCGATTGCCCCGGCAGCAGGGTAACCGTCGTTGAGGTATTGCCCGGAATATCCACGATAATCTCCTTGATAGTAGCTTTTCAGCTTTCTCCTCAAGGTAGCTGCTGTGATATGGGTGATCAATCTTTTATCCCGATTTAAAACTATCAATCAAGGTAAACGATGCCCCACGGCAATCGCTTGAAGAGCCGAACTGTTAAAATCACCTGCTGTGAAGTCGCTTTACAGATTGGAAATTGTCATCGTCGGACTTGTTCCGACGATCCGGAACAGCACAACCTCTCTAATTACACCTCTGGATTGTCGGGACAAGCCCGACAATGACGCTGGTAGATCGACTCCCGCTTTCAAGCGATCACCCTGAACGATGCCCCGCGTGCCTGTCAGCCCTGTTTTGCGAGGCCGTTTGCATAGCCGGCCTCGAAATCTTTAGCCAAAGCGGGCGGGCAGTTATGCTTGGGCGGTTGGCCAGCCACAGCGCGGGCATAGCCGTTTTCAGGGGTGCAAAACAGCGTCAGCCCCTCCAGCCGCCCGGTGGAATAGGCGAGACGGTTGACCTTGACCCCGACGCCTTCGCAGGTTGCGCTGAGCGCCTTCAGAGCTTTGGCGGAGAAACCGGAGATGCCATGCTGATATCCAGTCGCGTGCCAGTTGGCGCCCTGACACCGGCCCAGCGCTGTATCCGGCTTCGCCGCCGCCGCCTCAAGCCCGGCTACAGGCGCGCCTGATTGTGAACAGGCACTCAAGACAAGTGCCGCTGTCATTATCACCGCTAAAGATCTCGCCATCATCGCCTCCTGTATTCCGGAGCGGGATGTTAGAGGAAAAGGGTTAAGGTGATTTGAAGTGACCGTGAACGAATTAGCGGGTGCGGTGCTGGATTTTGGGCGTGCATATCATCGGCCCGTCAGAACGCGCAACCAGCTATCTCGATGCCCTCACCACGGAGGCGGAGCGTTGGGCGGAGGAAAATTTGAAGGCAACGCGGCAAACCCTCGGTGATGGCGGCATCATCACATTTTCAGCGCAACTCGCAAACGCTCTCGCGAAGGCTTTCGGCGGTTGACTTTATCGTTGGCCAAAATAAGCGCTCGCGAGGGCGGGAGTGGACTGCGCTTCGCGCAGAACGCGCCCGCCGTGGGGCGAGCGAGCGCGTGTCGCCGCTGCGCGGCTCCGTAGAGCGCGTGGCAGAAAGTATTCACATCTAAATGGAGGATGTGCAGCTTGGTTGAGATTGCGGATAAAGAGAATCTTAGTGATGGAATTTCTATCGCCGCAAGAGAAGCCTTGCGCTCTATCACAATATTTCATCTGCGCTGTCAGGCGTCAGCGGGCCACTCCCGCGCAAGGCGAGTTTGGCGCTGTTGCGTACTGACTGGCACCTGTGCGTGCCGGTTTGGCTGCGGGGAGGTGCTGTTGTGGCGTGGTTCAGGCATCGCCGCGTAAGACAGGGTTACTGTTATGGCATCGGGTGGATTTTCTCAACGTGTTGATATTGTTGTGATAATCTGAATCGCGCAGCTTTGAGGCGAGTCCGGTGTCTCGCCTTGAATACGCTTTTCGTTGCCATCAGCTATGTTTCACGTGAAACAATTAGCGAACGGGCGCCGGATCGTGCGGCTTTCGCAAGGATGCGCTTGGCATGATTGGTCCATCGGCCGCAGCCCGCATCCGGCTCAGCACCATTGCGCCGACAATCGCGCCGTTCAGGGTGAACAGGTACAGCGGATAGGCGAGGATGACCCCGTCGGGCGTGCCGACCGAGACAATCGCGCATGTCGCGGCGATGAAAGACAGCAACCATGTCGACATCGTCTCACTGTCCGGGTCCTGATAGGCTTTGACCACCGTCACCGCGCCGCCCAGCAAGCTGATGCTGATCGTGATAATAAGGGCGTAGATCGCCGTCTCGGTAAAATACCAGATCACCAGCCCCATAGCCGCGCAGATCAACACCGCACAATCGCGGCGGCTGAGAAATCCGCCAACGCCGAGGAAAATCGACAGCAGAAAGACGGCTATCGTCCCGCTGACCTGCACCCCCGCAAACCAGAGCGACGCCCCCGCCCCCTCGTAGACTTGCGAGAAGAATGCGATGGACCCAAGCACGGACCAGATCAACCAAGACGCACGCTGTGGCTGTGTCCGGCCCGCGATGGTGTCGCGGATATAGGGCAGGTAGGCGAAGGTGCTGATGATGCCCGACAACACGCCAAAAGCGACGGGGATAGCGGCTTTATGCTCTGCGAACTCAAACACTGCGATACTCCTTACACATGCGGCCTGCGTACAAATGACCGCTTACAGGGGTCATTTTGCACAACCGGAAGGCTGCAAATGTAGTGAGGATCACATTTGAGAATTATACGGCCACAGAATATCGGGTATCGTTAATCCCATACCCGCATGTCCGTGCCGGTGACTTATGGTCCGGCCTGATCACGGGTAACTTCAATCACCCGCTCCGTCTGTGGCACAGGCAGCTTTGCATCGGCGAAAATATCCGCGCCGTCCAGCCAGCGCGCAAACGCATCTTCCTCCCGCCAGATCACAGAAAGCGCCCCGGCCAGCTCGACCGGATAAACCGCCAGCCCGCGCGGGCGCAGGGTAGAGATATAGGCGCTCATATAGGCTTCTGTGTTTTTGAAGAATATCGCCATCGTCGGCGCGGGCATGTTCGCATCGCGGGCTTCATAAGCGGCTTTGCAATCGGACAAAGAGCCGGAATGCATCGCGCGGCACACAAGCGGGCGGGCCTTATGCAAGCCGCAATACCAGTCATCTTCGCGCAGAAAGGGGCACGATTCACGCTTCATATATCGCTGCGCCCCGTCCATCTTTTGCGTCCGCCGCGCATAAGCGGTAACTTTTTCTTTGAGGGCATTGCGGGCCTGATCATCAAAATGCGCCCCGATATGGTGCGCGACGAAAAACGCTTCGGGCGGGGCCACAGTGACCATCGTATGACAACAAAACCCGCATCCCGCTTTGCAGGCCGATTCAAAACCCGCCTTCTGCCGCGTAACCGCAAGCGCGTCATCCAGGAACACATCTGTCCGTTGCAAAATCAGATCGACCGCTTGCAACACACTGGCTTCAGTCACGCCTTCCTCATCGAAAAACCGCGCCAAACGGGCCGTTTCGGATATCGGCGTTGGTGTGGAAAGTGTCCCGGTACTCTGCATACAAACCTCCCTTTTCCAAAAATGCGGTTTGTAAAAAGCATATTGGCATTTACGCCGCAACCTTGTTTGGGCTTGCCGCAAGGCTCCGCCTGTGGATAGGTCAAGTGCGTTGGGGGCGATGACATGGTTCGAGTGAAAGTGATGGTCTTTTTGGCCGCTGTAATGCTGACAACGGCAGGTAATGCCGCGCAGGTGAGCTATCGCATCATCACCAACCCGAAGGTCGAACCCGCCACATTATCCGGCACGGCCCGCTATTTCGGCGGTGAGGTTCGTGTCATCTTTATCAACGGCAAACCCACCCGCCTGCCGCAAGCCGGAATCATCGCGAATGTACGAAAGGGTCATTTTTTGCCCGTCTACACCAAAACGGGCGCGCGTCTTTCGCGGCAGGACTGGATCAGCTGTTTACCGCAATGGCTGGCCTATGAAACGCTCGCGCAATCCGGCCCTGTTATCCCTGACGAGCAAGACCGCTGACGGTTACTCTCATCTGCGTTGAATCGCCGCTGTTTTGATATATCTGCGGGATGGTAGTGGGTCAGTTTGAAAATCCACCGGATTGACAAGCCTTGGAATTGTCACTGACCCATGCCATATTTTCAATATGGCAGATGAGATCAAACGCCCGAAGCGCCCGCGCGATGCCAACCAGTTGGCGAAGTCGATTGTGGATATTGCGACAGGTGAATCCTCCGATCGTGAGGCTTCCACGATTATACGCGCTCGTAAAGGTGGATTGAAGGGTGGTGTTGCGCGAGCAAAACTTCTCACTCCTGAACAGCGATCCGAGATCGCGCATGCGGCGGCGGCGGCGCGGTGGAAAAAAAGCGATTAGCCCGTCTTTTTGCCGTCGAGTATTTGAGATGCTTCCCGCTCGTTCACGTCGTCTGAGAAATCAAGGACAGGCTGGATAGGCTCCTTATCAGGATTTGCTTCATTAAAGTGATCGGCATCCATTTTCATCTGAAAACAATCATCCACCACGCTCCGGCGGCGCTGTCCGATGGATTTCTCCATGAAGCCACGAGATGCATTCTTGTCGATATCCGCCCAAAGGCTCATTTGAACGCCTCCAACATTTGTTCGGACTGAGTGCTTGGCTCTATACCATCGTTTTCCATCAAAACGCTTCTGAGCGCGCGCGCCACTCGCGATGGCAGCTCGGCACATCTTACGCACATCTTGAGGTTCGGGGCGATACAAGCCTTCTCGTAGCGCCCAATCTGCGACTTCATCAAGCGAAACTGGATCGGCGTTTACCTCATCAAGGTAACGGTCTAGAATTTCAGCCGATTGCTCGTCTTTCGTAGCCATCTTATTTTCTCCTAAAGTGAGACGTTCGCAGTTTCACCAAATCCATCAACGATAGAGGCGGGAAAAAGGTGTTTGCGAATATTGACAAGCCATTTTCTTAGCCAAGCATAGTCATTTTTTATGTATTGAATTTGCCCAACGACAATCGCGGGATGGACCTCGGATACACTAGAAAATCCGATAACATCGCGTTCAGAGATGTATGGCTTTTTCCTGTTGTAGAACGACATGAGGCGCTCACGGGGCAGCGCAAAGTTCAAGGACGCAGAGTTCGCAATTCTCTCTTCCTCTGCCACGCCTTCGCCGTCAGATGCGCCCTCTCCATCGAGATCGTCAATTATGCCTTTCGTCCCTTTCCCGTGCCCCCATAAGACGTGTTCTATTTCGTGGCGAAGCACGAACCAAAAGTTGTCCAACCTGTTGTGGCGGGTTGTTAGCCCAATGACCGGCTCATCATCGTTTAACCATGTACAAACCCCGTCGATTTTGCAGTTTCCAATTTTTTCCACTATTACAAATCGCACCCCGCATTTTCCTAGTAATTCTGGAACATGTCGGATGTCTTCAGGATCGAGCATCAGCGCCCGCAGCTCGCCTAATGACGCCTGAAGAAGTTTCTCATCATATTTGGGTATATTGATTGTTCTGGCGACGTGCCGGACTCTAAATAGCCAAGCCAACTCCTCAGGCGTATGTTCAGCTTCGACCGTTTTTTTCGCCGCTGCGGCAAACTCAAGGTGCTCTATATCTTCTAGGCGATTAACCTCAAAAAACCTCATAAACTGCATTTCGAGGACGCTTTGCTCGGATTTATCAAGCCAGCCACGGTTAATCATTTCACGCACAGGATACGCTCCTTGCATCAGCGCGCGCGCTTTAATTGCTTGATCTGGTTCGCGAGCGCAACGCAACTCCCAATCTTTTTGAAGGCCCGCCCAAAGCTCTGCTGATGTTCCGAACGCTTCCGCAAGAGCCTTTGCCATGTCTGCGGTAATCCCAGACTTGCCGTTCATCAGCTTATTTATCGTCTGCTCAGAGTAGCCCAAAATAAAGGCGAGGTCGGTTTGTGCCCATCCTCGTGCTTCCATTTCTTCTTTGATGATCTCACCCGGAGGTTCAGCAAAGTTGTCAAAAATCGGTTCCATAACTGCCTCCATCATTCGTAGTGTTTACTAATTTCAACGATGTCTATCTCAAGTGGGTCGCAATCGCGGTCAATGGAGAGAATTAGTCTCCATTGGTCGTTCAGCTTAATTGAACGCTGCCCATTGCGATCCCCCACCAACTTCTCGTAGTGAAGGCTTTTCATTGCATACAAATCACGCTCATCAGCGGCGCGCCGCAAAATACGAATCTTTCGCCGCGCAGCCTGCACGATATCGACAGGCAGTCGGAGCTTATGCGCTTGATCTGTTTCAACAAGGCTGTGCTTTTTATCAACGTATCTAACCTTCATTATTCATGTTTAGCATAGCAGAACATAGTGTCAATGTCCAATTAAATCTACTCTTTAAAATGACCGACATGCTTGACTTGGCGTAATTTCTTTGCGATAAAGTCACATGAACAAACTAGACATGAAATCCCGCACTCTAATTCTCAAATGTCTTTGTGAAGGTATGAGCATTCGCGCAACATCGCGCCTCGCTGACGTGTCCAAAAACACGGTCAATAAGCTGTTGATCGACGCGGGCAAGGCTTGCGCAGATTATCACTACAACATCGTTCGCAACGTCAAGGCGTCGGTTATCCAGTGCGATGAAATCTGGTCGTTCACCTACGCGAAACAGAAGAACGTGAAGACGGCCAAGGCTGCACCGGAAGACGCTGGCGATACCTGGACGTGGACGGCGATTGACAGCGAAAGCAAGCTGATCGTGTCCTACATGGTCGGTGGTCGCGATAGCGAATATGCAGCGGCATTCATGGAAGACCTGCAATCACGCCTCGCCAACCGCGTTCAACTCACTACAGACGGCCACAAAGCCTATCTGGAAGCGGTTGAAGGCGCATTCGGTGGCGATGTAGATTACGCTATGCTGGTCAAGCATTACGGTTCACCAGACGGGGCGGGCAAATCTCACGAGCGCAAATACTCGCCAGCGGAATGCACGGGCGCTAAAAAAGTCAAAATTTCTGGCGAGCCTGAAAAGACGCTGGTTTCGACTTCGCACGTTGAGCGCCAAAATCTCACGATGCGTATGCACATGCGCCGCTTTACCCGCCTTACCAACGCTTTCAGCAAAAAAGTTGAGAACCACATTCACGCGGTTGCGCTTCACTTCATGTTTTACAATTTCGTTCGCATCCATCAAACGCTCAAGGTAACGCCCGCGATGGAAGCTGGTATCGCTGATAGCCTTTGGACGCTTGAAGATATTGTCGGATTGATCTACGCCGATGCACCAGCACCTAAATCCCGTGGTCCGTACAAAAAGAAAATAAATTCAAACTGACCCACTACCTGCGGGATCACATGCTTTAATCTGCAGCACGATTGCGCTAAGTACACTAATACTGGCGCTCTGAACGATATCTGGCCTCACCCAAAGGCTCGTTTGGCGCTAGAACAGGCGGCTTGTTCGTCACTATAGTGTCGTGTGATTAAAATTTTGATATTCAGAGTCTCGTTTTTTTGCTATATCACCACAAATGAAGCGATGTAACGCAACCTATTGCGAGTCGCGGCATCGCGCCAACTGTATGACCTGCTGTAATCAGAGGGATCTGACTAATGAAAATGACCACCGAGGAAGCGTTCGTCAAAGTGCTGCAAATGCACGGCATCGAACACGCATTTGGAATTATCGGCTCGGCCATGATGCCGATCTCGGACCTGTTCCCCGCCGCAGGCATCACCTTCTGGGACTGCGCTCACGAAACATCCGGCGGGATGATCGCAGACGGCTTTACCCGTGCGACCGGAAAAATGTGCATGGCTGTCGCGCAAAACGGCCCCGGCATCACCAATTTTGTGACACCTGTTAAAACAGCCTACTGGAACCACACCCCGATGCTGTTGGTCACGCCACAAGCGGCCAACAAGACCATTGGTCAGGGCGGTTTCCAGGAAATCGAACAGATGAAACTGTTTGAGGACATGGTCTGCTATCAGGAAGAGGTTCGCGATCCTTCGCGTATGGCGGAAGTGCTGAACCGGGTCATCGAAATGGCATGGCGCGGCTCCGCTCCGGCACAGATCAACATCCCGCGCGATTACTGGACGCAGGTTGTCGATATTGAGCTTCCGCAGATCGTACGCTTTGAGCTGCCATCCGGCGGCAAGCAAGCGATCTCCGAAGCCGCTAAACTGCTTTCTGAGGCGAAATTCCCTGTCATCCTGAACGGTGCGGGCGTCGTCCTCGGTAACGCGATTGAATCTTCGGCGGCTCTGGCCGAAAAGCTGACAGCTCCGGTTTGCTGTAACTACCAGCACAACGACGCGTTCCCAGGCAACCACCAGCTGTCAGTTGGACCGCTCGGCTACAATGGCTCGAAAGCGGCGATGGAATTGGTCGCTAAGGCTGACGTTATTCTGGCGCTCGGCACGCGCCTCAACCCGTTCTCGACCCTGCCCGGTTACGGAATCGATTACTGGCCGAAAGACGCGAAGATCATTCAGGTCGACATCAACTCCAGCCGCATCGGCCTGACCAAGAAGGTCGCCGTCGGCATTCAGGGTGATGCGAAGATGGTTGCTGATCAGATTCTTGAGCAGCTGTCGCCAAAAGCGGGTGATGCGGGCCGTGAAGACCGCAAAAACCTGATTGCCGACACGAAATCGCGTTGGGCGCAAGAACTCAGCTCGATGGATCACGAGGATGATGATCCGGGCACCAACTGGAACGAGCGTGCGCGCGACCGTGAGCCGGATCGTATGTCACCCCGTCAGGCATGGCGCGCGATTCAGGCGGCAATGCCTGAGGATGCGATCATCTCCTCTGATATTGGCAACAACTGCGCGATCGGTAATGCTTACCCGTCCTTCCCGAAGGGTCGCCGTTACCTGTCGCCGGGCCTTTTCGGTCCTTGCGGCTATGGCCTGCCAGCGATTCTGGGCGCGAAAATCGGTCGTCCTGATCTGCCCGTAATCGGCTTTGCGGGCGATGGTGCGTTCGGCATCTCGATGAACGAGATGACGGCTTGTGGCCGCAACGACTGGCCTCCGATCACGATGGTGATCTTCCGCAACTATCAGTGGGGTGCCGAAAAGCGCAACACGACGCTGTGGTTTGAGGACAACTTCGTCGGCACCGAGCTGAACCTCGGCGTTGAATACGCGAAAATCGCTGAAGGCTGTGGCCTTAAAGGTGTTCAGGTTCGCGGTACAGAAGCGCTGACCGATGCGCTGCGCACCGCCGTGAAAGAGCAGATGGAAGATGGCGTGACCACCTTCATCGAATGTGTTCTCAACCAGGAACTCGGCGAGCCGTTCCGTCGCGATGCGATGAAGAAGCCTGTGTCTGTCGCAGGTATCAGCAAATCGGATATGCGCCCTCAGCAGATGGCGGGCTAGAGTCATTCACGATCAACCCGGGTCAGAATTCCCGCCAAGACTTGCGTGAATTCTGACACTCTATGGCTAAGCCTGATCGCGGATGACACTAAATTCTCTATTGAAGCGTTTGATCCGTTCAATCGCTTCAAGACCATCTGTCATCCGGTTGGATCACAGATACCCTCCCCGACTTCGGCCCCGGTTCCGCCGGGGCTTTTTTTATGTATTGATTCCAAAGATCTGTTGACGCACACGCGCGCATTATTCCGCTTTAAGATGTGCGAAACCATTATTTATTTCATGAAGCATCGCTGATCCAAACAATGGCATAGCGCTTGAAATGTATACGGCACGACAATGATGCCGGATGTTTTCAAAAATGCTGCCTGCCATGAATTCCCAGTTTTCAAGCCGAAAACGAACCGTCGCCGTAATGGTTCTGCTGTCGCTGCCCTGATTACGATTCACAAGCCGAGTCGCAATCTGCGAATTCGCGCGCGGGTTTTCTCAAAACGTCCATCACATTCCCCAGCAAAAAACACAGACTGATAACCTCAAAGGAGAATAGCTATGCTAAAATCGCCCGTCACCGCCCTTTTGCTTACCACAGGCTTTTTCGTATCCGGTTGCGCGGGCGGAGCGGTTGGACCCTCGGCACCCGGTGTCCCTTCAGTTACCGCAACAGCACCCGGCATTACCGCAACCGCACCCGGTTTAGCCGTGACGGCACCCGGTGTCGCATTGGCCGCGCCAACCGTGGGGGTTACCACACCTGCGGTTGGGATTGCCGCGCCTGCTGGAACGGCGGTCGCAGCGGCACCAGCTGCGGCGGCGCCATCGGTGAATCCGATCTTCGGTACGGTTGGCACAACGGTTGGTGCCAGTGTCGGCACCGTTGCCGCTGACGCGCTCAGCGATCGCATCGGCTCCTCCGCCGCATCGATAGGCGGCTCTGCAATCGGCGCAACGCTGGGCGGTATCGGTACGAATTATGCGGCAAGCGCTGTGACTTCGTATTTGGCCACACCTGATCCCGCTGCTGCCACGGTTGCCACAGGTGCGGCTCAACCGGGCGTGACCTATTCCACGGCTGTTCAGCCCGGCATTACCTATGCCGCGGACGGATCATACTACGCGTATGCACCGGGCCAGTCGGTTGCGACGCCAACCCCTGCGGCCACATCGGCACCCGGCAGCCTGAACCGGATTTATGCGGCCGCCGGCGCGCGTGAATGCCGTACATTCGAGACGTCAGTCGCGGTAGCCGGTGGCGTCCAACCGCTGTCCGGCATCGTTTGCCGCGAAGGTCCGGGCCAACCCTGGTCGATCACGCGCTAGCAGATTGCTGAAATGACGGGGCGAGAAGCGCCCCGTCACCCCCTCCCCGCTTTTGCACCGCAAGGAACATGATATGTCGAGAACCATCAAAACCACCCTCGCCCTTCTCAGCGTCGCCGCTTTTGTCAGTGGCTGCGCGTCAAGCAACGCGCCGGGTGTGCCCGCGCTCAACCCGTTCAACACGATCGGTTCCGGCATCAACTCCGCCGTTTCATCCGTCAACAATGGTATATCATCTGCCGGTAACGCCGCGTACAGCGCGATCCCGACCGTATCCACCCCGTCTTATTCCGTGGCGGCACCGACATATTCGACAACGGGTTATTCGGCAGGCCTGCCAACGGTTAACGGTGGCTTTGTCCAACCCGCTTCGGTCAGCCTGCCGGGCTACAGCGTCTCAGCGCCGACATTGAGCGCGCCATCGCTGTCCGTGCCAAGCTATACGACCCCCGCTTTGGCATCGCCGGCGATCAGCTCGCCCGCTTATCAGGTAGGCTCCGTATCCGCCCCATCTTACAGCACGCCTTCATACAGCGTTGCATCCCCGGCAGTGCAGACATATGCGGCCCCTTCATATACGACACTGCCCAGCGCACCCGCTGTGACCACCTCGTCGGTTTATCAGTCGGTTGCCGCCCCGGCGACTTACAGTGCACCGGCCACAAGCTACGATACTGTGACAACGCAAAGCTATGCGCAGCCTTCCTATCAAAGCGTCATTCCCGCTTCGACCGGCACAGGCGGCCAAGAATGCCGCAGCTATGAGACATCTGTCGTGACCAACGGTCAGGTTGAAAAAGCATTGGGCCAAATCTGTCGTTCCTCCGCCTCCGCCCCTTGGCAGATCACACGCTGATTTTTTCACGAACCACCACCTGTAAGCCCGTTCCGTTTCATGCCGGAGCGGGTTTTTTCATGCGCGCGCACACCGCAGCCCGGCGCGGAGAAAAATGAACAGAAGTTTTCACGTAGTTTTCAGCGTGCGCTTGACATATGTTCCTATATAGTTCTTATTGATGCTTAATTGGTATCTGAGAAGGACATATTTAGCGCTACATGGACTGGACCCTGGGCATAGATCGTCAACGCGATGCGCTGGTGCGGATGGTAGCCGCGTTGCTCGTTATGGCGGGCGACGGTGGTGTGCTGCCTAGACATGTGCGGACCGGAATTTGGCGGGTTTTGCGACCTGCTGAAGCGGCGTTTCGGCGGTTGCTGGTTGTTGTGAAAGTTGTTTTCAAGATTGAGGCGGGTATGGCCGTGCCGCGTGGCGGGCCTGTGCCCGCGATTCCGCGCGTTTCGGGCGATGTTTCTGCCCGGATTCCGGCATTCGCGCTGTTTGATGCGCGCAAGTCTTTCAAGCCGCGATCCTCCGTGAAGGGGCGCAAACCTGTGCCACGCATCCGGTTTTTTGACGAGGTGCAGGTGTTTGAGCCTGTTGTCGTGATCTCGCCCGATGATGCGGTCAGCGCGGCGCATTTGATGCGGCGATTGCGGGCTTTGCATGTGGCGCTGGAGGATGTGCCGAAACAGGCGCGGAGGCTGGCGCGGTGGGAGGCGAAAAGGCTGGCGGTTCGTGCTGAGACGGGCAAATACATCGCCCCGATGCGGCCCGGAAAGCCGCCCGGTCACAGGGATCGCGGGCGGCATCCGGTGGATTTCG
>CALFAK010000147.1 GCA_937948985.1 uncultured Neomegalonema sp. | reverse complement strand
CGCAACGTCCGCGCCGATCACCGTGTCGAACAGGTCGCCGAACGCCTCCCCCGCCGTGAAGCGCAGGCCGGTATCGCGGCGATAGCGGTAATGCTCGAAGAAACCGGGCGTCGTGCCGACGACGCGATAGCCCCGGTGGCTGTCGCCCAGTGAAATCGGCACGATCCAATCCACCTCACGGCGCGCGGCGATCTCCTGATAGCTTTGCCATGTGATATTATTCGTCGCATTGCCGATGCGAAAGACCGAATAGAGCAAAAGCTGCACATCCCCCGCCCGTGCGCCCACGATCAGGTCCGTACCAGAAATCGTGTTCGCAAAACTCTCCCGCGCCCCGTTACGCAACTTCTCAACGGACAGGAACAGCGTGACAGAGAGGGCAATGCCGAGAATTGTCAGGATCGCGGTAAGGCGGCGATTCCACAACGATAAAAGGGCGAGACGCAACAGGCTCATGCGGCGACACTCCCGGTCACGCGGGCGATCTCATCCAGCCGCACTACACGATCAAACGCATCAGCCAATGCTTCATCATGCGACACCATCAGCAGTGCGGCCTGCGCCGTCTCAAGCTCAGCCATAAGCAAATCCAGAAAGGCCCGCGCATTCGCGCTATCGAGCGCCGATGTCGGCTCATCGGCGAGAATAATACCCGGCCCGCCGATCAAGGCACGGGCGGCGGCAACACGTTGCTGCTGGCCCACGCTCAGCGTTCCCGCCCGCTGATCGAACAACGACCCGTCAATCCCCAACGCGCCCAACAGCCGCGCCGCCTCGCCCCGCGCATCCGTCACACGTTTCCGGCGCAGGGACGAAAACCGCAGCGGGACAAGCACATTATCGATGGCTGACAGCCACGGCAGCAGGTTGAACATTTGAAAGATGATGCCAAAGCTATCCACGCGATACCGGTCAATCCGTGCCCCGCGCAGGCGGGCAATATCAGTTCCCAGCACATTGATCTGCCCCCGCGAGGGCGTCGTGATCCCTGCAACAAGGTTCAAAAAGGTGGATTTGCCGCCCCCAGACGGCCCCAGCAACAAAACACGCTCCCGCGCTTGCAAGTCAAAACCCGCAATCTCAATCCCGAAACCACCTTCCCATGAGAAGGCGGCATCGCGGATACTCAAGGCATATTCAGGATCACTCAATCTCGAAAACCGTCTCTTTCCGATCGACTTCGCCCGCACTCTGCCCTGTGGCTGATAGAATAACCACCTCCAATTCCTCCGCATTCGGGAATGCCTCGAAAAACGTAAACCCGATCCGGTTCAAAGCGCCGGGATTATCGCAAGCGAGGCGGTAGAATGCCGTCACCTCCGAATGATTCTCTTCTTCTTTCTCGTGATCGTCATGATCATCGTGGGCGTCATGATCGTGTTCGTCATGCTTGCCCTCGTCATGATCATCGTGATCTTCCCCATGCTCATGACGATGCCCTCCCGTCGCCCCGAATCCAATCTCAACCTGCCCGACGGCGCAACCCGCATCGTCAGGCATTGCGAAAAGAACATCCGGGCGGCTCAGGGTGCCAGCCGCTTCAGCCATCGCAACCCGCTGCGCGGCAGTCGATGGGGCGTGCTCAAAACCGACGATATCAAACGCCGGAACAGTCATTTCGATTACGGCATGATCATCCTCGATCACCATCTGAAACATACCATGTCCATGCTCGTGCGCGTCAGCATGACGCTTGTCCTCGGCCAATGCGGGGCTTGCCAGAACCGTGAAAGCTAAAGCCGTGTAGAGTGCAGATTTCATATAACTGTATCCTGTGAGATTCTTCTGATATGTTATACTATTACAATAATCAGAAAAGCCTCACGGTCAACTTCGTATATCGAGATAAGGCGCTATCCGCTCGTGCTGTATAATTTTCCCGTTCACCCCCGCCTCACTCCCCTGTAAGAGGGACGTATACGATCCTCACCGCGAGCCAACCATGATCATCATCAGCGCCCAAGCCTTCCTGCCCCGAACAGGTGGCATCCAAAATCTCATGGGCGGTCTGGCCGAGCATTTCGCATGGGCAGGGCATCAGGTGCTGGTGCTGGCCGATGGTGACGCGGGCGACGCGGCCACCGATCCCGCGCGCCCCTATAAGGTCGAGCGCTTCTCCGGTCCCCGTCCCCTGCGCCGCTGGCGAAAGGCGCGCCGCCTGAAACAGCTGGTCCGCAAGGGCGGCGTCGATGCGGTCTATCTCGACACATGGAAAAGCATGGAGCCGCTGGTCTCCGCCAGCCTCCCCTGCCCGCTGGTCATCTACGGGCACGGCAACGAATTCCTCGATACCCCCTCAAAGCGGGTCCGCATCCGCAAGGCACTGGCCGCCGCGACAGCCCTGATCTGTGTTTCACAAGAGACGGTGGGTCGCGTCACCCCCGCCCTGCCCGACGGAATGCGCGTCGAGATCATCCATCCGCCCGTCTACCCTCATCCGCCCGCGCTGGCCGAAGATACCGCGTGGGCGGAGGGGATGTGGGGCACGGCCAGCCCGCGCCTGGTCGTCCTCGCCCGCCTGATCGACTGGAAAGGCATCGATCAAGCCATCCGCGCCTCCGCAGCCTTACGAACCGATTTCCCGAACATCAAACTCGCCATAGCGGGCATCGGCGACGACCGCGAGCGGCTGGAGAAAATCGCTGACGAAACCGACGCCCCGGTCCAGTTTTTGGGACGCATCGACGAAGGGGGCCAAAAAACCGCCCTTCTCAGCACCGCCGACCTGTTCCTCCAACCGGGCCGCCAGGTCATTCAGGAGCGTGAAGGCTTTGGCATCACCTATCTCGAAGCCGCCCTCGTCGGCCTGCCCACGATCTCCGGCAACGCGGGCGGCGCACCGGAGGCGATTGTGAACGGGCAGACAGGTTTCGTGGTCGATGGCACGGATACAGACGCCGTAACCGACGCCGCCCGCCGCATCCTCAGCGACAACACAACCCGCGAAAAATTCTCCACCGCCGCGCGCACGCACGGGGATGCGGCCCTGTGGAAGAAGCAAGTGGTTAACATCCTCGCCGTCGCGGGCCTCACACCGAAGAACGGCTGATCCCACCCCGCATTCCGTAAGTCACCGCCGGAGCTTTTCAACACCGGGTAGAGTCATTCGCAATCAACTTGGCTTAACCTGATCGCGAACGTCTCTAAACCAGACGGGCCTCTACAACTCGCCCGCTTCCTCCAGCACTTTACGCGCGACGCGGAAGCATTCGAGGGATTGCGGCACGCCGCAATAGATTCCGATCACATGGATGATCGCGCGGATTTCTTCTTTGGCGACGCCATTCGTCAACGCGCCACGACAGTGAATTTCCCACTCATGCATCTTGCCCAGCGCACCGATCATCGACAGATTCATCATCGAGCGGGTTTTCGCATCGATTGTCTCATCGCCCCAGCCGAAACCCCAGCACCACGCCGTCATCGCTTCCTGAAACGGCAATGTGAATTCATCGGCGGCGGCGAGGTTTTTCTCGACATATTCAGCGCCGAGTGTTGCCTTGCGCTTGGCCAGCCCCACATCAAACAACTTTTCATCCATCGCGTAATCCTCCCCTCGTGTTTTTAGAATTTAAAATTCGGCAGCGAATGAAACGCCGTCTTGAGCGCATCCCCCCATCCGCTTGAAATTGACTGAAAATACGGATCATCAGAAGTGATCCTTCCCGCCTCATCCGCCTTAAAACTCCCCGCCTCATAAGCGAGATAATCAATCGGCAAATCAACGGACAGATTGGCTTTAATGGTCGAATCGAACGACACCAGCAGCAGCTTGATCGCATCTTCAAAGCCCATGTCGGGATCATAGGCGCGGACGATAATCGGCTTACCGTATTTGGTTTCGCCGATTTGGAAAAACGGTGTATCCACAGACGCCTCGATGAAATTGCCTTCGGGATAGACCAAAAACAAACGCGGTTCGCTTCCGGCGATTTGGCCGCCGACGATCATCGTCGCGCCGAACCCGCTGCCACCATTCTGTTTCTGCACAACATCGCGCAATGTCTCGCCCATAATCCGCGCGACCTGAAACATTGAGGGGGCTTCCAGCACGGAAGGATTGCGATCCTCCGGCGCTTTCATCCGCTCATCCAGCAGGCTGACCACCGCTTGCGTCGTGGCCAGATTTCCGGCGGTCATCAGCGTGATCACACGCTCGCCCGGCTTTGACCAGACCATCATCTTTTTGAAGACGGAAATATTGTCCACGCCCGCATTCGTGCGGGTATCAGACATAAACACGATGCCTTTGTTCAGGCGTAGACCGACACAATACGTCATGGTTTGGGATTCCGGTTTCGCTTAAGCCGTGCTTACTGTTGCTGCACCTGAATTGCCACCATCATCGACTCCGATCCCTCGCCCATGCGCATCCCGGTGACGGGGGCGGCATCGCGGTAATCGCAGCCCGTCGCAATGCGCACATAGCGCTCATCAGGGCAGATTTCGTTGGAAACATCAAAACCGAGCCAGCCAAGACCATCGACAAAAGCCTCCGCCCATGCGTGCGTGGCGTTTTGATCGATCCGGTCATCCATCATCAGATAACCACTGACATACCTGGCCGGAAAGCCCAGCGTCCGCGCGGCGGTGACGAAGACTTGCGCGTGATCCTGACACACGCCCGCCCCGGCCTTCAGCGCCTCTTCCGCCGTGGTTTTCGGCCCTGTCTCATCCGCTTTGTAGGCGATACGCTTGTGAATGACGTCAGATAGCGCGTGCAGACGGGCGATGTCGTTATCAAAATCGCTGCCCAGCGCTTTGAGCAAAGCACGGGTTCCCGCGCCCGGTTGGGTCAATGCCGTCGGGCGTTGGAAATGCCACAGCGGAATGCGCCCCGGCTTGGGGCTGCTGACACCGCTTCCGGGGGCGACCTCGACCGTGCCCTGACACGCGATCATAAGCGATGTCTGATCCTTGTCAATTTTCGCCAGCCAGATCCGATTGCCGTGGTGATCGTCGTATTCCGCTTCCTTACTGGCCCCTGTCAGGCTGACATTCCAGTTCACGACCGTTTGCGTCGCTCCGGTGAGCGGGAAAAGACGAATGCGTTCAAGGCCATAGCTTTGCGGCGCTTCATAGGTATAGGTCGTTTGATGTGAAATAGTCAGGCGCATGGTCACTGATAAAACCTGTAATCTTGTTCAATCTGAAGACCAAGGCTGTTGCTGCGTTGTTTATACTCGTCCAAAAACTCATGCAGACCTTTGTCGAAAACCTCCGTCACATTGAAACTGTCCAACCATTTCCGCTGTTCGTCAATCAGATCGTGGCAGGGGAGCCGGATGCCATCATCCAGTTTCAAATAAGCCAGATTATCAGCGAGCTTATTGTAGCAAAAGATCAGTGATCGCGGCATTTGGGTATCGAAGACCATGAAATGCACGATATCGCGCGTGGTCACATCGGGTCCGTGGGTTGCGCGGTAGGAACGTTGACCGGAGACGGAGCGCAGGATCGTTTCCCATTGCACATTATCCAGCGAGGAGCCGACCTGACCGGCGGATGGCAACAGCACGTAGTATTTCACATCCAGAATACGGGCGGTGTTATCGGCCCGCTCCAAAAATGTGCCCAGACGGCAGAAGTTGAAAATTTCATTGCGCAGCATTGTGCCGTGCAGCGCGCCCCTAACTTGGGCGTTTTGGCTGCGGATTGTGCTGAGCACGTCCGGTATTTCGCGTTCGGGTATGGGCTTTGCGAGCACATCGCTGAGCGTGATCCAGCATTCGTTGGTCGCCTCCCAAACCTCGCGCGTCAGGGCGGTGCGCACCAGCCGGGCATTGCTGCGCGCGGTGGTGATGCTGGACAAAACGCTGGAGGGGTTGGCGCGGTCGCGCAGCAGGAAATCGATGGCGGTTTTCATGCTGAAATCTGTGTGTCGCTCAAGATAGTCTTCGCGCACGGCGGCGGTATCGATCACCGAGGACCACTCGTCGCGTCCGTTTGACGGACGGGTCAGCGCCATGCGCAAGCCTGCATCAACAAGGCGCGCAATGTTCTCGCTCCGCTCGATATAGCGGAACATCCAGAATAAGCCTCCGGCGGTTTTGCCTAACATCCCGCGTTATTCCTCCAGCACCCAAGTGTCTTTCGTGCCGCCGCCCTGACTGGAATTGACCACCAGCGAACCTTCCTTCAACGCCACCCGCGTCAAGCCGCCGGGGGTAATGTCGATTGTTTTGGGCGACACCAGAACGTAGGGGCGCAAATCGACATGCCGGGGCGATAAGCCTTTTTTCGCCAGAATCGGGACGGTTGAGAGGGCCAGCGTCGGCTGGGCGATATAATTTGATGGCCGCGCCCGCAGTTTCGCCTCGAATTCCGCCAGTTCTTTCTTGCTGGCGGCGGGACCGACCAACATACCGTAGCCGCCGGAGCCGTGCACCTCCTTAACCACCAGCTCCGCCAGATGCTCCAGCACATAGGTCAGCGAATCCGCCTCGCTGCACCGCCATGTGGGCACATTCTTGAGCAGCGGCTTTTCGCCCGTGTAAAACTCAACAATTTCAGGCATGTAGGAATAAAGCGCCTTATCGTCGGAAATCCCGGTCCCAGGCGCATTGGCTATGGTAATGCCACCCGCACGATACACATCCATAATGCCCGGCACGCCCAGTAACGAATCCGGGTTGAACGTCATCGGATCGAGGAAATTGTCATCGATCCGGCGATAAAGGACATCAATCGGTTTGTAGCCCTTTGTCGTGCGCATCGCCACGCGCCCGTTTTCGATGCGCAGATCATGCCCCTCGACCAGTTCCACACCCATCTCATCCGCAAGGAAAGAATGCTCAAAATACGCGGAGTTATGGATACCGGGCGTCAAGACCGCCACAACAGGCGTTCCCGCACATGCATCGGGCGGCGATGCCGAGAGAGAACGGCGCAGGTTGCGCGGATAATCGCTGACCGGACGGACGTTGTTCTGCGAGAACAGTTCCGGGAACAGGTGCAGCATCGTCTCGCGGTTTTCTAGCATATACGAGACACCGGAAGGCGTGCGGGCATTGTCTTCGAGCACCAGAAACTCGTCCTCGCCTGTGCGGACAAGATCGGTGCCGACGATATGGGTGTAGACGCCGCCCGGCGGGGTGAAGTTCATCATCTCCGGCAGGAAGGCTTCATTGTCAGCGATCAGCTTGTAAGGCACCCTGCCCGATCGCAGGATTTCCTGACGGTGGTAGATGTCGTGCAGAAAAGCGTTGATGGCACGCACGCGCTGTTCAATGCCTTTCTCAAGCCGCGCCCATTCGCGGGCCGAGATGATGCGGGGGATGATATCGAACGGGATCAGCCGCTCATCCGCTTCCTGCTGACCATAGACATTGAAGGTGATACCCGTGCGCCGGAAGAACGTTTCCGCCTCGGATGATTTCTTTTGCAGGCGCGAAATATCTTCATTCCGGAACCAGCTCTCGTAGCCCCCGTAAGGCACGCGGCTGGTATCGCCCGCGCCGTTCATCTCATCGAAAAAGACTTTTTCTTCGCCCATGCGGCAAGGCTAGAACATGAAATGACAGGAGCCAAGAGGTTTCGCGTAAATGCCACGGGAATCGCTTTAAACATTTGGCAGCATTCGGATGCGGGGGCGTCTTGTGGGGCGGCGCCCTCTGCGAAAAGGGACCCCGCATCCAAGTGCGGGGAAGGCGATATTGATATAGTATCCTCCCCCGAAAATCGGGAGAGGGATTTGCGGTTATCGGCGATCAGGCTTTTGCCAGCGCCTGATCGAGATCGGCGATCAGGTCATCGGCGGTTTCAAGGCCGATAGACAGGCGCACAACCTCCGGCCCCGCCCCTGCCGCGACTTTATCCGCGTCGGAAAGCTGACTGTGGGTCGTGGAGGCCGAATGGATGATCAGCGAACGGGAATCGCCGATATTGGCGAGGTGGCTGAACAGGCCCAAGCTCTCGACCAGCTTTACGCCCGCATCATACCCGCCCTTGAGGCCAACCGTGAATACCGCGCCCGCGCCTTTGGGTAGATATTTCTTGGCACGCTCATGATAAGGCGAGGATTTCAGGCCGGGATAGGACACGTAGTCCACCTTCGGATGCCCCTCCAGATATTCCGCCACTTTCTGTGCGTTTTCGCAATGGCGCTCCATCCGCAGGGACAGCGTTTCAAGACCAAGCAACGTGTAGAAAGCGTTCTGCGGTTGCTGGCATCCGCCCAGATCGCGCAAGCCGATGGCGATGTTGTGGAAGGTGTAGGACATCGGACCGAGCGCCTCAAAGAAGTTGAGGCCGTGATATTCGGGGGCAGGCTCGGACAGGGACGGGAACTTGCCGCTGGCACCCCAGTTGAAGTTGCCGGAATCTACGACGATACCGCCGATAGCCGTGCCGTTGCCGCTCATGAATTTGGTGGTTGAGGCGACGACAACATCCGCGCCGTTCTCAATGGGACGCCAGAGCGCGGCGGTCGCCATCGTGTTATCGACCAGCAGCGGCAGGCCCGCGTTTTTGGCAACAGCGGAGATCGCTTCAAGATCGGTAACGATCCCCCCGGGATTGGCGAGAGACTCGCACCAAATGGCACGGGTTTTATCGTCTATGGCCGCGCTGACGGCGTCTGCATCATCGAAATCAACAAATTTCACGTCCCACCCGAACCGCTTGATCGCAAGGCCGAACTGATTGACCGTGCCGCCATAGAGCTTGTTCGAGGAAACGATATTGCATCCCGGCGCCATAAGCGGGAAGAGCGCGAGCAACTGTGCCGCATGGCCGGACGCCGCCGCAACCGCACCGACACCACCCTCAAGCGCAGCGCAGCGTTCTTGGAGCACGGAGACGGTCGGATTGGTCAGGCGCGAATAGATGTAGCCAACTTCCTGAAGGCTGAACAGGCGAGCCGCATGGGCGGCATCGTTGAACACGAAAGATGTTGTCTGATAAATTGGTGTCTGCCGCGCGCCCGTGGCCGGATCCGGTGCCGCGCCCGCGTGAATCATACGTGTTTCAAAACCAAGTGGTGCGTCGCTCATGTGTTTCTCCATTCCCCCTTAGCTGCTCAGGCAGCTGTTTCGCGCGCACAGTGTCACATAAGGAGCGATGTTCCAATATCGGCGGCTCAATCAGTGGTTTTGAAGACGATTTTCCTTGAGTGGCCATGTTCACAGGAACACCATTTGCCACACCCGATCACAGCACGAACGAAACACAGCATTCGCGGTGTAAGATTATAACTTCATCTGATCGAACGTGACCTTAGTGAGAAGGTGAGTATCATTTAGAAATTACGATACATTTTTCAATAAAATACGCCATATCTTCATGAAATTACCGCACTAATTAGAAATTAATGCCGATTGAGAAATTTTATAATTCACATATACTTTACTTCACCAGCTTGACGGGTAAGGATTTTCATAATGACAACAGCACCATCAAACGCACAATACATTTACGGCACTTCAGATGGCGAACTTATAAACGGTACATCAGACAATAATGTGATTTTTTCTTACGCGGGAAACGATATCGTGTTCGGCTTTGACGGACGCGATTTCATTTCCGGCGGTGATGGCGATGATCGCTTGTTCGGGCAAGCGGGCGACGATTTCCTTGAAGGCGGAGCGGGGGCGGATTTTATCGATGGGGGCGCGGGGCGGGATTCGGTGAATTATCACAACTCGTATGCGGGCGTGACGATTGATCTGGCGGGCGGATTTGCCAGTGGCGGTCACGGCACAGGCGATACTTTCAGCAGCATCGAACTGGCGCGCGGGTCGTCTTTTGATGATGTGCTCTACGGCAACGCGGCAGACAATTTTCTCTGCGGCCTCGGCGGGAATGACAGCGTGTTCGGCGGGGATGGGGATGACATTCTACGCGGGGCGCAGGGAGCCGATTACATTGATGGCGGCGCGGGCAATGATACCGCCACTTACTGGTCCTCGGATGCCGGGGTGAATGTCAATCTGCATACCGGCACGGGCCTGTGGGGTGCGGCGCAAGGAGATGTGTTGGTATCGGTAGAGACGGTCAAAGGCTCGCACCATGACGATGTTCTGCGCACCAATGATGCGGGAGCAACGCTCTACGGGTATTATGGCGATGATATTCTGACCGGACGCGCGGGCGTTGATATTCTGACGGGCGGCAGTGGGAATGACAGCATTAAGGGCGGCAGCGGCGATGATCAGCTGTTCGGTGAGAGCGGCGCGGATACGCTGGTGGGCGACGGTGGTGATGATCTGATGACCGCCGGAGAAGGGAATGATGTTATCACTGGCGGGGCGGGGGCGGATCAGTTCAAGTTCCGCGCGGGGGATGGTGTTGATGTGGTGACAGATTTTGAGGCCGGGATCGACAATATCGTTTTCTCTGACGGCGTTACGACCTGGCGGGATATTGTGGTCACCACTGCCGGGAATGATATGCGGATTGCCTATGGAGCGGATGATATGCTCACCATCCAAAACGCCACCGCCGCAGAAGTTTGGGGCGCGTTAGATTTCTATTGAACGGCGGCTTGCCAGTGTGAGTTGCCGGGGATAGCGTTCTTGCCGGGGAGAATGCCATGCAACCGGATTGGGTTACAGACGCGGTTACGGTCTTCACATTTTCAGCGCCGGCAGATGGCGGTACCGGGATTACGCATGACGTTTACGCGAAAGGCGACGGCCCGCCGATCCTGATCCTGCAAGAGCTGCCAGGGATTGATGACAAGACATTTGCGCTGGCCGACAGGCTGATCGATGCGGGCTTTAAGATATATCTGCCGCATATGCTGGGGCGTTTCGGGACGAAGACGACGCTGCGCAATATGGCGCGCCTGCTGTGCATCCGGCGGGAGTTCGATGCGTTTCTCAGCGGCGCGCAAAGCCCTGTCGCGGGGTGGATGCGGGCGCTGTGTGCGGAGATTGCGATACGCGAGGGCGGCGCGCAAATCGGGGTGATCGGGATGTGCCTGACGGGCAGTTTTGCGATACCGCTGATGGCCGAAGACGCGGTGATTGCGGCGGTCGCGAGCCAACCCTCCCTGCCGATGCTGTTTAACAGTGATAAGCTGCATATGTCCGATGAAGACGTGACGCGGGCATGCGGGGCGATGGCCCGTAAAGGCCCGGCCATCGCAATGCGGTTCAAGAGCGACACAACCTCCAAACCCGCGCATATCGCAGCCCTGAAAGCTGCGTTCGGGATGCATTTGGAGGTGACGGAATACGATAATCCGCCCGGCCATGAGGGCAAAGCGCACTCACTGCTGACCGGGCATTTCAAGATTGACGCTTACGAGCGGACCGAGGCGTATTTCAAGGCCCGCTTCGGGATGCGCTGAAAGAAACCCGCAGCAAATGCGGGGAAGGAAGATATCTTTGAGGATCAAATCCATTCCAAAGTGTTTCAACCCGCATCCTTGCGGCGGCGGATTTCGGCGAAGACGATTTCGGCATCAGCATCCGGCAACCCCACCAACGCGGCGACTTCGGGTGCGGCGGCGCGCAGGAAAGGGTTGGTCTGACGCTCCAAGCCTATCGTTGTTGGCGTGGTGCGGCCACCGCTGTTGAGGGTGGCGATCACGTCTTTGACCCGCGCGTGCAAGGCCGCGTTCTGCGGGTCAACGGTCAGTGCGAAATCAGCGTTGCTGGCGGTGTATTCATGACCGAAGAAAACGATGGTGTCATCGGGCAGGCTGGAGAGCGTGCATAAACTGCTCCACATCTGTTGCGCCGTACCCTCAAACAGACGGCCACAGCCCATCGCGAACATCGTGTCGCCGCTGAACAAAACCCCCGGCTCCGGCAAATGATAAACGATATGGCCCACAGTATGGCCCGGCGTATCAATCACACGCACTTGCCGCCCGCCCCATGACCACGTGTCGCCGGGTGTGATGGCATGGGTGAGGATCGGCAAGCGGTTGGCATCCGCGCCGGACCCGATAACGGTGATATCGCCAAGTTCACGCAGCCGCTCGACACCATCGATATGGTCGTTGTGGTGGTGGGTGATAAAGATATGCGTCAGCGTCCAGCCGAGGGCGTGAAGCGCGGCCTCAATCGGTTCGGCCTCCGGCGCATCGATGACGGCGACATTGCCGGATACGTCATCACGCACCAAATAAGCGAAATTGTCATTGAGGCAGGGCACGGAAACAATTTTCAATGAACCCGCTTCTGTGGTTTCTAGGGCGGTAAGGGCAGATACCATCGCGTGATCCTCTCTAAGTTTGTAACGTTGTATAACAGGGCATCCTCTCTTGCACCATGATGTGACATCGCTTTGGAATTTTTACTACGCCAGTGCTTTGGGGCGTGTGGCGCAGCGGGCGGTTCAGCACAGCTTGCTGACGCTGTGGCCGAATGCGCGGGGCATGACGGTTGCCGGATACGGATTCGCCGCGCCATTCCTGCGCCCGTTTCAGGAGGGCGCCGCGCGGACGCTGTGCCTGATGCCCGCACAGCAAGGCGTGGCACGCTGGCCCGGCGATGCGGCGAATGTGAGCGCGCTGGTCAGTGAAGGGGCGTGGCCTATTCCGACGGGGTTCATCGACCGCCTGATCATCGCCCATGCCATTGAGACCGAAACGCATATCGATGCGCTGTTCGATGAGGTTTGGCGGGTGCTGTCGCCGGAGGGGCGGGTGATTGTGATCGCGCCGAACCGCTCCGGCATTTGGGCGCGGGGCGATTCGACGCCGTTCGGAATCGGGCGGACGTTTTCTTACGGACAGTTGGAGGCGATCTTGCAGAACCATAAGCTGGCCCCGATGTCGCGCGCCGCCGCGCTCTATATGCCGCCCAGCGAGCGGCGGTTCATGTTGCGCTCTTCCGGGGCGGTGGAGCGGTTTGGACGGCGTATCGACGCGCGGCGGTTGGCCGGAGTGCTGATGGTGGAGGCATCAAAGCAGGTGTTCGCCATGCCGAAAAACGGCGCAAAGGAAGCCGCCCGCTCCCGCTTCAGCCCGATCCGCGCGCCCGTGCAGCAGCCCGTGGGGGCGTCAATCGGGACGCGGCGGGGTGAATGACGCCCGGAAGGTGAGCATCAGCGCTATAAGTTTTTGTCTTGCCGCGATTTCCTAATCGCTATGTGGTTCCACATTGCTTGAAATCGCTTTATGCTTTCTACACCGAACTGTATTTTCGCATAATGAGCACTACATCTAAATACAAAACTACGTACAAATATAGTTATTTCAAAAAAAGTTCTAAAATAAATATACGCATTAATGTATGATTTTCATCATTTAACAATGTACATAATATGTAAATTATTACAGAAGAAACTTTTTCTCGTTAATTTTTCACTGAAACACAATTACTGTATTTGGAAAAAATATGAAAATCATATGCCGCAGTGCTTTTTCATTTCAAAAATTCACCAAAAAAGAAGATGGGGGGATCGCTATTTTTTCTGCCCTTGCATTGCCGCTTGTGATCGGGTTCGCTGGGCTGGGTCTCGAGACGGCATCCTGGTACAATACTGCAGGGCATGCGCAAGCTGCCTCTGATGTCGCGGCACACGCGGCAGCGATGGAGCTGGAAGAAGCCGGGCTTGATGAGGAGCTTGCTGACACGGTTGCGATTAATGCCGCGATGCAATTGGGTTTTCAGCCTCAAGAGGTTACAACGAGCGCCAAGTCTACACCTGAGGGCATCAAAGTCGATGTCTCGATAACGAGGCCGATCAATCGCTATTTTAGCGCTCTTTTTCAGGGCGGCGATGCAAATATCGTGAAATCGGGCGCTTCGGCACTGGTCGAATCCGCGGGTGAAGCATGTTTGCTGGCGCTGGATCCCAACGGGGAGGGGGTTCAGTTTGATGGCAATACAGATGTGACGCTTAACAACTGCTTCGTGATGTCAAACGCGGATAAAACGGGTGGTCTCTCAGTAACCGGTTCCGCCGAGCTGGCTTCTGCCTGTGCCGCTACCGTAGGCACCGCAAATGTGCAAAAAGAGAATGCCGTAACCTTCACAGACTGCCAAGAAGTGCGCGAAAGAGCGAAGCCTACCATCGATCCTTATGCCGGCTTCACCATCCCGTCCCTAACCTCCGGCACATACGCTTCATGCGCATCCTTGCCTGTTGTCAGCAAAGGCAAGGGTAAGAAGGCGACAAGTGCCGTTACCTCGCCATACATCCAAAGCGGGCGCTATTGTGGTGGTCTGAGATTCAGTGGCGTCATGGTCATAGAAGACGGGGCAACCTTGATTATCGATGGCGGTGACTTCGAGAACCAGGGACCTTCCACAATCATGGGTGACAATGTCACCATCATACTTATGAACGACGCCCGCATTCAGCTTACATCCCAAGCGACTGTGGATTTGTCCGCCAAGACCAACGGAGACTACGCCGGAATGATCTTTGCCGGTGATGCGGACACGCAGGATGTGAAACATAAGTTTAACGGTGGTTCCGATTCCAAGCTTCAGGGAGCGATCTATCTACCGACTGACTCGCTGGAGCTGCGCGGTGGTGCGAATGTTACCGTCGGGTGCCTGCACATCATCGCCGGTGATATTGATGCCCGTGGCAACTCGCGCTTTGCCAACAACTGCACAAGCGCAGGAACCAAGCCGTTGCTGGTTTCGGGCGGGATCCGACTGACCAAGGGTTGATCTCCGGTCACTCAATCACTGAAATCCTTATACAAAAGGACAAATTATGTACACACACAAAAAAGTACGTTTTTTGCCAGGTATTCTGAACCGCTTTCGTAAGGAAAACGACGGCGTCGCCGCGATCGAAGGGGCGGTTGTCCTGTCGTTGCTGGCCGGTGCTTTTGTCTCGATGGCTGATATCAGTGTTCATGCCTATGCGCAGAACGGGCTTTCGAACGCTTTGCGCGCTTCGGTGCAATATATTGCAAACGAAGGCAAAGACCTTGGGGCCGCTGAACAGCTGTTTCTGGATAGTTACGGCAAACAAGGGGCCGCTTTTTCTTCTGTACTGCAATGCTCGTGTCCCAAAAAGCGCAGCGAATATACAGTTGATACGACGGGTGGGCAAACGACAGAACCTCAGATTTACACACCCACAAATATCACATCGGCCAAGGTGCAAGATGGCAATGGTGATTGGGCGCAGTGCGAAACCGATTGTTCGGGCGGTATAGTCGTAAAATACTTGGTGCTGAACGGTTCCGCCACCATCAGGAAAATGACGAGCAACGAAACCGTCAAGGTCACGTCCAGTTACTCGGTGAGGGTGCAATGATGGCTTGCTTTTCTCAAAATTTCGCCCGCTTCAAGCAAAGCCGCAAGGGCGCGGCGGCGATTGAATTCGCGTTCATGTTCCCGATGGTATTGGCCACGTTCTGCGCGATCATGTTTTTTGGTGCTTATCTGTTCAACGCCAACCGCCTAGACAATACGCTACGGGACGCGGGGCATTCCGTTATGCTGTTGCAAAAGCCGACGCTTGCAGAAGTCAGGACGGCCGCAAATTTGGTTTTCGACAGTATTTCACTGCCGGGCGAGGTAAGCGCGGTTACGATTGAGACACGGGCGGATGGCACCAGAGCCGCAGTTCTTTCCCTGACGATGACAATGGCCGGGAAAACGGCTTTTCTCGACACTGACACATTCACGCATACGGCATCAATGCGAGCGCCTTTGTTTGACCGATGAGTGTTATTGGCCAACGAAATATAGTAATAAAATAAAACCTCATTGACTTTGAGCAACCTTGAAGTTGTCGGTAGTCTGGCATCGGGTGAACGAAGTGCCAGACCACCACCTCTTCAAACGGTTTTGCAGAATAAATTCTAACCGCAGGAAGAAGGTGGTTAACTTTACGTCAAAGTAGCTAAATATTCTGTTAAATATCAGAAAATAGACTATTTAAATTACCCGTCATCCGCGTAACTCCGCGTGTCGGCAAACCCGTTCAGGGGGATGGTGGTTTGGCGGTTGGTGCCGGTATCGGTGGTGTAGGTGATTTCGAGCGTGTCGCGGCGGCGCATTCGGGGGGTGAGTTCTTCGCGGGCGATGGTGGGGGATATTTGGATCGCGGGTCCGGCGCTGGTCTCGATAAAGCGCCAGCCGTCTCCCGGACCGAGGGTCGCACCGGGCTGACCATCGAGTGTGACGGTCATCACTGAGTCGCGTTGCACAGGGACGGTCGGGATGAACAACATTTTGTTATCGCGCGATGGCGGCTCGGAGATCACGAGCTTATCCCCATCCTCATTGGTGGTTCCCAGAGCGCAACCGGCGGTCGGCGCGCAATAGGCTTTCCACTTTCCGAATGTCACGGCCTCTTGCGCGTGCGCAATCTGCGAAAACGCGATAACAGACAGGATTATACAACCACGGATCGTCAGCACAGGATCGTTCCTCGTGTTTTCTATAAGACGTACACGTTTTGAGGGTCAACCGTGGCGCTGTGATGGCGGAATGAAAAAAGGGAGCGCCGGAGCACTCCCTTTTTGTCACTGTTACACCGCCGCGCTGGCGCGATTATGGTGCTGAAATAGTAGCGTATTAGCCCTTTTTGGGACGGTAATTCGTCTTTTCGACAATACGTGCCGACTTGCCGCGACGCGAGCGCAGGTAGTAAAGTTTCGCACGACGTACTTTACCGCGACGGACCACGGTGATCGATTCGATGGACGGGCTGTAGAGCGGGAATACGCGCTCGACGCCTTCACCATACGAGATTTTGCGCACCGTAAAGCCGCCATTCAGCGTTTCGCCGCCACTGCGTGCGATGCAAACGCCCTCATAAGCCTGTGGACGAACGCGGTCGCCTTCACGGATCAGAACGTTGACGCGCAGGGTGTCACCCGGCGCAAAGTCAGGAACTGCGCGCCTTTCAGCGAGCTCAGCGCGCTGTTCTTCTTCGAGTTGTTCGATGATATTCATCGGTATGGTCCTTTATCGAGCCGCGTTTTACGGCATGTGTTTACGGGTCCGATTGCTCTGCCTCTTCAGCCGGGTCAGGTTCTGCGCTGGTTTCGCAGAAGGCCCGCCAGAGATCTGGACGCCTTTCTTTGGTCGTGGCCTCGGATTGGGCGCGGCGCCATGCGTCAACCTTCGCATGATGGCCGGAGAGAAGAACCTCCGGTATCGCCAAACCCTCCCAAACCGGGGGTTTCGTGTATTGCGGATGCTCTAACAGACCCGCCGTAAAACTTTCGTCAATCGTGGATTCCAGCTTTCCCAACGTGCCGGGAAGCAGGCGAACCACGGAATCAAGCAGCGACATCGCAGGGATTTCCCCCCCGGTCAGCACCGCGTCGCCGACTGATATTTCTTCGACCCCCCTCGCGTCAAGCACCCTTTGATCGATTCCCTCAAACCGCCCGCAAAGCAGGGAAATCCCCTGCCCTTGTGCTAATTCTGCCGCCCTTTTCTGGGTCATCGGGCGGCCACGGGCGGAGAGGTAGATCACCGGCCATGCGCTGCGGTCTTGCGGGACGTTCCTCAGCGAGGCGTCGATCGCCGCCGCAACGACTTCAGGCCGCAATACCATTCCAGGTCCACCGCCAGCGGGAGTGTCGTCGACGGAGCGGTGTTTACCCTTCGCAAAGCCGCGGATATCAAGGGTTTCGAGACCCCAAATGCCGTTCTCCAACGCTTTACCGATGAGGCTGACACCTAAGGGACCGGGGAACATCTCAGGGAACAGTGTCAATACGCGCGCGCGCCAGACAGGATCAGATTTCGCACCCCGTTCATCCATCAGGGTGCGCGGGCCTGCGGAGGCCGTTATGCTGCGGGTTCCGTGCGAGCGGGAGGGCTGTTTCACCCGGATTTCTTTCCACTCATCGCCGCCGCCATCATCGCTTGCAGGTTTTCCATGTTTTTGCCGCTCATAGCCGTCATGCGGGCGATGAATTTCTCAGGATCAGCGAGTGTGTCCATCTCAGCTTTGGCGCGGGTTGTGGTTTCCTCGACGATCATCGCATTAAGCGCCTCGACGTCGGGAAGGCCCAGAAACTGCCGCGCTTCCTGCGGTGTACAATCGACATTGATGGTCAGTTTCATGGCGCGACCTCTCTTATTCAGTGTCTGAGTCATCCTCTGGCGGAACAACGACAATCTTTCCGCCCGCAATATCGACTTTCGGCACAATCTCGCGGGTGAAAGAAAGCATCAGGCTTTCACCGCCGCCCACGGGCTGATATTCGATCACATCACCAGCGCCGTATTCATGTACCGCTTTGATTTTACCGAGCTTTTCACCATCTTGACTTTCGACAACGAGGCCGATCAGATCAGCGTAGTAAAACTCGTCTTCCTCGGTTGGCGGTAAAACGGCGCGATCGACATAAAGGCGCGTACCCTTCAGCGTCTCGACCTCTTCGCGCGTTTCCACACCGCTCAAACGGGCTGCAAGACCACCCTTAACTGTGCGGGTGATCTTGACCTCAAACAGGCGTTGGCCGTCCTCAGATTGCAAGGGGCCATAGCTTGCAATGGCTTTGGGTTCGGCCGTGAAGCATTTGAGTTTTGCCTCACCGCGTACCCCGAAAGCCCCGGAAATCGCCCCGACGCAGACGCGATCTTGTGGCATGATCACCCTCCGCGCTGTATCAAACTCAGCTTTCAGCCGCTTCTTCAACAGGTGCTTCCTCGGCAGGAGCCTCTTCAGCCGGAGCAGCAGCGGCCTCAGCGGCAGCGGCGCGTTTGGCTTCTTCTTTTTCTTCACGCTCGGCAACACGCTCTTGCGCTTTCTTACCCGGAACAGCTTTTTCAGGGTTATTGCGCTCGGTTTTGTCTTTCAGACCAGCGGCTTCAAGGAAGCGGTTAATGCGGTCCGTCGGGCGTGCGCCCTTGGCGATCCACTCCTGAACGCGCTCAACATTCATCTGCACGCGCTGGTCGGAATCTTTGGGAAGAAGAGGATTATACGTGCCCACTTTTTCGATGAAACGGCCATCGCGCGGCATACGGCTGTCGGCAATTACGATGCGGTAGAAAGGGCGTTTTTTAGAACCGCCACGGGCAAGACGAATAACAGTAGCCATTAGATAAGTCCTTCGATTTTCGAGGTTATTTCGGATTTTCTGGTTATTTCAAGGTCAACCGGGTTTCGAGTTTTTCAAACTCCGGGTCATTCGACACAGCCTCACCCTTGCGTACGATAAGCGCGCCGAGAATGGAGTCGTGCTCGGTCGAGATGGTAATCACTTCGCCATCATCAAACCGAAATGTCAGGGCGTGGTCGTAGGTGACGACATCATCAAGCTCTGCCGTCATGCGGATCACGTCGATGGAATCAAGCGTCGTGCCCGGCATAGACATTTCGATCAGCGAGCATGGGCCAATCGCGCCCGAACGCTCGTTATAGGGCAGTTCCAGAGGCTTGTTCGCGCGTTTAATCTGCAACAGATGATAATCTTGATCGCCTTTGGAGGTTTTCCACTCGGTCTCCATCGTAACAAAATCAGGCGCATCGCCGCTGATCCAGAACGCGCCCGCAGGCATTGACGCGGACCCGCGCAGAGGCTCTGCATGGACTTCACGGCCATAGATCGCGCCCACAGGCAGGCCGATCAAAGCCTGAAGGGCCGCAATCGCTTTGGTATCGAGTTCTTGCTCGCTCATACGGCCTCCCCGAGAGTTTCGTGAGTGTGCATCATTTCTTCTTCCCGAAACCGGAAAGGCCCGAAGGCAGTTTCATTCCGGCGGGCATTTGCGGCATTACACCGCCAGGCAAGCCACCACCTGCTCCGGGAGGCAAGCCGCCACCGGGGGGCATACCACCGCCCGGCATCCCGCCCATCATGCTGGCAAGGCCGCGCATTCCTTTTTTACCGCCGCCCATCTTGCCCATTTTCTTCATCATATCCGCCATCTGGCGGTGCATTTTGACGAGTTTGTTGATCTCAGAAATCTCGACCCCCGCCCCGCGTGCGATACGTTTTTTGCGGCTGGCAGCGAGCAAGTCGGGCTTTCTGCGCTCGTCTTTGGTCATGGACTGGATGATGGCGATCTGGCGTTTGATAACACCGTCATCCATCCCGGATGCTTCCATCTGCTTTTGCATTTTGCCGACGCCGGGTAGCATTCCCATGACACCGGACATGCCACCCATCTTCATCATTTGCTCAAGCTGATTACGCAGGTCGTTAAAATCGAAGCGGCCCTGCATCATCCGCTTAGCCATCTTCTCGGCCTGTTCGGCCTCGACTTGCTCCTGCGCTTTCTCAACGAGGCCGACAATATCGCCCATGCCGAGGATGCGGCCAGCAACCCGGTCCGGGACGAACTCTTCGAGCGCGTCCATCTTCTCGCCGACACCGACAAGTTTGATCGGCTTGCCCGTGACAGCGCGCATAGACAACGCCGCACCACCACGACCGTCGCCGTCCATACGGGTCAGCACGACACCGGAGATGCCAACGCGGCTGTCAAAGTTTTCTGCAACGTTTACAGCGTCTTGACCCGTCAGACTGTCAACAACCAGCAGTGTTTCGTGTGGTTTGGCAACATCGCGGACAGCCTGAACCTCGGCCATCAACTCGTCATCAACGTGCAAGCGGCCCGCAGTATCGAGCATAACGACATCATAGCCGCCAAGCCGTGCTTGTGTCATGGCGCGTTTGGAGATGGCGACAGGATCTTGGCCGGGCTGAATCGGCAGCGTGTCGACGCCGATCTGTGTTCCTAGAATTTTCAGCTGCTCCATCGCCGCCGGACGGCGGGTATCGAGCGAAGCCATCAGGACGCGTTTTTTATTCCGCTCTGTCAGGCGCTTAGCGATTTTCGCTGTCGTGGTCGTCTTACCGGAACCTTGCAAGCCCACCATCAGGACAGGTGTGGGCGGAGAACCGATAGAAAGCTGTGCGTCCTTGGCAACCTGTTCAGGATCGTCACCGCCAGCAAGCATCACGATCATCTCGTCATGGACGATCTTTACGACCTGCTGCCCCGGAGTAACCGATTTCGTGACCGCTTGCCCGACCGCCTTTTCACCAACGCGTTTAACGAAATCGCGTGCAACCGGGAGGGACACATCAGCGTCAAGGAGAGCCAAACGCACCTCACGCAGGGCGGACGCAACATCCTCCTCGCGCAGCGCACCCTGTTTCGTCAGCTTGTCAAAGACACCTGACAAGCGGTCTGATAGGCTCTCAAACATATGCGATCCTCTTCCCTTCGGACGCAGACGACAAAACGAAAAACGCGCCCGTGGGCGCAACGCGCTGACGGACGGCGATCCTGCAATCAGGACCGGAGATTTCCCCGGTACTTTAGACAAATGCGCGATACAGGATGCCTGTTTTGAAATCAACCCCGACGACGCCCCGCAACTCAAGAATCGAACACTCTCTTGACAAAGTGCGATTTTCTTGATGCACCACGCCATCGCCGTTGCTATAGAGCGGCGCGTAGCGCGACCGATGCGGGCGTGGTGGAATTGGTAGACACGCCAGATTTAGGTTCTGGTGCCTTATGGTGTGGGGGTTCAAGTCCCTCCGCCCGTACCATGCGTTACGACGAAATTCAGGGCTGCACCCATGCGGGCGGCGTATAGATTCACGGGTTTAGAACGGCGGAAGATCACGATGCAAGTTACAGAGAGCAAATCGGAAGGACTGGTCCGCGTCTATGACGTTAAGATCCCCGGTGAGTCGCTATCGGGCAAAATCACCGAGAAGCTCACGGACGCTCAGGCCAATTTTGAAATGAAGGGCTTCCGTAAAGGCAAAGCTCCTCTGAGCATGATGCGCAAAATGTTCGGCCAAAGCCTGATGGGTGAAAGCCTTCAAGAGTTGGTTGACGGCACCGTTCGCGACATCGTTGCAGAACACGATCACCGCCCTGCGATGACTCCTGATGTTAAAATGACGAACGAGGATTTCAAAGAAGGTGATGACGTTGACCTGAGCATCACCTACGAATTGCTCCCTGACGTGCCACCGATGGATTTCAGCGAAATCAAGCTGGAGAAAATGGTCGTGGCGATGGATGAAAGCGCTGTCGATGACGCCCTCGCCCGCCTCGCGGATGATGCCGTGAATTACGAAACCGAAGATGGCCGTGTTGCAGCGGAAAAAGATCAGGTTGTGATCGACTTCCTCGGCAAGATGGATGGTGAACCGTTTGAAGGCGGTCAGGCTGACGATTTCCCGCTCGTTCTGGGATCAAACCAGTTTGTACCGGGCTTTGAAGATCAGCTCGTCGGTCTGAAGGCCGGCGACACGAAAAATGTCGAGCTGACGATGCCTGAAGAATACGGCAGCGAAACATTGGCTGGCAAAGCGGTTGTATTTGAAACGACCGTCAAAGAAGTCAAAGCGCCAGTGCCTGCGCCGCTTGACGATGAGTTTGCCAAGCGTTTTGGCATGGATGGCCTTGATGCCCTCAAAGATGACATCCGCACACGCGTCGGTGCGGAATATGAGCAAGCCTCACGCGCCCATCTCAAGCGCAAACTGCTCGATGATCTTGATACCCGCGTCGATTTTGAACTGCCACCAACGATGCTAGACATTGAGGCAAAGCAAGTTGCCCATCAGCTTTGGCACGAAGAAAACCCGGAAGTTGAAGGTCACGACCACCCTGAAGTCGAACCGACGGAAGATCACATCAAGATCGCGAAACGCCGTGTCATGCTGGGCCTTCTGCTGGCACATATCGGCTCGGAAAACGATATCACCGTCACCGAGGAAGAGCTTCGCAACGTGATGATCCAACAGGCCCGGCAATATCCGGGTCAAGAACGTCAGTTCATCGAATGGATTCAGAACAACCAGCAGGCCATCAACGAGATGCAAGCGCCGATTTTCGAGGACAAAGTTGTCGATCTGATCCTTGGCCAAGCGACACTATCTGAGAAAAGCGTGAGCAAAGATGAGCTTGAAAAAGCACTTGAAGCGCTCGAAACTGAAGCTGTTTGATTCCAGCACGTGAAAGCGCACAAAAAATCTGCTGCGCTTCATAGAGTGTCAACGCTTGTTGGCGGATTACAGTGTACTATATAAAATGATCTGCACGTAGGCGTATCGGCCAGAACAGCCGATACGCTTATTAGTGTATTACAATGCCTGGAGCGCCAAAATGAGAGATCCCGTCGATACCTACATGAACACTCTGGTGCCGATGGTCGTCGAGCAAACCAGCCGGGGCGAACGCTCCTACGATATTTATTCGCGTCTGCTCAAAGAACGGATCATGTTTGTATCCGGCCCCGTGCATGACGGCATGGCCACGTTGCTGGTCGCGCAATTGCTGTTTCTTGAGGCTGAAAATCCCAAGAAAGAGATCGCGATGTACATCAACAGCCCGGGTGGCGTTGTGACATCCGGCATGTCGATTTACGATACGATGCAGTACATCAAGCCGAAAGTGCAAACGCTCTGCATCGGCCAAGCGGCCTCGATGGGGTCGCTGCTTCTAACAGCTGGCGCAAAAGACATGCGTTTCTCTCTTCCGAACAGTCGTATCATGGTGCACCAGCCTTCCGGCGGTTATTCCGGTCAGGTTACTGACATCATGATTCACGCGCGCGAGACCGAAGCGCTTAAACGTCGATTGAACGAAATTTACGTGCATCACACCGGACAGGACTACGACACGGTAGAAGCGGCGCTGGAGCGTGATAACTTTATGACTGCCGAAAAAGCCAAAGACTGGGGCTTGATCGACGAAATTGTGAATTCACGCCCTGAAGATTCTGACGAGAGTTCAGACAAAACGTCGTAACGCTATATTCGCAGTCATGTGTGATTGTATGGGAACGCACGCTTGCAAATGGACGTGGTTTTCATGCAATCATACAGAATATGCGAAAAGGTTGGCCCCAAAGTCGCAGGGGATGCCACCATCGAGAATAATCAGACCAGCCACAGCGCGGCTTGGGGAGAGACAGAATGAGCAATTCAGGCGACTCTAAGAACACTCTCTACTGCTCTTTTTGCGGGAAGAGCCAGCATGAAGTTCGCAAACTGATTGCCGGACCGACGGTTTTCATCTGTGATGAATGTGTCGAACTGTGCATGGATATCATTCGCGAAGAGAACAAAAGCTCTCTCGTGAAATCGGGCGATGGCGTGCCATCACCTCAAGAGATCTGTCAGGTTCTGGACGATTACGTTATCGGACAACGCGCTGCGAAACGCGTTCTTTCTGTTGCGGTCCACAACCACTACAAACGTTTGAACCATGCGGCCAAGCAAAGCGACGTGGAACTTTCCAAATCGAATATCCTGCTCATCGGACCGACAGGGTGCGGCAAAACCCTTCTCGCACAGACTCTTGCGCGGATCTTGGATGTGCCGTTCACAATGGCTGACGCCACAACTCTGACAGAAGCGGGTTACGTCGGTGAAGACGTTGAGAACATCATTCTCAAACTGCTGCAATCCGCCGATTACAACGTCGAACGCGCGCAACGCGGTATCGTTTATATCGACGAGATCGACAAAATCAGCCGCAAGTCTGACAACCCCTCTATTACCCGTGATGTTTCGGGCGAAGGTGTTCAGCAGGCTTTGCTGAAAGTTATGGAAGGCACGGTCGCAAGCGTTCCACCACAAGGTGGCCGCAAGCATCCTCAGCAGGAATTCCTGCAAGTGGATACGACCAATATCCTGTTTATTTGTGGCGGCGCTTTTGCGGGTCTCGATAAAGTGATCGCGCAACGTAACAAGGGCAGCGCCATCGGCTTTGGCGCCGATGTCCGCACAGACGAAGATCGTACCATCGGCGACTTGCTGGCTGAGTTGGAGCCGGAAGATCTGCTGAAATTCGGGCTGATACCTGAATTTGTAGGCCGTTTGCCTGTGATCGCTACACTGCGTGATCTGGACGAAGGTGCACTGATCCAGATTCTGACCGAGCCTAAAAACGCATTGGTCAAGCAATATCAACGCCTGTTCGAGATGGAAGATTCAAAACTGACCTTCACCGATGATGCGCTTTCGGAGGTCGCCAAGAAGGCAATTACCCGCAAAACCGGTGCACGTGGCCTGCGTTCGATCTTGGAAAACGTGCTGCTTGATGCGATGTTTGATCTGCCTTCAATGAAAGATGTGACCGAAGTTGTTGTGAATGCTGAGGTGATCAAAGGCGATGCAAAGCCGCTGTTTATCTATGGCGAGAGTCAACAAGACCCCGGTGTGACGGAAGCGGCCTCTTAAACCGCTTCTTCACCCTTGAAAGACAGTACGTTGAGAACCATTTCTACCTCAACGCTGAACGGTTACGGCGTCGGGCTTCAAAGAAGGCGACGCCGTTTTGATTCTGAGGATTGTCTATGACTGAAGAAATCCGCTCGGGCGACACCCAAGTGTTCCCCGTCCTCCCCCTCCGCGACATTGTCGTTTTCCCACACTTGATCGCGCCGCTGTTTGTTGGCCGCGAAAAATCTGTAAATGCCCTCGAAGAGGTCATGAACAATAACCGTGAGATCCTTTTAGTAACGCAAAAGGACGCTGGAAAAGATGAACCGGATTCCGGCGACATCTATTCTGTAGGTGTTATCGCTTCAGTTTTGCAGCTTTTGAAATTACCGGACGGTACGGTGAAAGTGCTTGTCGAAGGCAAGCGCCGCGCGAAGATCGGCAAATATGTATCGAACGACCCATATTTTGAGGCCGAAGCCACAATCATTGAGGAAAGCGACGGCGATGACGATACCGTGCGCGCTCTTTCACGAACCGTTACGACCGAGTTTGAAAAATATCTCAAACTCAACCGCAATATCCCGCAAGAGGCGCTCGTTGCGGTTGGCAAAATTGATGAGCCGAGCAAACTGGCCGATACAGTTGCCCATCATCTCGCTGTCAAAATTGACGAAAAACAAGAACTTCTCGAAACAACATCTGCTGCGGACCGTTTAGAGAAAATCTATTCGCTCATGCAAGGCGAGATCAGTGTTCTCAATGTCGAGAAAAAGATCAAATCCCGTGTAAAACGGCAGATGGAGAAGACTCAACGCGAATACTACCTCAACGAGCAGATGAAGGCGATTCAGCGCGAATTGGGTGAAAGTGAAGATGGCCGCGATGAATTGGGCGAGCTTGAAGCGCGCGTGGAATCGACCAAACTGTCGAAAGAGGCACGTGAAAAAGCCCACGCCGAGCTGAAAAAATTGCGAAACATGAGTCCAATGTCCGCAGAGGCAACTGTCGTGCGCAATTATCTTGATTGGATGCTCTCTATTCCATGGGGTAAAAAGGCCCGCGTTAAGAAAGACCTCAAAGCCGCTGAAGCTGTGCTCGACACAGATCACTACGGTCTGGACAAGGTCAAAGAACGCATCGTTGAATATCTTGCCGTGCAACAGCGAAAATCAAAGCTGAAAGGCCCGATCCTTTGCCTTGTCGGCCCTCCAGGCGTGGGCAAAACCTCTCTCGGTAAATCGATTGCCAAAGCGACAGGACGTGAGTTCATCCGTATCTCGCTGGGTGGCGTGCGTGACGAGGCTGAAATTCGCGGGCATCGCCGCACCTACATCGGTTCGATGCCCGGCAAAATCATTCAAGCGATGAAGAAGGCCAAAAGCACCAATCCTCTGATCTTGCTCGATGAAATAGACAAGATGGGTCAGGATTTCCGGGGTGATCCGGCATCAGCAATGCTCGAAGTGCTTGATCCTGAGCAGAACTCGACTTTCGCAGATCACTATCTTGAAGTGGACTACGACCTGTCAAACGTGATGTTCCTGACCACGGCGAACACGATGAATCTGCCTCGCCCGCTTCTCGACCGGATGGAGATCATCCGTTTGGAAGGGTACACTGAGGAAGAGAAAATCGAGATCGCCAAGCGTCACCTCGTTGATAAACAACGCGAAGCGCATGGCTTAACCGATAAAGAGTTCAAAGTTTCAGAGGATGCCCTCTCACAACTCGTCCGCGTTTACACCCGCGAAGCAGGTGTGCGTGGTCTGGAACGTGAGATCGCAAAACTGGGTCGTAAAGCTGTTACCCAAATTGTGCGCGACGGGCGCAAACGTATCGAAGTGACGGCAAACAAACTCGACGATATGATCGGGCCGGCCAAATTCCGCTTCGGCCTTGCGGAAGAGGACAATCAGATTGGCGTTGTAACCGGCCTGGCATGGACGGAAGTCGGTGGCGATCTGCTGTCTATTGAAGCCTTGAAGATGCCCGGTAAAGGTCGGATGAAAACGACTGGTAAGTTGGGCGACGTGATGAAGGAATCAATTGATGCCGCGTCTTCATACGTGCGCTCTATCGCGCCGAGTATCGGAGTGGAACCACCCAAATTCGAGAAAGTGGACATTCACGTTCATGTTCCGGAAGGCGCAACCCCGAAAGATGGTCCATCGGCAGGCATCGGAATGGTGACATCCATCGTATCGGTTCTGACAGGCATTCCAGTTCGCAAAGATGTTGCGATGACGGGCGAGGTCACATTACGCGGAAATGTCTTGCCAATTGGTGGTTTGAAAGAAAAGCTGCTTGCGGCACTGCGTGGGGGCATCAAGACCGTTCTCATTCCGAAGGAGAATGAGAAAGACCTTCGTGAGGTTCCTGACTCTGTTAAAAAGGGTATGACCATCGTACCCGTTGCCACAGTGGATGAGGTTTTAGAGATCGCTCTGACATCAAAACCGAATCCGATTGTGTGGACAGAGGCCGATCAAGATGCAGCGGATAGTAGCTTTACGCCTCATGGCATGCGTGGTACCGACGATCAAACTCGCGGATTGAATGCATAAGCGGCGCAATTCAACAACCAAAACGTGTTAAACAGGGTGATAGACGAAATGAATAGAGGCGGCTGTGCTAAACTGCCCCTTTTTCTTTTGACGTGAAGAAATCACAAACATACGATACGATCCGAATTGAATATCTTAGAAGGGTGGAACCGTGAATAAAAAAGAACTCGCCACAGCCGTTGCTTCCTCCTGCGACATGACAAATGCTGACGCGCTTAAGGCGATTGATGCAACGTTAGACGCAGTTACCGCAGCGCTTAAAAGCGGCGACGATGTCCGGTTGCTGGGCTTTGGAACATTCGCAACAGCGAACCGCGCCGCAAGCGAAGGGCGCAATCCTCAGACCGGCAAAAAAATTCAGATCCCCGCATCTGTACAAGCGAAATTTCGTCCAGGAAAAGCATTGAAAGAAGCGCTTAACTGAGTATAAAGCCCCAGTCGATTGCATCGACTCAGGGGCGGTTAGCTCAGTTGGTAGAGCGCTTCGTTTACACCGAAGATGTCGGGAGTTCGAGCCTCTCACCGCCCACCAGATCAAAAGCCCGGATCCTACGATCCGGGCTTTTTCTTTGAACTGATATAATGATCGAAGATATGACCGAACAGCCAGAGCAAACTCTAGACGCGCGCGGCCTGAAATGCCCGCTACCTGTGTTGAAAGCCCGCAAGCGTCTCAAGGCGCTGGAAGTTGGCGCAGTGCTGCGTGTCATCGCTGACGATCCGGCCGCTGTGATTGATGTCCCCCATTTTTGTACCGAGCAAGGGCACTCGCTCTTATCTAATGAGCAGACGGATGAAGGATTGATATTCTTAATCCGCAACAAGTCAGCGTAGTTATTTCGGAGCCATAGAGGCGCGCATTTTCTCGCAAGGATCACCCCGCTCCGGGCGTGGTGAGGTGAGAAGCACCGAAAACTTCTCGCCCACATCAAATTGATCCCCGGTCTCGATTTGGCCAATGCTCGCGAGAACCGCATCCGGCAGTGCTGCGCGCAGATAGAGCGGTGCACCTTGATCCAGGCGCGCATGTGCATTGCCGCAAATCAAGATTGACCGCCCGCCACCCTTCAAAGCCGCACGCCGCCACGCTTCGGCATAGGCCGCATCCCAAGCGCGTTGAACGGAGACCATTGCACCCAGTTTCCCACGCTCCACCAACCCGCAATGGGCTTCGTATTGAGTGTTGAGCATATCGGCTTGAACGGCTTCCGGCAGCGGTTCATTCAACGCATACCGCGCTGTCATTTCGGAACCGAGGCCGACCTCTCCAAAACGATAAATTTTGCCGAGCGTCTCGCTGGAAATGCCGCCACAAGCTATATAAGCGTCGGGCGCCGCTTCCAGAATGGGCGCATAATGGGACCAATCAGGCCAGCCACTTTGCGCCCAATCAATCGCCTCAGCCAAGGCCTCACGCGACGCGCCCTGCTTGCGGAGAGTGTTGAACGCCGCTTCGTGCACCTGCGGGATCATCTCAAAAGCCAACCCCGATGGCTTTAAAGCCGCAACAAGCGCCGCCTGCACTTTGTGATGATCAGGATTATCGTGCCGCTCACCAATCGCGATGAACCGGGCATCCGCGACCGCCAGCACAGCCTTATCAAGCGCGGCACCAGAGGCACGCAAGACACCCGGCACAAATGCGGTTGACGCAATTCCGGCAAGCACGGAACGACGATCCATAATTTTCTCCCGATTAAGCGGGCGGCGGCGCGTCAGTCAGACCCGCATCAGCGGAAGCATTTTCAAAAGGATTTTCACCCTTCAGCCACCGCACAAAGACGTTCTTTTCAGTGAAAATCGTCGCCAAGGCCGCGTTCAACTCCAACGGCTCCAGAATCAGTCCAGCACTGTGAAGCGCTGTTCCGTATGCGTCGTAATAAGCCTGCGTATTTTTGAAGAACAGCGCATGTGACGGGGCCGGGTGATAGGCATCACGCGTTTCAAAAGCGACCCGACACGGCGTGACATCGCCACTATGCATCGAACGACACGTCAGCGGACGCACCCCGTGGACCGTGCATAAATGCGTCTCAGGGTCGAGCATCGGACAAGCGATGCGGCCCACATGGCGCTGCGCTCCGCTTTTTCCGCGATGCTGACGATCATGTTCGACAATCTGCTCAATCTTGCGGCGGGATTCTTCAGGCTCAAAGCCATTCTTGATATGCTCGGCCAAGTAAAACGCTTCCGGCGCAATCACACTAACCATCGTATGACAGCAAAACGCGCACCCTTTCGAGCACGCGATATTGAATGTTTCTGTCTGATCAAAATAATCATAGACGGTGTCAAAATAACTGTTTGATCGGGCATAAGTATGATCGACCGATTGCAAGATCGATTTCTTCGTAATCCCATTGCGGGTAAAGAAATCGATATAGCGACGCGCTTCCCGTTCGCCTTCTGGCGGCTCCGGCTTCCAATTAACAGTCATTCAACATCATCCATCAACAATTTATTTTGCGCAGTATCAAAGTGACACAATCACGATGCAACCCGTTGATTTGACGCAGTACGCGCACCTATCGCAAACGCGGCACAACCGATCACCAAGACACCAACACAAAGATACAGCAAAGCCGTATATTTATGCTCAACGCCCATCATCTCCATAGCTTGGAGGCCAACAGCTTTTTTACCATTGATGAGGAAATACATCACCGCAGCACCTGTGGCCGCAAAAAATGAAATCAGATAGCTCCACACCGGGATCGGCCGATCCGCACCCCAGATCGAGAACAGGATCACAGGAACCAGATACATCGACGCCGTGCCCGATACCGCGACCGCCGAAAACAGGTCTTTGGAGCCGAAGAAGCAGAACACCAAGCCCGCCAGCATGAACAGCGCCATCACAATCCTGCCACTCATCACCGTGCGCGGCAACGCGCGCATATCAACAACGACCAGTTTCGAGGCGCTCGATAGGGTGGAATCCAATGTCGAAATCGCAGAAACAATCAGCGCCGCATTCACCGCGACCAGCACCATCGGGCTGAACATCCGTGCCCAAACCGCCTGCATCGCCTCGCCGGACTCAGCCAGAATCCCGGCTTGCACACCAAGCAACCCAAAACCGAAGATGCACAATACTGAAATCCAGAAAGCGTGAAAGAAAGACCACGCGGTCGTCTTACGGTCCGCCAGCAAGCCACGATCCATCATCACGGGATCATGCATCGGGTAAGAAATCACCTGCAAAGCCGCGACCGCCAGCAAAACCCAACCGGGCAGCGCACCCGCCGTACCTTCGGCCTGGAAAGCCGCGGCGAATGAAAAGCTCTCATGTGTGACGAGCGCGAAAAACGCGAAACCGAACACCACGAGGAAAACCAGCATTTGCAGCACATCGGTCCGCAATGAAGCCCGCAATCCACCCAACATCGAATAGGCGAGACCGATAATAGCCAAAACTACCATCGCCAGACCGCCGCCATCGCCGGTTCCCTCACCAAATAATCCGCCGAGCATGTTGGTTCCAAGCGAAGCGGTGAAGATCGTGCCGACGACGAGCAGGTTGGCGAAAACCTCGGAAACAAGCCGTAGAGCGATAACGAAGTTGTAGCAGCTGGTACCGGTCCGGCCGAAACGATCCGCCAAAAACGGCTGGATCGAGTTATATCCGTGCCGGAATCGCAAGCGGTCAATAATCATGCCTCCCGTCAGGAACGAGAAGTAGTAAGCGGCATAAGCCGCCGCACCCGGCGCGCCGTAGTAGAAGCCCAAAATCGCTGCGGTGAGCAGTGAGCGGGCAAAAATCCATGTGGTGACCTGACTGAGCACAAGCGTGAACAATCCGGGCGCACGGCCACTTTCATCTTTACCCTCAAAAAAGCCGTCGGCCCCGGAAACACGAGGCGACAGGGCAAAACTGGCGATAGCGACACCCGCGACCAACAATAGAAGGGTCAATGTATCTGAGGACATGAGAGGCACCTTATGGATTTCAATTCAATATGTTAATAAACGGCGGTTTCCGAACTGTCTTGATCGGGGACGCGGTTTGACGAACTTGTGATACGAGGAGATCAATCACAACGTTCCCGGATATGCGCCACCATCCAGCAGCAAATTTTGCCCCGTCACATATCCCGCATGTTGCGAGCATATAAAAGCGCAATAGGCACCGAATTCCTCAGGCGTGCCGAAGCGCCGTGACGGATTTCCGGCGCGACGCTGCTTGGCGACTTCCTCAATCTCAACACCCTGGGCTTTTGCGGCTCCGCTGAGGGTGGAATTCAAGCGATCCGTCTCAAACGGTCCCGGCAACAGGCTGTTGATCGTGACCCCGTGCTGCGCGACTTGACGTGAAAGACCCGCGATAAAGCCCGTCAATCCTGCTCTTGCGCCGTTTGAAAGGCCCAAAACCGGGATCGGCGCTTTCACCGCACCGGAGGTGATGTTCACTATTCTGCCCCACCCTTGGTCGATCATCGCGGGCAAAACCGCTTTCGTCAGCATGATCGGCGTGATCATGTTATTCTCAAGCGCGTCAAGCCATTCTTCACGGCCCCAATCGGTGTAGTCACCGGTGGGCGGACCGCCCGCATTATTGATCAAAATATCAATCTTCCCGGCTTGCGCAAGCAACGCATCCCGCACCACTTCCGTCGCGATATCACCAACAATATGAGTAACCGCCACATCACATTTAGCGGCAATTTCGTCAGCGGTGCGTTTCAGCGTGTCTTCACTGCGGCCATTGAGAACGACATCAACGCCTTCCATTGCCAGAGCTTCAGCGCAAGCGCGGCCCAAACCACGCGATGATGCGCAAATAACCGCGCGTTTACCCTTAATTCCAAGATCCATAAATCCCTCCCGATTTTGTGGAAAGGGGTAGCACGATGGCGATCAAAGGCAAACGCTGCAAAGGTTAACCGCAATTAGAGGCATCCGCTATCAGGTTGGCCATAAAGCGTCAGAATTCACGCAAGTCTTGGCGGGAATTCTAAAGCAAGTTGATCGCGAATGCCTCTAAACCCGCGCTTTGAGGGCATCACGGATTTCTTCAAGCAGAGCTTCCTGGCGTGGTGTTTCTTCGGGCGCTTCCGCTTCTTCACGTTTCAGTTTGTTCACGGCTTTGATGACCATAAATAAAATAAAGGCAACGATCAAAAACGAGATAATCGCATTGATGAAAACGCCATATGTGATCACTGCAAGCCCTTGCTCCTTGGCTTGCGCTGCCGAAGCAACATCCTGACCCGACAGGTTCAGGTACAGACCCGAAAAATCGACGCCACCCGTGAACAACCCGATCAACGGATTCACAATATCGGTCACAAAACTGGTGACGATTGTGGTGAACGCCGCACCGATGACGATACCAACACCCATATCAACGACATTGCCTTTAACGGCGAAGTCTTTGAATTCTTGCATCATTCCCATAACTTAACTCACTCATTCTAAAATTTTAGCGTGCGAAATCCGCCACGAATGCGACAGATGCTGATTACTATGCAAGAAACGACGCAGATTCCCTCCCGTCATTCATTATGACATGATCGCCCGATAAAAAATGCTGTCACGCCCGCATCATTCATAGCCTGCAGAGTGCTACACAAGAAATAAATCAACAAAACCAGATGCATAGACCTGCAGTCACGGCGGTCGCGTAACGCTCCCGGTGAAAGGCGACCCCGCTTCCCAATCCGCTGATCGCGCCACCTCCATCGCGTAAAGTGCCATTTCGTGGCAATGGCTGAGCACGGCATCAACCGCATGGGTTTGCCGCGATCTGTGGCCCGGCGGGCGGCCGGGGCGCATGGGCCGGATAAATTTGCCGGATTCGCCCCGCGCCAACGCCCGCTTCGCCTCCCACCGCTTCAACCGTCGTGCCTGTTTAGGCAAGTCCTCCAGCGCATTCCGCAACGCCTGTAAACGCCGGCACAGCGGCATCGCATTCAGCGGATCATCCGGCGATGGTTCGGTAACCACCTCAAAAACCGGATACTCCATACCGGGTGACCAGATACGCGGATTGCCACGTTTCCCACGAAATATTCCGAACGGATTCAGAGGCTTACGCTGATCAAACAACGCAAAAGACGGCACAGAATCGCCATTCCCTAAGGCGATGCCTGCCGGAAACACCCGCACGGATGCACGCCGCACAATCGGCCCATCTTCCATCATCGCCGCCAGCGTGACCAGCAATCGCCGGAACGCGGCCTCGGCGGGCCGCAGCACGCGCCAAATCCGCGTATGCAGGTGCCTCGGCACAGTCTCAACCGACCCGTCCCGCGCAAGCCCCGCAATCGCAAAAAGCGCAGCGATCAATCGCAGCAACGCATTACGGTTGCGGTCTATGGCATGCGTCCAGTCTATGTCATCTTCCCTTTCTTAAAACAAAAAAGGAACATAACCCCATCGTACCAGCGGCCGTCAAGTGCCAAATTGATGGTTTGGAATGACAAACCATCGACACATCTCAGAAAATCAACCCCGCAGCGCTGCCCCGGTTTTTGTGTTCACCGAGGCAATCACTTTCGCGCCGATTGCCTCGATCTCGGCATCGGTAAAGCTCTGCGCTTTGGGCTGCAGGCGCACGGAAATCGCCACCGATTTCTTGCCCTCACCCAGCTGCGATTCCGCCTTGGCGCCCTCGAACACGTCGAACACCGTAACCGCGTCGATCAGGTTTTTCTCTGCCGCCTTGGCCGCCTTGCAAATCGCCTCCGCCTCGGTCCGCGCATCGACCACAAACGCAAAGTCGCGATCCACCGCTTGCAGCTTGTTCATCGCCAGAACCGCCCGCGCCGGAGACTTGGCTTTCGGCATCGGCAGCGCTTGCAGAAAGATCGAGAACGCCATGACAGGCCCGCTCAGATCGAACTGCGACACCACTTTCGGATGCACCTCGCCGCACATCGCGATCAGGTTTTTCGGCCCCAGCTTGAACAATGCCGAGCGTCCGGGATGCAGCCAATCGGGCACAGCGCGATCGATCATCAGTCGGTCCACAGGCGCATTCAGCGCGCCCAAAGCCGCCTCAATATCCCCGCGCACATCGTGGAAATCGACCGCCCGCCGCGCCCCGCTCCAATCACGCGAAGCCGTACCACCCGTGCGGATACCCGCCGCGATCATCTGCTCCTCGCCGGGTTCTGCCCCGTGGAAGCCGACACCAATCTCGAACAGCGCCAGATCACCCGCCCCTTGCGCCTGATTCCGGGCCGCCGCCGCCAGCAATCCCGGCACGGGCGAAGGCCGCATGTCAGACATATCAGACGAAATCGGGTTCTCCAGCTTACGCGCCGCATCGCCGCCACCGAACGCTTCCGCTTCCGCCGCCTGAATGAACGTATACGTCACGCACTCGTTCATCCCTTGCGCCGCCAGCATCCGCCGCGTCGTCGCCACCCGCTTTTGCATCGGTGTCAGCGAGGCTTTGGGAACCCCCGTGCTGCGCCGGGGCAGCGGCACGGATTCCAGCTGACTGAGCGACGCAATCCGCGCAATTTCCTCAACCAAGTCGGCCTCACCATGCACATCAGGCCGCCAAGCGGGTACGGCGACGTCGAACCCGCCCGCGTTCGCGGTCACATCAAAGCCGAGTTCCGTAAGAATCCGCTCCTGCTCGCCCGCGTCAACATCCATGCCGACCAGCGTTTTCACGCGATCCCCGCGCAAACCATAGCTGCGCGCGGTATCGGGCACAGCGCCCGCAACAATCACCTCAGACGCTTCGCCCCCGCACAGATCCAGCACCATCCGTGTGGCCAGTTCCATGCCGTCAGGCGTGAAAGCCGGATCAATCCCCCGCTCAAACCGATACCGCGCGTCGGAGTTGATCTTCAGCTTGCGCCCCGTAATCGCCGTGCGCACCGGATCAAAATACGCCGCCTCGATGAACACATCTGTCGTCTCAGTGGAACAGCCCGATGCCTTACCGCCCATGACGCCGCCGATACCCTCCGGCCCCGCATCATCACAGATCACAGTCATCGCATCGTCAAAGCTGTATTCCTTGTCATCCAGCGCCATCAGGCTCTCGCCCGGCTTGGACAAGCGCACATGAATATCGCCCTGCACCTTGCCCGCATCAAAAACGTGCAGCGGGCGTGCGCGGTCAAATGTCATAAAGTTGGTAATGTCCACAAGCGTGTTGATGGGCCGCAATCCAATCGCCTTGAGACGCTGTTGCAGCCATTCCGGCGAAGGCCCGTTCTTAACACCCCGAATATGCCGTCCCACGAACAGCGGACACGCCTTATCTTTCACATCATCGCTCAAAGTCACATTGATCGCGCTCTTGAACACCCCCGGCACAGCCTCAACCGGCGCGGGTTTCAAAGTCCCCACACCCCGCGCGGCCAAATCGCGCGCCACGCCCCGCACGCCCAGCGCATCGGGGCGGTTCGGCGTGATGGCAATCTCAATAACCGGATCACTCAACCCCTTGTAATCGATAAACCGCACGCCCAGCGGCGCATCTTCGGGCAGGTCGATCACCCCGTCATGATCGTCAGAGATCAGCAGTTCCGCCTCCGAACACAGCATCCCCAGCGTATCGACCCCGCGAATGGTCGCCTTCTTGATATTGTATTCGCCGGAAACCCGCTTGGCCGCCGCTTGCGCATCGGTCAAACCCGCCTTCTTGCGGTCTTCCTCTTCCCATTTCGGAATATACGCACCAATCCCGGCAAACGCGCCGATCATCCCCGTCCGCGCATTCGGCGCGCCGCAAACGACCTGAATTTCTTCCGAAGCCGCCTCCGGCCCCTCCGGCCAAATCTCGACCCGGCACACCCGCAGCCGATCCGCATCAGGATGCTGGTTCGCCTCGATCACCCGACAAATCCGAAACGCCCCCAGCTTATCAGCGGGGTCTTCAACACCCTCAACCTCAAGCCCGATATCGGACAACGCATCGCAAATCTCGTCGAGGCCCGCCTCGGTTTCGAGATGATCTTTCAGCCAGGAGAGCGTGAATTTCATGGGTCGGTTCTCTGCAAACATTATCCGCACGACACATTTCGCACGGCAGAGCCGTTATACCCATGCGGCGTGCGGTTTAAAGGGGCAAGATGGGGAATGTTCAGATTGCACGCGATAGAAAAACAGCGTGGCGGTTTCAGTCGGCGTGGGCGGCGCTGGTTTTATTAGTGCGGGTTACGCCCTAGTTAAATGGAAGCAATTCAGTAATCATAAAGCAGGCGTTCACGCCGCAATCGGTAAGATAGAAAACTTAATAGTGGAACTTGAAAGGCTCAGGGGCGATGGATCGCGTTGAGAACGCAGATTTTTCAGTTATTTTGATCTCTCTGCTGGCGCTTGCGGCAGTTATCGGGGTTGTGTTCATGCTTAGAAAAGCAGAACGCAAAACTCTCGAAGATGTCGAAAAACTTTCGCAACACTTAAAATACCCGAAGGCTGATCGAATCACAAAATACATGGGCAAAAACAAACAATAACCCTGCTCATACGGCAATCTATGTTACCCCTTGGAATAGCGCCCCTCTCCGGCTACGGATACTCAACCAACATGCCCAGCCAGAGACGCGACGACGATGTCCACCACCCTCTTCCTGATCCAGCTTTTGAACGGCGTGCAGCTGGGGCTGTTGCTGTTCCTGATCTCTGCGGGGTTGACGCTGGTGTTCGGGGTGATGGGATTCATCAATCTGGCCCACGGCGTTCAGTACATGATCGGCGCATATCTGCTGGTCGCGTTTTACAGCGTCACGGGGCATTTCATGGCCGCGATGCTGCTGGCGATGCTCGCCGCGCTGGTGATCGGGCTGTTGCTGGAGACATTCATCTTCCGCCACCTCTATGACCGCGACCACCTCGACCAGGTCCTCGTCACCTTCGGCATCATCATCTTCCTCAATCAACTCGTCAAAGTCATCTGGGGTGCGACCCCGCTGACCCTCGACCCTCCCGAATTTCTTTCCGGCTCGTTCCAACTGGTCGAGGGGTTGATGTACCCCACCTACCGCGTCGCCATCATCATCGCCGGACTGGCAATCGCCCTGCTCCTCTGGCTGCTGGTCACGCGGACAAAACTGGGGATGCTGGTGCGGGCCGGGTCCACGAATGCCGAGATGGTCTCGGCGCTGGGCGTCAATATCCATCGCCTCTTCATGATCGTGTTCGGCTTCGGCGCGATGCTGGCCGGGTTCGCGGGCGCGCTGGCCGCGCCGATCTTCTCCGCCGAACCGGGCATGGGCGATGACCTGCTGATCGTCGCGTTCGTGGTGATCATCATCGGCGGCATCGGCTCAATCCGGGGCGCGTTCATCGCTGCAATCCTTGTCGGATTGGTCGACACGCTGGGCCGCTCGATGGTCACAGACATCCTCAAACTGTTCATGGACGCCTCCGCCGCCAATCAGATCGGCCCCGCCCTCGCCTCAATGGCGATCTACGTGCTGATGGCCGCCGTTCTGTTCTTCAAGCCCACGGGCCTCTTCCCGGTGAGGGCCGCCCGATGAGGGGCGCTAACCTCGCCGCGCTGGTGATCTTTGTCCTGCTCGCCGCAACCCCCTGGCTGGCGGAGTTTTGGGGCGGCTCATATCTCACCTCGCTGGTGATGAAAGCCATGATCCTCGGCATCGCCGCCCTGTCGCTCGACCTGCTGATCGGCCACGCGGGCATGGTCAGTTTCGGTCATGCCGCGTTCGTCGGCATCGGCGCGTACACCACAGGGATTATGATCACCGAAGGCGCGCCGAACCTCGCCCATATCCTGCCGATGACCATCGCCATCGCCGCCGCCTTCGCCCTGATCACAGGCGCGATCAGCCTGCGCACCTCCGGCGTCTACTTTATCATGATCACGCTTGCCTTCGGGCAAATGGTCTTTTTCACCATGAGTTCGCTCTCTGACTATGGCGGCGATGACGGCCTGACCCTGTGGGAGCGCGCGGACGCCTTCGGCACGGGGCTGTTCGACAGCGACACGGGCCTTTTCTACACCATCCTCGCCACACTGATCACCGTCACACTCCTGCTCCGCCGCCTCATAGGCTCACGCTTCGGGCGGGTGCTGCGCGCGGCAAAACAAAACCCCACGCGCGTTGAGTCAATGGGCTACAGCGTCTTCGCCTACCGCCTGACCGCCTATGTCATCGCCGGAATCATCGCCGCCCTCGCGGGCGTCTTGTTCGCCAATCAGGCCGAATTCGTCAGCCCCGCCACCGCCGCGTGGCAGCGGTCGGGTGACCTGATTATCATGGTTGTCCTCGGCGGCATGGGCCTGCGCCACGGCGCACTCTTCGGCGCATTGGCCATCGTGCTGCTGGAGGAAGGACTGTCCACCCTCACCCACGACTGGCGGCTGATCTTCGGCCCGATGCTGGTGCTGATGGTCCTCTACACCAAAGGCGGCATCGCGGGCCTCCTTGAGAAACGGGGAGAAACCTGATGCTCTCCCTCGTCAATCTCGACAAACATTTCGGCGCGCTGCACGTCACCGATAATGTCTCGCTCGACCTGCATCCCGGCGAGTGCCACGCCCTGATCGGCCCGAACGGCGCGGGCAAGACGACGCTGATCCAACAGATTTCCGGAACGCTCCAGCCGGACAGCGGCCAAATCCTGTTCAACGGCACAGACATCACCGCCCTGCCCCCGCACCGCCGCGCGCAAGCCGGGCTGGGCCGCACCTTCCAAATCACCTCGATCCTGCCGGAATTCACGGTACTGGAAAACGTCGCCCTTGCCGTTCAGGCAACGCAGGGCAGCAGTTTCCGCTTCCTGCGCAGCGTTACGGGCGAATGGCGCATCAACAAACGCGCCTACGATTGCCTCGCCCTCTTCAACCTTGCCGACCGTGCGAACCGCCCCGCCAGCGCCCTTTCTCATGGCGAAAAGCGCCTCCTCGAACTGGCCATCGCGATCGCGGGCGAGCCGAAAGCCCTGCTCCTCGACGAGCCGATGGCGGGCATGGGCAAGGAGGAAAGCGCCACGCTGACCGACACCCTCCTCACCCTCAAACGGGATTATCCGATACTGCTGGTCGAGCATGATATGGATGCCGTCTTCGCCCTAGCCGACCGTGTTTCAGTTCTGGTCTATGGCCAAATCGTTGCCAGCGGCACACCCGACGAAGTCCGCGCCAACCCGCAGGCCCGCGCCGCCTATCTGGGTGAAGAGGCATGTTGAGCGTCGAAAACCTTCAGGCGGGCTACGGCAGCGCGCAAGCCCTGTTCGGCGTGACCCTCACCGTCGGCGGGGGCGAGGTCGTCACTCTGCTGGGCCGCAACGGAATGGGCAAGACCACAACATTGCGCGCGATCATGGGTCTGCTGCCGAAAATAGCCGGACAAGTCCGCTTCGACGGCACAGACCTGACCACCGCCCCGCCCTATCGCATTGCCCAAGCGGGCATCGGCTATGTGCCGGAGGGGCGGCAGATTTTCCCGACCCTCAGCGTCGAAGAAAACCTCATCGCCACCGCCGCGAACACACGCAAAGGCCGCTGGTCCCTGCAAACCGTCTACACCATGTTCCCCCGCCTTAAAGAACGCCGCACCAACCCCGCCGCACTTCTTTCAGGGGGCGAACAGCAAATGCTCGCCATAGGCCGCGCGCTGATGACCAATCCCCGCCTCCTCATCCTTGACGAGGCCACCGAAGGCCTTGCCCCATTGATCCGCGCGGAAATATGGGCAAGGCTGGCCGAGTTGAAAGCTGCGGGTGAGGCTATTCTGGTCGTGGATAAAAACATCGACGCCCTCACCAAACTGGCCGACCGCCATGTCATGCTCGAAAAGGGCAGCGTGATGTGGACGGGAACTTCGACAGACTTGCGAAACGATCCGTCAGTGATCGAACGCTATCTGCATTTATAAGGGAGAGAGAAGACATGAAAGCGGGCATTACCGGAGAGAAAGACGGGCTGGAAGGCATCGTCTGGAACGTGCTGGGGCAGACCTATACACCAAAAATCGCGACTGAAAACGTGATGCTCTGGTACGCGGAACTCCCCGCCGAAACCTTCGTCCCGCCGCATATTCACGCGACACAAGACGAATGGATCAGTGTCTTGACCGGGCATCTGGAGGTTGATTTCGGACCTGATACCCACAAGGCCGGACCCGGCGACGTGATCTTTATGCCCAAGGGCCAGCCCCACGGCGTCTTCAACCGCAGCGGCGCAACGGCCACCGCCATGTTCGGCGTCGCCCCGATGCGCGGCCTGTTTGAGCTGTTCAAATCCATCCACAATGTCGGCGACCCCGGCGAGGTGGTACGACTGGCTGCGCAACATGAGATCGAATTTCTCCCGCCACCGTCTTAAATGAAAACTATAGAATAGACAGTATAAATTTGAATATTCGATACGGTACTGCGGCCAACTTAACGCGGTTTTGACAAATATTGTTCAATATGTGGGGAGTTTTTACACTCAAGAGCGGCATTCGGGGAGCATGACATGGCTGGACACAGATGGAGTTCGGTTGGCGACGAGTTTTTAAAATACCTGGTTGCCGCTTATCAAACCAACGGCACACTACACGCCCCGACTCTGATAAGTGCCAGTGCATCACTGGCCGGCGAATTCGCCCTTATGTCGCATGAGACAAACCTGCCTGAATTCGGGATCGTGCAAAGCCCCAAAGTCACGCATTTTATCCACGGTGATGAAGAAAAGCACCGCACGCTTTGGGGCTACACCACAACCATCGCCCGCGAAGCCTTTCAGGTTCAGGATAACGATCTCCCTTCTTATAAGGAGGTGACCGATCAACTGGGGGTGCAGCTGTTACCGGGCAGTTTCCCGCAACTCAGCGCCCCTCACCATCTCTCGCCACACGATGCGCCGATGAATGCGGGTCCAAAGCACCGCAAAGCAATCTACCAACTCTCCGCGGATGCGGGCGTCGATCACAAGGATGCCGCTTTTGCGCTCATGACGGCTGCCATGAAAACGGTTGGCGAAATACAGCAGGTCAACACCCGTGACGTGATCGTCCTCGCTTTGGAATCGATGGTCGCCGGATCGCGCTTTGTACCCTTGCTCGATGTCGCCTTCGACCCTTGCATCAACCGCGTGACAGAAACGATGATGCCTAAGATGCAGGTCGACCCCGCCATTGTTCCTGTTCACCAGATGGATGCAAAAGCGGCGGTCGCAGCGGCACTATCCTGAACTCATCCGCAATCAGGTGAGCTATAAAGCGTCAAAATTCACGCGGGTCTTGGCGGGAATTATGACTCAAAGCTGATCGCGCAAGAGTCTAAACCGAGACAGTATCGCCCACCGCAATATCACCGCCCCGCACCACGCGGGCGGTAACGCCGAACAACGCCTCGCCGCCGCTCTGTGCCTTCATCGCGGGCATCGGATTATCGCTGCGCAAGCCCGTCGCAGGGTCCGCCGCCGTGGCCAGACACCGACCAATCGGCTCAATCACTTCCAGAACCGCCGCCCCGATACGCGCCTCGCGTCCGGCCCAGCCATGTTCGGCCCAAGGTACCAGCCCGTCGCCATCGATCCACAGATTGCCCCTGAAGCGGCGCGGATCAAGCCCGGCCCCAACCCGCTTCGACAGATCGCGCAAGCTGGCAAGCGACATAATCGACGGCGCCTGATCACTGCTGTCACTCATCGATACCCCCGGCACAGCCGCGACCGTATACGGCCCCGACCGGATCGTCCCCGCATGATCGCCGGCCCAACGCGCCAGCGCCTCACGCCCGTCTGCCGCGCTCAAATCATACACCGCCTCATCGCCACCATCCTTCACACGCAGCTTCTCAGTCTCAGGATCAAACGCCACCAAAGCGCGGCTCAGAGAGGGGATATGCACGATCCGCAGGAAATTGTTACACGGCGTCCATGCCGGATTGGCCGGATCAAACGCGCTGTCCTTATGGGTGATCGCAAAAGCCCGATCCCCCGGCATTGCCCGCCCGGCGGTCAACGTGACCCGCTCCAGCACCTCCGAACCCAGACTTTTCACCGGATACCGGTACAGCGCGGCTAATTTCATCATCACCTACTCCGACGCAGCCGGGTCACGCTCTTAACGCTCATCTTCAAAAAACCCCTCATCAATTACTTTCAATTCAAGCATCTGCCGCGTCTCACACCCTACATTATATTTGATGAGCAACCGCGCAAGCTTATGGCCGTTAATCAGCACAATCCTGCTACCCAAATCAGAGGCGGTCCGCTCCGCATCAGGCGTAAAACGGGAGGTCGTGAAGAAAATACCTTTTGACGCCCTTTTCAAATTTAACGCGCCAAAGAAATCGCGAATATCGCCCGCGCCGACATGGTTTCCCTCGGCATAACGTTTGGCTTGAACATAAATTTGATCAACGCCGAGAGGATCTTGGTCGATTACACCATCAACACCCCGATCACCTGATTGCCCAAGTGTACGACCCACATCTTCAGTTGCACCGCCGTACCCCATAGCCAAAAGTAATGCGACGATAACTTCTTCAAAAAATGCCGGAGAGACCTCGCGTAAACGCGAGATCAATTCAACGGCAAGTTGATTTTCGATTTCCAGATGAGCAGCAACGAGTTCTTCGTCAGGGGTGTTTTCATCGGCAGAAAACGATGTCTTGGATTTATCGGGAGTATTTTCGACAGATTTACGTTTTCTGGTTTTGAACTCAACATATCCCGGAAATTGTTCCAAGTATGACATGTCGATTTTGCGTGGACCGTCTTCGAGTACTTTTCTGCCTTCTCCGCTAAGGGTAAACTTACCGCGTCCGGTAGACTTCAAGAGACCAGCCTGAATCAGATAAGATTTCGCCCAATGGGTTCTATTTGAGAAACGGGTTTGCTTACCGCTCGGCAGCATGGATGTTTTATCTTGCTCGCTAAGCCCCATACTGTCTTCAAGCTCTTGAACAACTTCAGATATGACCCGTTCACCGGAGGCCGAAGATTCCAATACAGGTCGCATCAAATCTTGAAAACCGGGAACAGCCATTACTTATCCAAACTCGATAATGACTTCATCAACCGCCAGACTGTCGCCCGGCTTCGCCTTCACCGCCGCGACGACAGCACGTTTCTCGGCGCGCAAGACGTTCTCCATCTTCATCGCCTCAACCACGGCCAGCGCTTGGCCCTCCTGCACCTCATCGCCCTCCTCAACCGAGATCGACACCACCAGCCCCGGCATCGGGCACAGCAGGAATTTAGACGTGTCGGGCGGCAGCTTCACGGGCATCAACGCCGCCAATTCGGCCGCGCGCGGCGAGCGCACCGCAATCTTCAGATCGGCCCCGCGCCAGCGGATGCGGAACCCGTCCGCAATCGGCGCGATCTTCATCACCGTCGCCTCACCCTCGATCAGCGCTTCGATCAGCTGCTCACCGGGCTTCCAATCCGTCTCGATATGCCAGCGCTCTCCGCCCTCCAGCGAGACCTCGGCGGCATTATCGACCAGCAACACCGTCACCCCGTGGCTCGAACGCCCGCCGACCGGATCATCGACCATCCCGACCCAGTCATGGCCGACATCGCGCGTGTGGTTCGACAGTGTCCCTGAAATCTCCGCATTGCGCGTCTCGGAAATCGCATGGGCCACAGCGGCCAGCGCCACCGCCCGCTCCAACTCGGCATCAGAGACCGTCGCCCCCTCAAACCCTTCGGGATATTCCTCCTCGATAAACGCGGTCGAAATATCGCCGGAGATGAATTTCGGGTGGTTCATTACCGCTTGCAGGAACGGAATGTTATGCCCGATCCCCTCCAGCTCAAACCCGTCCAACGCCGCCCGCATCCCCGCAATCGCCTTTTCACGCTCCGGCGCCCAAGTGCAAAGCTTGGCGATCATCGGGTCGTAATACATCGAAATCTCGCCGCCCTCCTCAACGCCGGTATCGTTACGCACAACCGCATCGGCGCTGACAGATTCAACGGGCGGGCGATAGCGGGTAAGACGGCCGATCGAGGGCAAAAAGTTGCGATACGGGTCTTCCGCATAAAGGCGGCTTTCCATCGCCCAGCCATTCAGCTTCACATCGCCCTGCGCAATCTCCAGCGTCTCGCCATAGGCCACGCGGATCATCTGCTCGACCAGATCGACGCCGGTAATCAGCTCCGTAACCGGATGCTCAACCTGCAACCGCGTGTTCATCTCAAGAAAATAGAAGTTGCGGTCGGGATCAACGATAAACTCCACCGTCCCCGCCGAACAGTAATCCACCGCTTTCGACAGCGCGACCGATTGTTCGCCCATCGCCTTGCGCGTCGCCTCATCCAGAAACGGCGAGGGCGCTTCTTCGATCACCTTCTGATTCCGCCGCTGGATCGAACATTCCCGCTCGCCCAGATAGATGCAGTTGCCATGCTTGTCGCCCAGCACCTGAATTTCGATATGGCGCGGTTTCTGGACGAATTTCTCAATGAAAATACGCTCATCGCCGAAGGACGAGCGCGCTTCGGACCGTGACAGCGCAAAACCCTCGCGCGCCTCATCATCGTTCCACGCGATCCGCATACCTTTGCCGCCGCCGCCCGCGCTGGCCTTGATCATCACCGGATAGCCGATTTGCGTGGCGATTTTCACCGCCTCCTCGGCGTCTTCGATCAAGCCCATATGCCCCGGCACGGTCGAAACCCCCGCCTCATCGGCCAGCTTCTTTGAAGTGATCTTGTCCCCCATCGCCTCAATCGCCCCGACAGGCGGCCCGATAAACGCAACTCCGGCCGCCTCAAGCGCCTCGGCGAATTTCGCGTTCTCGGACAGGAACCCGTACCCCGGATGCACCGCCTCGGCTCCGGTCTGTTTGATCGCATCCAAGATTTTGTCCATCACCAGATAGCTTTCAGCGGCAACCGAAGGCCCGATATGCACCGCCTCATCGGCCATCTGAACATGGGGCGCGTTCGCATCGGCGTCGGAATAAATCGCCACCGTCGAGATGCCCATCTTGCGGGCCGTCTTCATCACCCGGCAAGCAATCTCACCCCGGTTTGCGATCAAAATCTTCTTGAACATCAACGTATCCCCAAATCCGCTCCGAAACGCGCTGTGCGGTGCAGCATAACGCGCGCGGGTCTGTCTAGCGTCAGAAGGATGATCTTTGCAAGATTTCACATAACCGAGCGATACCCCTTACGTTACGAAGGCTCTGCCGGAAACCGAGACGGAGTTACCGGACGGGTCTTTGGTATTCGCGAACACATATCTGTCGGCACGATGCACAGGCCCGAAAACCAATCCCCGCTTCGCCGCGTTCCGGCAAAACGCTTCGACATCCTCAACATCGAACACCAGCTTTACCAACGATTGCCCTGTCTTTTGCCCCTTGGACGCCGGATGCAATAACAACGCGGCCCCGCCCGCCGCCGGGCGCAGCTCAACAATCCGGTCGTCCTCCAACCGGACGACCTCGAAACCGAAATGAAGGCTGTAAAACTCCACCATTTCAGGGATTTTCTTCGTGTAGATAACGATGCGCCCCAATGGAAATGTCATATCCGGTTTCCTTCGTCGGGGTTTTCCCTTGTTGCCCGGCGTCGTGCGGACCGATACCGTTCCCGTCAAACGGTACGGGGAAACACCATGAAAATCACCTCAATCTCGACCTATCAAGTCGATCTGCCCATGAAAGAAGGCGCATACAGCTGGGGCGGCCAGTCCTTCGCCGCCTTCGATACCACCGTGGTGATCGTCGAAACCGATGCGGGCATCACGGGCGTCGGCGAAAGTTGCCCCCTCGGCCCCGCCTACCTGCCCGCCTATGCACAGGGCGTGCGCTCCGGCATCGAAACGCTGGCTCCCGCATTGCTCGGCGCAGACCCCCGCCAGACCGATGCGATGTACGCGCTGATGGACCGCAACCTGCGCGGCCACCCCTATATCAAGTCCGCCCTCGACATGGCGTTCTGGGACATCCTCGGAAAATCGGTCGAATTGCCCTGCCACATGCTCCTCGGCGGCCTCCTGAACCCGCGTGTCAAGCTGTTCAAAGTCCTCTCCCGCCAAGACCCGGATGCGATGGTCAAACGCCTTGGCGAATATCAGGCGCAAGGCTTCAACAAATACCAGATCAAAGTCGGCGATAACGCGGACACAGACATTGAGCGGATTGAGGCAATCCTAGCCGCCCGCGCGCCGGGCAACATCTTCGCCGCCGACGCCAACACCACATGGAAAATGCACGAGGCGATGCGCGTGGCGGGCGCAACCAAAGGCATGGACTACTACCTCGAACAGCCCTGCCTGACCTACGAGGAGTGCCTGTCGATCCGCAAACACGCCACCCAACCGATGATCCTCGACGAATGCATGGACAGCATCGACATGCTGATAAGGGGCCGCAATGACAGCGCGATGGATCAGGTCAACCTCAAGATCAACCGCCTCGGCGGCCTCACCAAAGCCCGCCAGTTCCGCGACCTGTGCGTTTCATTCGGCATCTACATGACCATCGAGGACGCATGGGGCGGCGAAATCGCAACCGCCGCCATCGCCCATCTCGCCCATTCCACGCCTGAGGCGATGCACTCCCAATCCTCGGCTTTCCACGAATACACCGACCTCGTAATCGCCGATGGCGGGCCGGAGATCAAAGACGGCACGATGACCGCCGCCCCCGGCGCGGGCCTTGGCGTTACCCCGCGCATGGACGTTCTGGGCGATCCGGTGTTCACGACGCGGATGACAGCATGATAACCCGCCGCGCAGCCCTCCTCGCAGGCGCAGCGGTGGCGGCGATGCCACGCCTGGCCCGCGCGGCGGATGGATATGTGCTGGAGCCGAAAAAAAGCATGGCCCGCCTCGCCCCCGATGATCGCCCTGAAACCGCGATATGGGGCTACAACGGAACGGTCCCCGGCCCCGAACTGCGCATACCGCAAGGTGAAACGCTGAACGCGACCCTGCGCAACGGCATTGATCAGCCCACCACGATCCATTGGCACGGCATCCGCATCGACAACGCGATGGACGGCGTCACCGCCCTCACCCAAGACCCCGTAAACCCCGGGGAAACCTTCGATTACCGCTTCAAGGCACCCGACGCCGGAACCTTCTGGTATCACCCCCATAACCGCACATGGGAGCAGATGGCGCGCGGCCTCTATGGCCCGCTCATCGTTGAGGAGGCTGAACCGCCAGCCTATGACCGCGACCTCGTGTTGATGCTCGATGACTGGCGACTGAATGATGACGCTCAAATCGACGAAGACAGCTTCGGCTCCCTGCGCGATTGGTCCCATGCCGGGCGCTTGGGCAACTGGCCCACCATGAACGGCTCCCCCCAGCCCGAATACGCCGTGAAACGCAACGAGCGCCTACGCCTGCGCATCCTCAACACGGCCAATGCCAGCGTCCTCGTGCTGCGCCTCGACGGGATGAGTGCCCACATCGTGGCCTATGACGGAATGCCCGTACCGCCGCAACCGCTGGACAGCACCTTCATCATGGCCCCCGCCCAGCGGATCGACCTGATCGCCGATGTCACAGGCGACAAGCCCGCGCTGATGCTGGCGGGCCGCGAAAATTTCCGCGCCTGCTCCTTCCCCGTGACGGGTGAAGCGCGCAAAGTCCCCCTTACCGACCCCCTCGTCCTGCCCCCGAACCCGCTGGACACAGCAATCGACGGAAAAGACGCCCTGCGCAAAACCCTGACCATCGGCGGCGGCGCGATGGGCGGCATGGCCGAAGCAAGGATCGGCGGTTTCGGCGCGGCCTATCGCGGCGAAGACCCAGTGGAGGGCGTGCTCCCCCTGCGCACCCTCGCCCAAGAACACAATCTGGTCTGGGCGCTCAACGGCATCGCCGGAATGCCGCTGGAACCGTTATTCAAAGCCTCACTTGGCCAAACCGTCATTGTCAAGCTGGTCAACGAAGGCCGCTGGCCACACGCGATGCATTTTCACGGCCACCATTTCCGCGAGACCAAACCCGGTGCCCCGTGGCGCGACACCATCCTGCTCAACCCGCGTGAGACGAAGGAAGTCGCCTTCGTCGCCGATAATCCGGGCCGCTGGATGCTGCATTGCCACATGCTCGAACATCAGGCGGGCGGCATGGGGACGTGGTTTGAGGTTGCATAGCGGTTGCTTCTGTAATCCCGCACCAAACTCCCGTAAACAAATCCCATGACAATCTGGGAAATCCTGCGCGAGCGAATCATCGCGTTGGGCGGCGGCGCGCTGCTCGACTTCTTCGCCCCTGCCCGCCCGCCGGAGCGCAGCGAAGGTTTCGCGATGGCCGTCGTGGCGCTGGGTGCGAAAATGGCTAAATCCGATGGCCGCGTTACCAAAGACGAGGTCCGCTCGTTCCGCGAGGTTTTCCAAATCTCCGACGACGACCTGCCCAATGTGGGTCGCCTGTTTGATCTCGCCCGTGAGGACGTGGCCGGCTTTGACCTCTATGCATCCCGAATCGCACGGATGTTCAAAGATCGCAAAGATGTGCTTGAGACCCTGCTAGACGGCCTGTTCTACATCGCCCGCGCGGATGGCATCTTACATGAAAATGAAATGCTGTTCTTGCGCACAGTCGCCGATATTTTTGGCATCACCGGAACCTGTTTCGAGCGGATACACCTGCGCAATCTGCCCGACAGCGAAATCTCCCCCTATGCCATGCTGGGCGTTACCCCGGATATGACCTTGCCCGAAATCCGGCAGGTCTGGCGCAAACTCGCCGCCCATCTTCACCCCGACAGGCTACAAGGCGAAGGCATCCCGCAAGAAGCGTTGCGCCTTTCAGAGCGCCGCCTCGCCGAGATCAACGCCGCTTTCGAAGAAATCAAACGCGCGCGCCAGCCCGCAAGCTAACCAATTTTCGCGCAGCCGCCACGCGGCTTTCATCCCCCGTTAAGCACGAGGCCTTACACAGATCGGGAGAAACTGACCGATTACGCGTGGTATTATGGAGCACTCAATGGCCGACGGCGCAAGCACATCCAGTAGGCTTTCCAAACTAGCGCGATTGAAAAACCTCAAAAGCGGGATGTCCGCAAACGCCGGGGAATCAAAAGCTGTCGCGCCGGAGCCTGTTGTCGAGCAACCGAAGCCGAAACCTACTGAGCAGGACGTGAAAGACAGCGAAACCCTGAGCGCGTATTTTGAAGCGTTGGGCATCGTGCCCGATGGTGGTCAACCTTCCCCGCCAAAGGCCAAAATCGATCCCGCAGAAAAACCGAAGCCCGAGCAGGCGGGTCGAGACGTTGAAGCGGGCGATCTTTGGTACGATCCTGTTCGCAATGATGATGCATATATCGCCTCGTTTCAGGGCAAAGCTGATGACGATAATGAGGATGATCTGTCCCTCGATTCGATCATTGGCGATTTTGCCGGTGAAGAGGACGAAGCTGTAGAACTCGAATCTGTAATAGATGACGCGACTGCTATTGCGATGCCAGAGGCAGAATCGGACACAGATACCGAAACCAATACGGATACAGATTTAACAGCAGCCCCGGAAAACGATACCCACACCGGAGACGATTCCGAGATCAAGATCGAACCGATGCCCGACTTCGAGCCGGAAGCCGCCGATGAGCCTTTCACCCTGCCGGACATGCAAGACGGCGAGACGACAGAAGAGCCGATCGAAGAATTCGATATGCCAATCGATATCGAGGCATTCGAGGCACAGGCCGCTGCGACCGGGTCACAAGCCAACACAACCGAAACGCAGTTGCCGGAACCGGAGCTTGAGATTGATTTCCCTGAGATGGAATCAACCCCGGACCAAACCCCGCCAGTCGCGGAAGTAACAAATACCGATGGCGCGACCGATCAACCGCTCACCATCACTTTCGATGAGGGCCGCGCCACCCTGCTGCAACACGTCTCAAAGCAGATGAATTGCAGCATTGATGATGTCGTGGTCACCGCGATTGACTGGTATCTCGACGCCCTTTTCGGCGAAGATGACCCCGATCTCGCATCAGAAGCGGACGCATCAGCCTAGCAGCCTGCGAATCCGTATTCCCAAGCTCCTCGCCGAACCCGCCACATGATGAGATCACAGACCACGGCGTTAAGAATGCCCCGAAACCAGAGAATTTCAGGCGCAATCGCCCGTAATATAACTGGCAAGGATAATTCTGGTTACTCAACCCCCAACTTCGCTTTCACGATTTCCTGCACCGCTTGGGGGTTTGCCTTACCGCCTGTGGCTTTCATGACCTGACCAACGAACCATCCCGCCAGCGCGGGTTTTTCCTTGGCTTGAGCCACTTTCTCAGGACTGGAGGTCATCACTTCGTCCACAGCCGCTTCAATTGCGCCCGTGTCTGTGACCTGCTTCATCCCGCGAGACTCGACGATTTCCGCCGGATCACCGCCTTCAGACCACACGATCTCGAACAGTTCTTTCGCGATTTTGCCGGAAATATCGCCTTTGGCGATCAGATCGATCACGACGCCCAGCTGTGCCGCTGACACGGGCGAATCCTCAACCGTCAGACCTGCCTTATTCAAACGCCCGAACAGCTCGTTCACCACCCAGTTCGCCGCCGTCTTCCCGTCGCGCCCCTTGGCCACGTTCTCAAAGAACGCCGCATCATTCTGCGCCGCTGACAGGACCGCCGCGTCATACTCTGTCACACCGTAGTCGTTCATAAACCGCACCCGCTTCTCATCGGGCAGTTCCGGCAGCGAGGCGGCGATATCATCGACCCAGTCTTGCTCAATTTCCAGCGGCAGCAGGTCCGGGCACGGGAAGTATCGGTAGTCATGCGCTTCTTCCTTAGAGCGCATCGTCCGCGTCTCGCCTTTGGCGGGATCGAAAAGGCGTGTTTCCTGATCGATCACGCCGCCATCTTCAATGATGTCAATCTGGCGGCGGGCCTCGTAGTTGATCGCTTGCTGCATGAACCGCATCGAGTTCATGTTCTTGATCTCACAACGCGTGCCCAGCACCCCGAAATCACCCGTCTCGACAAATTTCTCGTAGTCACCGGGGCGACAGACGGACACGTTCACATCCGCGCGAAGACTGCCTTCCTGCATCTCACCATCGCACGTGCCCAGATAGCGCATGATCTGGCGCAACTTGCGCACATATTCCGCTGCCTCCTCAGGCCCGCGAATATCAGGGCGCGAGACGATCTCCATCAACGCAACGCCCGTGCGGTTCAGGTCCACGAAAGAGCTTTCAGGGTCCATATCGTGGATCGATTTACCCGCATCCTGCTCAAGATGGATACGCTCAATCCGCACCCGCCGCGCAACGCCCGGCTCAAGGTTAACCAGCACCTCACCCTCCCCGACGATGGGGTATTTGAACTGGCTGATCTGATACCCCTGCGGCAGATCGGGGTAGAAATAGTTCTTGCGGTCGAACACGCTGCGCAGGTTGATCTCCGCCTTCAGGCCCAACCCCGTGCGCACCGCTTGGGCGACGCAATACTCGTTGATAACGGGCAGCATGCCGGGCATCGCCGCATCGACCAACGCCACATTGCTGTTCGGCTCCGCCCCGAAATCATTGGCCCCGCCGGAGAACAGCTTTGCCTGAGAACGCACCTGGGCATGAACTTCCAGACCGATGACCATTTCCCAATCACCCGTCACCCCGCTCAGGCGCGCTGCGGTTGGTTCAGAAAAGGCAAGGTCAAGCATGGGGAACTCCGGTCAGCTTCGGGTTGGCAATCTCGGCCTTCTTACGGGCCTCAATCTTACGCTGGTATTTAGTTTGCACGATATCGACAATGAAAAGCACGGCGACCGAGAAGTAGAAGGTCGATTTCGCCATCGCTTCAATCTTGTACCCGAACAACGCCATGTGCGCGACATGACCACCTTCGCTGAGCAGCATGATGCCGACGATTAACAGGATAAACAGGCCCAAAACCTCAAACATCCGGTTTTTCTGAATGAAATCCGCAACCCGGTCCGCCAGCAAAATCATCAGCGTGCCACTGACCAGAACAGCGATGGCCAGCAATACAAACTGTGGAGAGATAAACGCATCGGTTGCGTATTTCGGATCGCTGGTTAGGGGCAGCATCGAAAGGATCGAATCAAAGCTGAAAATCAGGTTCATAAACACGATCAGCGCAATCACGGTGAAGGTCGATTTCTGCCCGCCCTCAACGTGATGCTCCAAATCATCAATCGACAGCAGATGATGAATTTCTTTTACCGCCGTGTACATAATGAACGCGCCCCCGAAGAGAAAAATCAGCGCTTTGAGGTTAAATTCACCCGAAATCACAAAATTATCGAAGGCAAACCACGGCTCCACAACACTTGCCAACAGGCGCATGACCACGAACAAAAGAACGAGGCGCAAGACGACCGCGATGGCAATACCCATCTTGCGGACAAAGGACTGTCGCGCCAGCGGCGCACGTTTGGATTCGATTGAAATATAAAGCAGATTATCGAATCCCAAGACCGCTTGCAGAAAGATTAAGGAGATCAAAACCCCAATCGCCTCAACCGTAAACAATACGCTCATCACACTCTCCAAACCTTGATATTTTGCGCGGACAGAACCACAGCTTTGATAGGCGTGCAAGTCTGCGGAAAAAAAGATAGTAAATAGAAACTAAAATGCAGGTGCGAAACTTGGGCTCATCGACAGGCTGGTTAATAAATGACACAATCTTTAAGCTGTCTCACGAACAGTGTTTGCAACTGCGTGATGAATCTGTACGGTGTCGGTAAATGCTACGGCATTACGTTGAGTAAATTGTATGTAAGGTATGCGAGATGATTAGAAGTAATCTGCGCAATCATTCGAGTCCCCTTGCGCGCGCAATGGGGCAAATTGGCGATGGATGGATGCTGCTCACACTATCAGCAAGTTTGAACGGCGTTACGCGATTTGAAGAAATGTTGTCCCAATTGGGTGTAGCCAGGAACATTCTTTCAGATCGTTTGCGCCGCTTGGTCGAAATCGGATTGTTGGAAAAACGGCCCATCTCACCAAATTCCAAACGGCATGAATATATTCCAACAGAGCGGGCTAAACCGTTGGTCGAGCCGTTGCGCTTGCTCCATGCATGGGGGGAACGTGAATGCCCTGTCGAAAAAGACAGCTAACCCGTATTTGAAGGGTCAAGCGGCTAGTCAGGATATGCGCGCGGAACCGCGCAAATCCTGACACGTTACAATCTATGTCAATTGTAAATGGCTGTACTAAAATGCTGAACACGGTTACAAGTAAGTAACGAGGTACGCAAAGTGCCCGAACTTCGAGCAATCGGTGAGGCTATGACAGGCAGGCTTTTAAACGTGCGCCCTGTGCGCGCCCTCCTTTTTTGTGCGGTATGCACAGCATCCATTCATGTCGCCGGCATCGCTGCGGCGCAACAGGCGTCTGATCCGCAAACCTATCTGCTGACGCAAGCGGGATGGTCCTCGCTGGGCGCGCAACGCTATGATGCCGCTTTGAGCAATTTCAACCGCGCCCTGACTGCCGACCCCAGCTCTTTGTCGGCCAAAACGGGTCGTGCGCGGGCGTTGGCGGGATTGGGGCAAGTCGATCAGGCACTGGCGATAACAGCTCAATTGAAATCGATTGATCCGAAATTTCAACTTGAAGACGCAGCAATCCTGCTGATCGATGAGCAACCGCAAAAGGCGTTGGCCCAGATTGATGCGGCTGCGGCGCGTTTTGAAAAAACCATCAACGCGGAAACCAAAGGGTCAGCGTATAACGCCTTTTATCGGCGCGCATACTTCCTGCGCGGTGATGCGCTCTACCTCTTGGGCGGTTATGAGCGGGCGGGAGCGGATTTTCAGCTTTCCAAAGATTTTGGCGGCGGTGCGGCGGCGGACCGGGGCATTGGCGACGCCTATTTCGCATTGAGAAACTATCCTGCCGCCGAGAAATTCTACTCGAAAGCCTTGGATGAGCGACGTTATGACGGCAGCGCGTATCGCAAGCGCGGTCGTGTGCGGTATCTGCAGGGCAAGGTCGAACCCGCCCTGACCGATTTTAAAGAGGCCCGCGTTTATCTCGACGACAGCGTTGGTCTGCTGTCCGAATATGCCGAAGCGTTGATGATGGCGAAAAATCACGCCGATGCGGTAACAATGCTCACGCGGTTGTTGAGAGCATCAGAAAACAATCCGGGCTATCAGCGCGCGGTCCGCTATCACCTCGCCGCCGCCCTGATTGATGCCAATCGCCCTATCGAAGCCGAAGCGCAGCTTACGGCAATTGAATCTTGGCGCGATATGGATGTGCCACGCCAGTTCCAGCGTGGTCGCGCGCGCTATATGCAGCGTGATTTCGTCGGCGCGATACGCCATTTCGATGCGGCTCTGTCGGCCCGCAAAGGCGATCCGCAACTGCTTTATAACCGGGGTATTTCATGGTTGCGCCTTGGTGAAGTGGAAGCGGCGTTGAATGATCTCTCAGAGGCCGCTGTGCGCGCGCCAGGCGACCCGAATATCCGCGATGCAATCGGACGCATCCGCCTGAGCAGAGGTGAGAATGACGAGGCGCTCGCGTTTTACGATGCCGCCGTGAAGGCGCATCCGGGCGACCATATCCCGCTGATCCAACGGGCGAATGCTCATCTGGCGACGAATGAGCCTGAACGCGCGCTGAATGATGCGAACCGCGCGCTGCAAATCCGCCCGGACAACCTCGACGCCACCCAAATCGCCGCGCAAGCATTGCTGGCGCAAGGGCGCACGGCGGAGAGTCTTGAACTGTCCAAAAAACTGGTTGCGACCAATTCCATGCGAAAGGAAGGATATCTGCTTCAGGCCAAGGCAGAGATTCAAAACGGCAACCCCAAACAGGCGATTTCCCTTATCGATCAAGCCAATAACTTCAATGCCGACCCGATCAAAGTGACGACTTTGAAGGGCGATGCCTATGCGCGGGCCGAAGACTTTGAAGCCTCGTTTCAATATTACGACGAAGCGGCGCGGATGAGCGGGAATGACCCGTTCATACTGGTCAAGCGCGGCGATGTTCAGGCAGAGCTGGGCCGCCATGAAGGGGCGGCAAACGATTACACAATGGCGCTGGAGCGTTATCGCATGTCGCCCAGCCTGATCCAAAAACGCGGTAACAGCTTGGCCAGACTGGGTCTGTGCGCACAAGCGACAGCGGATTTTGATCGCGTCCTGACCATTATCCCCGACGACAACGCCGCCAGACGCGCGCGGGGGAATTGCCGTATCAAATCGGGTAAGCTCATCAGCGGCTTCGGCGATATTTTCAGGTCTCTGATTTAGAGTCATCCGCGATCAGGTTGAGCCATAGAGTGTCAGAATTCACGCAAGTCTTGGCGGGAATTCTGACTCAAGTTGATCGCGAATGACTTTAACAAAATTCCAAGCGGCATGGTCGCGATAGAGAATAACTATCGCGACCATGCCAACAATCGATTTTGCCATATCCGCCGTAAATGATACTTCCTTGATCATCTGAAGAATCTCAAACGCCAAGGGGAGTTTCCATAATGGATGGCAGCATGATGTGCCCGATGTCGGGCAAAAAACCGACCACCAACCGCGACTGGTGGCCAAATCAGCTTAACCTCAAAATTCTCCACCAGAATTCCGCCCTATCCGACCCTATGGGCGGCGATTTCAACTATGCTGAAGAGTTCAAGAGCCTCAATCTGGATGCCGTGAAGGCCGACATCGTTGCCCTGATGACGGATTCGCAAGACTGGTGGCCCGCCGATTACGGCCATTACGGTCCCCTCTTCATCCGCATGGCATGGCACAGCGCCGGAACGTATCGCACCGCCGATGGCCGTGGCGGTTCGGGCACAGGCAACCAGCGCTTCGCACCGCTGAACAGCTGGCCGGACAATGGCAACCTCGACAAAGCACGTATGCTGCTATGGCCGATCAAACAGAAATACGGGCGCAAGCTGTCTTGGGCCGACCTCTTTATCCTGACGGGCAACTGCGCACTGGAATCCATGGGTTTCAAAACCTTCGGCTTCGGCGGCGGTCGTGTCGATATTTGGGAGCCGGAAGAGGACATTTACTGGGGCGCGGAAAGCGAGTGGCTGCAAGAAAGCGGTGGCCACAACAGCCGCTACACGGGCGATCGTGAGCTTGAAAACCCGCTTGCCGCCGTGCAAATGGGCCTGATCTACGTCAACCCCGAAGGCCCGGACGGCAACCCCGACCCGCTTGCCTCGGCCCGCGACATCCGCGAAACCTTCGCCCGCATGGCGATGAATGACGAGGAAACCGTAGCCCTCACCGCTGGCGGCCACACTTTCGGCAAAGCCCACGGCGCAGGCGACCCATCGCTTGTTGGCGCTGAACCGGAAGGCGCAAGCATTGAACAGCAGGGCTTCGGCTGGAAAAACGACTTCGAGTCCGGCGTCGGTGTCCACACCACCACCAGTGGCATCGAAGGCGCATGGACGCCAACGCCCGTGCAGTGGGATGGCAAATATTTCGACGTTCTGTTTGGTTACGAATGGGAGCTGACGAAAAGCCCCGCAGGTGCGCAGCAATGGGCCGCAAAAGACCTGTCCGAAGACGACCACGCCCCTGAAGTCGACGGCTCCAGCAAGCGTGTGCCGCTGATGATGACCACCGCTGATATGGCGATGCGGATGGACCCGGCCTACGAGAAAATCTCGCGCCATTTCCAACAAAACCCGGACGCGTTCGCGGACGCCTTCGCCCGCGCATGGTTCAAGTTGACCCACCGCGATATGGGGCCGCGCGCCTGCTATCTCGGCAATGATGTGCCTGCGGAAGACCTGATCTGGCAAGATCCGATCCCTGCCGTCGATCACGACCTCATTAACGATCAGGATATTGCCGCGCTTAAAGGCAAAATCCTCAGCTCCGGCCTGACTGTGCCGCAGTTGGTTTCGACCGCATGGGCATCGGCATCGTCGTTCCGTGGCTCGGACAAGCGCGGCGGTGCGAACGGTGCGCGTATCCGTCTTGCCCCGCAAAAAGACTGGGAAGTAAACCAGCCTGAACAGCTTGCCGATGTCCTTGGCACGCTTGAAGGCATTCAGAGCGATTTCCAATCCGGCGGCAAGAAAGTCTCGCTCGCCGACCTGATCGTTTTGGGCGGGTCCGCCGCGATTGAGAAGGCGGCGCAGGATGCGGGCAACACGATATCCGTGCCGTTCACACCGGGCCGCATGGATGCCTCGCAAGAGCAAACCGATGCGGAGTCGTTCGATCCTATGCAGCCTGTCGCAGACGGTTTCCGCAACTATCTTGGCGGATCATTTACAGTTTCCGCCGAGGAAATGCTGGTCGATAAAGCTCAACTTCTGACGCTGACCGCGCCGGAGATGACTGTGCTCGTCGGCGGAATGCGGGCGCTGGACGCCAATGTCGGTGGCGCACAGCACGGCGTTTTCACAAACCGTCCGGGCACGCTGACGAACGATTTCTTCGTCAACCTGCTCGACATGGGCGTGACGTGGAAAGATGCGACGGGAGCAGAAGCGATCTTTGAGGGCCGCGACCGCAAGTCAGGTGAAGTAAAATACACCGGAACCCGCGTTGACCTGATCTTCGGCTCCAATTCGCAGCTACGCGCCTTGGCTGAAGTCTACGGCTGTGGAGACTCGCAAGAGAAATTCTTGAGCGATTTCGTTGCCGCATGGACCAAAGTGATGAACCTGGACCGTTTTGATCTGGCTTGAGAGCATCCAGATTCCTATCCGCTTTCATTACCTCACTTGTGGGGATGAAATTGTGTAGTTTGAATTGGTCCGGGACGTTGGTTTCGTCCCGGACCACACTTCAAAATAATTTGGTCACATATTTCGCTACGTTTTCCTTCAGAAAAGTCCCTTCGGAACAATGCGCAGCCTTTATGGAACGGCGTGCCCTGCCCCGACAAAACCGCCCGTATACGCCGCACGCGCATCTTCAAACACGCGCAGCACCCCTTCGACCGTGTCATCCCATGCAAAACCCTCGGCATAAGCCCGCGTTGCGGCACGGTCCGGTAAGTCCGCCAGCAACGCCGCGATCTGCGATGCGATATCAACCGCAGTCCTGTTCTCCGCCAGCCGCCCGGCCTGCGGTGCCGCCACAACTTCCGGCGTCCCCCAGACATTCGTCGCCACAACAGGCGTCCCGCAAGCCATCGACTCAAGCAGCACATTGGCCCAACCCTCCCGGCTCGATGCCAGCACAGACAGGTCCGCCGCCCCGTAAAAATCCGACAGCGCATCATGCGGAACCGATCCGACCAACTTGATCCGATCACCCGCCCCCAAACGCGCAATCCGCTCTTCCAACGCCGCTTGTTCAGGGCCGCCGCCGGCAATCCGCAGATGCACACTCGGCTGCGCCGCCACAGCATCGATCGTCAGATGGTGCCCCTTACGCTCGACGAGGCCGCCAACCGAGACAACCAAAGGCGAATCCGCCGGAACATCCAACTTCCGCTTCAGCGCACCACGATCAATCGCGGGCGGATAAAACGCTTCCAGATCAACACCGTTACGCAACGCAAAAATCTTCGATCCATCCGCCCCTAAATCAATCAACTCAGCCCGCAGCGCCTCACACACTGTGATAGATGCCGATGCCTGCTCGGCAGTGGCAAGCACCGCCCTGCCCGCTTGCACATTGACCTGCGGGATCAAATTCACATCCGTCCCCCGCGCCGTTACCACCAGCGGCAGGTCCAGCTCCGCCGCCAGCCGCGCCGCCGCCACCCCGTCGGGATAGAAATAATGCGCATCAATCAAGTCAAACGGCCCCGTCTCGGCGATCAACCGCTTCGCACACCGCGCCAATGCCGCGTGATACAGCTTAGGCTGCGTCTGCATCCCGACTTTCGGAATTGTCACATAACGCGGATGCTCGATGCGGATACCATGCCGCTCTTCGCGCGCGGGAACCTTGGCAAATGTCGCATAGCTGCCAAACGCCGGATTGCTGCTTGGAAACCACGGTACAGGAGCGATCACCGTGATTTCGGCCCGCCCCGTCTCATGTACCCGCCGCATCCGGTTCTCAACAAAAACCGCGTGGTTCGGCTGCGCCGCATTCGGATAAAGCGAGGTGACCGTCAAAACCCGCATCTAGCGTCTCCGTTTTCTGGATTGTTGCTTGTTTGGAGCACGCGATCCCTGCAGGCCGCGCTCTTGTTTCTGCCCCCGCCGCCTGGGCGCTTGCCCGCTTCCGAAGCGCCGCTGGATTGTCCGCTCAGGCCACTCACGCAATGCCAGCAATCCCGTCGCCGCCTCGGCCCCTTGCAAGTCATCACGCGGCAAACTCCACCACGCGATCAGCACCATAGCGCCCACCGCGCACAGCAACATCAAACCGCCGATCATCGCCTTCTCCTCGTCTCGTGGTTAACGCGGAATTCAGTCTCTCCCCGCTATGACGGGTGAAAGCACATTGCATGACAGGCACTTAAGATTTCGCTGCACGCGCACTTCGCGTCATGCGAAAGATGCTTCGGGAGACGGAAAAAATGCGCGACATCGTCATCTTCCTCGGCATCGTCGCCCTGATCCCGATGATTCTCAAGCGTCCTTATATCGGCGTGTTGGCATGGACATGGATCGCCCTTCTCAACCCGCACCGCGAGGCTTTCGGCTTCAGCACATCGCTGCGTCCCAACCTGCTCATCGTGCTGGTCACGCTGGTTGCCTTCGCAATCTCATCCGAGAAAAAAACATGGCCCGGCGGCAAACTCGCCACGGCGTTTTGCCTGTTCATAGGTTGGACCACTTTTACGATACTGGTCGCGCCCGACCCGCGCTATTCGCTCGTCTTTTATTCCGATTTCGTCGTGAAAATGGCGCTTCATATGGTCATCCTGATGATCGTGATCAACAGCGAGCACCGCCTTATCTCCCTCGTCTGGACCTTCGCCCTCTCACTCGGCTACCATGCGGTGAAAATCGGCCTTGTCACCGTGGCCAGCGGCTTTGTCATTGGCCGCTACACCGGATTTGGCCCGGCGGATACAATGATCGACGACCGCAACCACTTCGCCGTCGCCATGCTGATGCTCGCCCCGCTCCTGTTCTTCCTCTGGAAACACGCGGATATGAAGCTGATGCGCAACATGGCGCTGGCGGGCATGATTATGTGCTTCCTCGCCGTAATCGGTTCGTTCTCTCGCGGCGGCATGATCACGATGGTCGCGATGCTGTTTTTCCTCTGGACCAAAACCAACAAAAAATTCGTCAGCGCCACGGTTCTCGCGGTCGCCACGTTCTGCGCCATCTCCTTCGCCCCGCAAGAATACAAAGACCGCATCGGCTCCACGTTTTCCCAATTCGGGGAGGGCGAGAGCAGTTACGAGGACGATAACGAGTTGGACGAATCCTTCTGCCTGCGCCTTGCTGTCTGGCAGATCGGTTTCGACATGACCTTGGCCAGCCCCATCACAGGCAACGGCTTGCGCTCGATTCAGAACGAAGAAGTTGCGGGCCAACACCTCAGCAGCAGGCATATCTGTTCGGACAAAGCCAAATACGGCGTCCGCGCGGCGCATAATATCTACGTCGAAGTCATGACCGATTCCGGTTTCATCGGTCTGGGCATTTTCCTTTTCATCCTGATCGGCTCATGGTTCAATTGCGGGCGCATCGCCCGCAAATGCCGGGGCCATCGGGAATTATACTGGGCACATGATCTTGCCTCAATGTTACAAGTCTCGATCACGGGCTATGCCATTGGCGGAATGCTGCTCTCGCTCGCCTATTATGATGGCTATTTCATCCTCATTTGCATGAGCATCGTACTGGGCAGGATCGTTGACGAAAAACTCGGCGAGGCCGAACCCCGCCGCATTATCGTATCGGCGAATAAACGCGGCAAAGGCCCCAAACGCAGCCGACGCCCGGGCAGAAGGGCGACGACATGATCCCGTTGTCGCTCCGCTATTAATCTTATTTAAAACTAAAAAGCACACCTCGCCCCCAAATGGGGCTAGCACCATTAAATCAATTACACGATTATATGAGGCAAGGTTGGTTCTGGGGGCATTCGGATCTTACCGTGTTCATGAGTTACCGGTGCAGGGTCAAAAGGGCTGCATCGGCCAAAGCCTTATCGCCTCCGGAATCAATCCCCTTCTCATATCCCGATTGCACGTTCAGCCGCTTCACCCTAACTTGGCGGCATGACGAGCACTGCAAATGATGTACAGTTTTCACCGCACACGCGGATTACGGCTGGCAGCCAATGACACCGGAATGGCGCATTGACGACGCCCTGATCCCCTACCCGCAAGCCCTCGCCTTCATGGATGCACGTGCGGCGGCGATCCGCGACGGAACAACTTCCGAATGCGTCTGGCTGCTGGAGCATCCCCCCCTCTACACAGGCGGCACCAGCGCAAAGCCGCATGATCTGGTCGATCCCGACCGCTTCCCCGTCTTCAACACCGGGCGCGGCGGCGAGTATACCTATCACGGTCCCGGCCAGCGGATCGGCTACGTTATGCTCGACCTCAAGGCGCGCGGCGGCGATGTGCGGGCCTATGTCCGCCAGCTTGAAGAGTGGATTATCCGCACCCTCGCCCGCTTTGCGATAACCGGAGAGCGCCGCGAGGGCCGCCCCGGAGTCTGGGTCCGCCGCACCGACCTCAACGCCCCCGACCGTGAGGATAAGGTCGCGGCACTCGGAGTACGGGTCCGCCGCTGGGTCACACTGCACGGCATTTCGCTCAACGTAGAGCCGGATTTGAGCCATTACGCGGGCATTATCCCCTGCGGAATCCAACATCACGGCGTCACCAGCCTGCTAGACCTTGGCATCACCGCCAGCATGGCCGAGGTCGATATGGCCCTGCGGGCGGCCTTCGATGAAGTCTTCCAACCCACGGAAATTCCACGGTAAATCACATGACAAACGCCTTGACCCGAGCCGAACGCGACGCTGACCTGCCACCCTTGCTTGAGAACGGCTGGGCGATGGTGGAGGGCCGTGATGCGATCCGAAAATCCTTTAAATTCAGTAATTTCATTGAGGCTTTCGGCTGGATGACCCGCATGGCGCTGTGGGCCGAAAAACTGAACCACCACCCCGAATGGTCCAATGTCTACAACCGCGTCGAAGTCATCCTCATCACCCACGACTGCGATGGCCTCAGCGCGCTCGATGTAAAACTGGCCAAGAAAATGGACGCGGCAGCGTGAATTTTTGAGCGCGGGAGGTGCAGCAGCGCCCCCTCTCGCCACGGGAAAGGGTTCGTAAGGCCAATTATCAGACACGCCAACGGCCCCCGCACATCACATGCGAAGCGCACAATTCCTCAAATGCGAGAGACCGATCACGGCGGGTGCAGCAAAAACAACGCAAGCGCATGACAATCGCGCAGCACAAAATCCACCGGATGCTTGCCCCGCGCCCTGTGACCGGGTGGCCTGCCGGGCCGCATCGGCCTGATATATCGGCCCGTTTCCGCCCGCTCAGAAGCGCGTTTCGCCTCCCACCGCGCCAAACGCCGCGCCTGTTTCGGCAAATCATCCAGCACCAACCGCATCGCCCGCATCCGTCGGCACAACCGCACCGCGCTGACGAGATCATCCGGCAACGCCACAGGTTTCACTGCGATAACAGCGTCATAACCGTCGAAGAACCGGATATTCGGCTCCCCCGCCGTCAAGCGCCGCCCGTTATCGGCCTCGAATCGCTTGCGCCGATCAAACAGCACAAATCCCGGCGCGCGCTCCCCGGAGCCGCCAGAAATCCGCGCCGGAAAACCAGCCGCAGCACGCGCAACAACCCGCGCCTGCAAGCCCATATCTTCCTTAACGATCACCACCAACCGCCGCAACGCCGCCTCTGCGGGCCGCAAAACACGGAAAATCTCCGTCCGCACACAGCGCGGCAGCACAGACACAACCCCGCCTCCCGCCATCACAAACAGCGCGGCGAGCATCCGCAGCAACGCATCCCGATTGCGATCAATGGCGGTCGTCCAATCCATCAGCGGTGCAACAGTCCCATTCCAGTGTCAGTGCCGTAACATTTCCATGCCACTCACAAACAATAGAATAAAATAAGAACATGTGTCAAGAAATTTAGATAATTTTATCAAACAAGCAATTTCATGCCGACGGACATCTCCGCGCGCGTCCAGCAGTGTGCTGATGTTATAAAATGTTGTCTTACCGCGACTTGTTCGCGGTATCCATTCTTCAGCACGTGCTGAACGATGGACCCCGCGAACAATCGCGGGGTGACTTCAGGTTTGAAATTAGTATTCTTCAGTAAATGCGAAGCGCCAGCTT
>CALFAK010000146.1 GCA_937948985.1 uncultured Neomegalonema sp. | reverse complement strand
GAACTTACCCACCCGCACCAGCGCCCGTCAAGTGCTACAACGGTAACATCTGATGCCATCTGCAATGCTGTGCTAAAATAGAGGATGACGGACGCAAATTTTGGATACGCGATAACCGGAGGTGCGCAGCACCGACACGCGCCCGTTCGCCCAAGACAAGTGCAGCGCCGTCGGCATATGTCGGCTTCGCTTTACTTGCCATAAGCGGGCGCGTTCTGCGCGAAGCGCAGTCCACTCCCACCCTCGCGAGCGCTTATCTCTTAATTCTAAAAACCGTTCTTTGCACACCTCACCCGAACCACCCCAAAAATTCCCCCAACACCGCCTCCGGCACTTCCTCCGCCAGATAATGCCCGCCTGCCAGCGTATGCCCGCGCACATCCGCCGCACGTTCGCGCCACAGGGCCAGACAGTCGAAATTCCGCTCAATCGCCCCGTTTGCCCCCCACAGCACCAGCAGCGGACAGGCCAGCTTGCGCCCCCCGTCCTCATCATCATGGCGCAGGTCGATCCCGGCGGCGGCGCGGTAATCCTCGCAAGTCGCGCGTACGGTTTCGGGATTGCGGAAGGCGCTCAGATAGTCGGCCAGCGCGTCGGGGGCGAAAATATCCATCCGCTTCGGGGGCCGCCCGCATTTCCATTCCCAAAACCCGTCCGGGTCGGCGCTCATCATATTTTCAGGCAGCGGGGCGGGCTGAATCATAAAGAACCAGTGCCAGTAATCGCGGGCGAATTGCTCCCCCGTCTCGCGATACATCTCCCGCGTCGGCGCAATATCCAACAGTGCCATGCGCGTCACGTGATCGGGCCAATCCAGCCCCATCCGGTGCGCCACCCGCGCGCCCCGGTCATGCGCGCCGACCATGAACCGCTCATGCCCCAGCGCAGCCATCACCCGCACCATATCCGCCGCCATCGCCCGCTTGGAATAATTCGCATGATCCGCCCCGCCCGGCGGTTTGGAGGAGCGCCCGTACCCGCGCAGGTCACAAGCCACCACCCGAAACCGCTCCGCAAGCGCCGGAGCCACCTTATGCCACATCGCATGAGTTTGCGGATTGCCGTGCAGCAACAGCAACGGCGGCCCGCTGCCCCCCGTCACCCCGTGGATCGTGACCTCCCCGACCGCCAGATCGAACCGCTCGAAGCCTTCAAACATGTGACCACCCCTCATTTCTCACGCCACCCACCTCAACCCCCTTGCCCCCTGCGCCGCAATAATTACAACAGACAACGATTATCCAAGGCACAGGGGAAACGCGATCATGGCACGGTATCAGTCTGTTTATCAAAACTGGCAGCAAGACCCGGAGGCATTCTGGCTCGACGCCGCCAAAGACATCGACTGGGTCACGCCCCCCACCAAAGCCCTCGATGACAGCACCCCGCCTTTCTACAGCTGGTTTGCGGATGCGACCTGCAACACCTGCTACAACGCCGTTGACCGCCACGTCGCGGCGGGGCGCGGGGATCAGCCCGCCGTCATCTACGACTCCCCCATCACCGGAACCAAACGCACGCTGACCTTCGCCGAACTGCAAACCGAAACCGCCAGGCTCGGCGGCGCGTTGCAAGCCCAAGGCGTCGAAAAAGGCGACCGCGTTCTGATCTACATGCCCATGATCGCCGAGGCAGCCATCGCCATGCTCGCCTGCGCCCGCATCGGCGCGGTTCACTCGGTCGTCTTCGGCGGCTTTGCCTCGAACGAGCTGGCCGTGCGGATCGATGATTGCCAACCCAAAGCCGTCATCTCCGCCTCCTGCGGGTTGGAGCCGAACCGCACCGTCCCTTACAAACCGCTGCTGGACGGCGCGATTGAGATGGCCACCCATAAGCCCGCCCTCTGCATCATCAAACAACGCGAGCAACTCGCCGCCGAGCTGATCGGGGGCCGCGACCACGATTGGGATGCCGTCACCGCCGCCGCAACCCCCGCCGATTGCGTGACCGTGGGCGGGGCTGATCCGCTCTACATCCTCTACACTTCAGGCACGACGGGCCAGCCAAAGGGCGTCGTGCGCACCAATGGCGGCCACATGGTTGCGCTGAACTGGACGATGAAGAACATCTACAACATCGATCCGGGCGACGTGTTCTGGGCTGCTTCCGATGTCGGTTGGGTCGTCGGGCACAGCTACATCGTCTACGCCCCGCTCATCGCCGGATGCACAACGATTTTGTTCGAGGGCAAGCCCGTCGGCACCCCCGACGCGGGCACATTCTGGCGTGTGATCTCGGAACACGATGTCAAAGCCCTGTTCACCGCCCCCACCGCCTTCCGCGCCATCCGCCGCGAGGACGGGGCAGGGGAGTTCATCAAGAAATACGACCTCTCCTGCTTCCACGCGCTCTTCCTCGCCGGAGAGCGCGCTGATCAGGCAACGATCGAATGGGCCAAAGAAAAACTCGGCGTCCCCGTCATCGACCACTGGTGGCAGACTGAGACAGGCTGGACCATCGCCGGAAACCCCTCCGGTATCGAGTTGCTCGACGCCCCCGTCGGCTCGGCGGGCATCCCGATGCCGGGCTACGACGTGCAGATTCTCGACGAGGGTGGCCATCCCGTCCCCGACGGCACACTCGGCGCGATCACCGTGAAGATGCCGCTGCCCCCCGGCGCACTGCCCACCCTGTGGAATGCAGACGAACGGTTCAAGAGCAGCTATCTGACCACCTTCCCCGGCTATTACGAGACCGGAGACGCGGGCATGAAGGACGAAAACGGCTTCCTCTACATCATGGCCCGCACGGATGATGTCATCAACGTCGCTGCCCACCGCCTCTCGACCGGAGAGATGGAGGAGGTGCTGTCGGGCCATAAAGACGTGGCCGAATGCGCCGTCATCGGTGTGGCCGACGAGCTGAAAGGCCAGTTGCCGCTGGGCTTCATCTGTCTGAACGGCGGCTGCAACCGCCCGCACGAGGAAATCACCGCAGAATGCGTCCAGCGCATCCGCGCCGAGATCGGTCCCGTTGCAGCGTTTAAACTCGTCACCGTGGTGGACCGTCTGCCGAAAACCCGCTCCGGCAAGATCCTGCGTGGCACAATGGTCAATATCGCCGACGGCACCGCATGGAAGATGCCCGCCACCATCGATGATCCGGCCATTCTGGACGAGATTACGGATGCCCTGAAGAAAATGGGCTACGCGGGCGGCGCGTAGAGCATTGCTTGTCACCCCGCGCGCGGGCGCGGGGCCATGCCGCAACATGCGCAAGCGGAAAAGGTGAATCACTCTCTCCGGCAGAACAGTCATTATCGGGCTTGTCCTGATAATCCACAGCGACATTTCCGCCGGAACCGGCCCTTCGCAGCAGGCCCGAAGGTGACAGTTCAAAAGAACGGGCCGCATTATCAGAAGGCGGTTCAGTCTAACCCGCTGAAAAATAGTCTCATTTCGTAAGGCCCCCGCAACGGGAACCGCCCATCCCCCCACATCCTTTTTTTAACAACAAACAGGTAAAACCACGCTTGACCCCGCGCCCCTCTGACACTAGTTTCCGCGTCTCCAGCAAACACCGCTGGATTGTGTGGGCCCGTAGCTCAGTTGGTAGAGCAGCTGATTTTTAATCAGCGGGTCAGCGGTTCGAACCCGCTCGGGCTCACCATATTTTCAACCGAAATCGCATCATTGCCAGGCCAACGCATTTCGCGCATGGTTTGTTCAGTTCGTCATTGCCCCACGCAAAGACCCCCAGAATGATCAGACTTCTCCTTGCCCTCGCCATGATCGTCGCCTCGTTTCTCACATTGGAGGCGGCGCGGCGGGGTGTTGCGATCATGCCTTTGCAGGTCGGGCAAACGCCTGTCACACGATATGCGAAAGCTGATGCGGACGGCCCTGTTGTTGTCGTTGCGCACGGGTTCGCCGGGTCACAGCAGATGATGCAGGGATACGTGTTGCCGCTCGCGCGGGCGGGGTATCGGGTTTATGTGTTCGAGTTCCTCGGTCACGGTCGCCATCCCGCACCTATGTCGGGTGATGTGAACGCGATCGACGGCACCACCCGCTTGCTGGTCGCGCAAACCAACGCGGTCGTTGACGCTCTTGCCGCTGAAGAATCCGTCGCGCTGATCGGCCATTCAATGGCCACCGATATTCTGGTCCGTGTCGCCGCAGAGCGGGAGGATATCGGCCCCGTCGCGCTGATCTCCGCCTTTTCCAAAGCCATCGACGCGACCACACCCGAAACCCTGCTGCTGATCGCGGGCGCGTGGGAGCCGGGCCTGCGTAGCTTTGCCGGTGACGCCCTGCGCATGGTCGACGCGCGCGCTATGGAAGGTGACACCGTCACCAACGGCCCCGTCACCCGCCGCGCTGTGGTTGCGCCCTTTACCGAGCATGTTTCGGTCCTGCAAAGCCGTGTCGGGCGTGGCGAGGCGCTGGTGTGGTTGGACCGGGCATATAGCCGCGATTCCGCCGTTACGACCCTGCCGACCGGGTGGGCGATCCTCGGCCTGCTGTTCGGCTTGGTGCTGAGTTTCGGCAGCGTCGCAAAGCTGCTGCCTGCACAAGAACGCCCGCAAATGGTCCTGACCGCCAAACAATTTGCCATTGCTTTGCTGATCCCTGCGGCGCTCACCCCGTTGATCGCGGTGCCGCTGAACCCTGAAATCCTGCCCGTCCTCGTCGCCGATTATCTGGGCCTGCACCTGTTCATCTTCGGGCTGATACAGCTTGCGCTGCTTTGGTTTTGGCGGGTGAAGGCGGGATGGTTCTCTCTCGTGGCGCTCGCCATGCTCCTGCTCTGGTGCGTTTTGTTCGGTGTGGCGCTTGACCGTTATGCCGCGAATTTCTGGCCGACACCTCAACGCCTGTGGATCATCGCTGTGATGATGCTCGGCGCGGTCCCTTACATGATGGCTGATTCGATCCTCACCACTGACGCGGGATTCCTGCGACGGCTGGCGATCCGCATCAGCTTTCTGGCCTCGCTCGGTATCGCCGTGGTGTTGGATTTCGAGGGTCTGTTCTTCCTCATCATGATCGCGCCGGTTCTTGTGCTTTTCTACCTCGTCTTCGGCACGATGGGCCGTGCCGCCGCCGTCAGAGCGGGGCCGTTATCATCGGGTCTCGCGTTGGGGCTGGTCCTCGCATGGGCGCTGGGCGTCAGTTTCCCGCTGTTTCAGGCGTAGACGGCTCCGCGCCGATCCCATATTCAGGACGCGTGGATTTCTAACGAAAAAGGGGCAAGCCATGCTGACCGATGCCGATAAACGCTTCCTGCGCATCGCGTATGAGGAGGCCAAGGGCGGCTTTGACGAGGGAGGTTGCCCCATCGGTTCCGTGCTGGCGCGCGGTGATACACTGGTCTCTCAGGGGCGCAATCAGCGGGTCCAAAAAGGCGACCCCATCGCCCACGGAGAGATGGATGCGCTGCGCAAGGCCGGACGGCAAAAGACCTACCGCGACACCACGCTCTACACTTCGCTCAGCCCTTGCATGATGTGCAGCGGCACGATTGTGCAGTTCGGCATCCCCCGCGTGGTGATCGCCGAGAACACCACATTCGGCGGCAATGAAGACTTCCTGCGCGCGCGCGGCGTCGAGGTCATCATCGCCGACGACCCCGACTGTATCGCCCTGATGCAGCGCTTTATAAAGGAGCAACCCGCGCTCTGGAACGAGGACATTGCGGAGGACTAATGCCCTACACTCCCGCCCGACCAGACGGCACGAATGCCACGCAAAACGCTCCTGCGGACGTGGCAATCGGTGAAACTGTTCCTATCCCCGCCCGGCAAGGGCGCGCGGTGCGGATGGCGAAGGGGCAGAGCCTCACAATCATCAATCCGCACGGGCATCAGGTTTGCGATTTCTGGGCGTTGATCGACGGTGCCCCCGCCGAGTTCCTGTCGATGGAGCATACCCGCACCGCGCTGGGCCGGATCTACGTGCGCACGGGCGATGTGCTGGTCACAAACCGCCGGCGTCCGCTGATCGAAATCGTTGAGGATACGTCGCCCGGTGTGCATGACACCGTGATCGCTTGTTGCGATGCGCAGCGGTATGAGCAACTCGGCGCGGCGGAATATCACGATAACTGCGCGGATAATTTCCGCATGAGCCTTGCCGTGCTGGGTGTGACACCCACCCATGTACCCGGCCCGTTCAACATCTGGATGAACATCCCCGTTGCGGCGGATGGCGGCTACACGTGGGAAGCGCCTGTTTCAAAACCGGGCGATCACATCACCTTGCGCGCCCATGCGGACTGCATCTGTGTGATGTCGGCGTGCCCGCAAGACATGACCCCCGTGAACGGCATCGGAGTCATGCCATGCGAGTTGGCTTTTCGGCTGGAGCGTTTTCGAGGGTAACGGTCAGTCTACAGAGCCGTCGATATCACTTCTCACCGCCCGCGCGTAATCTTGGAGTGAGCGGACCATAAACATTGCCATTGATGTCGATTGCACCGCTTTGCAGGTCACGAAACGCCCGTTCGCGCCAGTCATCCTCATATCCGTAGCGCACGGCGAGGTGATCGACGCTCTGCCCTTCCCAACCATAGCCAAGCCGGGGTTGGGTGAGCGGCGTAACCGTGTAAGCGGGCTGCTGTTGCACTTGTCTGGCAGCTTGCCGTTCCGCCCGCCTTGCAGCGCGCTGCGCTTCCTGTTCAACCGCTGCCGTATCCGCATCATACTGGTTATAAGTGCGGCGCTGGCGGGGCGTGTAGTCGCTGCCGTCATCGGGCACATAGACGATCTGGCCATTGTCGCGGTAAAACCTGCCCCGCGCCAAATCATCGATGGCCCGCTGCCGCCAATCATAACTGAAGCCATAATAATCGCCCAGCAAGTCAGGATCGGCAATCACCGTAACGGGCCGCGTCGTTTGTTGCGTCGCGCGATTGGCTTGGTTGCTTTGCTCCCATGTTGCAAAGCTCCCGCCTTGCGTGTTTTGCGCAAAGGCGGCCTGTGACTGAATACCGAGAAAGAAAACACCGCCCGCGAGTGTCAGAGCAATTCGTGTCATCGTTTTTGTCATCGTATCCCCCGCAGTTTTAAACGTCGAAAATCCGGGGCTTCGCTGCCGAAGCCCCGAAATACTCATTTTTTGTTGTCTTGTTGATTGGCACGTGTGCTGAGCGTACCATTGACATCACCGTTGATCGCCAACGTGCCGTTGTTCAAGTCCCGGATCGCAAGACGACGCCATCCCCGTTGGTTATTATAGAGCGGGCCGAGATGGTTGATGCTCTGACCGCGCCATTCGCGATTGCGTTGATTGTTGTCTTGACCGTTTTGCTGACGCTGGTTGTTTTTGGCGCGTGGCGGTCCGTCCGTCTGTGGTGCGCGTGCAGCGGTGCGTTGAGGCTGGTAATTCGTGCCTTCATTCGGTGCAAAGCGGATGGTGTTACCCTGCCGATAGAAGACACCGTAGTTCATATCGGTTTGCGCACGCTTCCGCCAACCGGCGTCACGATTGTAGTAATCGGCCAGTTGATTGACATCGTAGATTTCTTTGCCAATCCTAGGCTGTGCATTGCTTGAACGCTTAACCGAAGCGTTTTTCCTGGCCTGTGCCCGCGCGTCTGCCCTTGCCTGCTCGCGCGCTTCTTCACGGGCGCGCTCGCGTGCTGCCTCGCGCGCGTCGGCCCGTGCTTGTTGTCTTGCCGCCTCGCGGGCACGTTCCCGCGCCGCTTCGCGTGCCTTTTCTCTTGCTATCTCGAGCTGTTCAAGTCGCCGGGCTTCTTGCGCACGACCTTCTTTGCGCGCTTGCTGGCGTGCGCGTTTGATGGCCTCTTGCTCACGGGCATAGCGCGCGTCTTCGATGCGTTCCCGCCGTTGCAATTCCTGCTGACGCCGTTTCCAGTTCTCGTTGTAATAATAGTCGTCATCATAACGGTAGTCGTTGTTGCTGTGCCGCTTCTTGTCGTCGTCATCCAGCACTTCATTCAGGATCAAGCCGCCAATCACACCCAGCCCGATTACCGCTGCTGCTGTTCCCGCACTGCTGTATCCGGGCTGTGTTTGTGCGGGGGCAGGTGTGTAGGGCTGATAAACCTGTGGTTGGCCCTGTTGCTGCTCCGTCCAGGTGATGCTGGGTTTGGGCTGTTGATAGGTCGGTGCTGCATAGCCGGGCTGTGCAGGCTGCACATAAGTTGGCGTGCCATAAGCCGGTTGAGACGGTTGCTGATATGTCACCGTGGGCGTTGGCTGTTGCACATACGGCTGCGGTGTCGGGGAGACATAAGTGCCTGTACCGTAGTTCGGTTGCACGGGTGCCGCGATGGCGCCGAACGAGTTGCCGGTGCCATAAACGGGCTGTGGATCAGTGTAGTTCAGAGCGGGTTGTTGCGTCGTGCCGTAGACGGTGGTGTTCGATGTGGTCGTCGTTCCATATGTCGGCGCGGGGCTGACATACGGTTGCGGCTGATACGCGGGTTGTGTCGTATAACCGGGCGCGGGCTGCGTCGTATATGTCTGCGTGGTTGTCTGCTGTTGTGTGTAATAGCTTGTCCCCTGCGCGGATACGGCAGAAGTCATAGCCGACAAGGCGGTGCAGCTCAAAAGGGCTAAGGCAAAGCGCTTTGTATGGGTCGGTTTCATAATACTCTCCTCTGAATTCAAACTCATGATGCCATACTTAGAGGTGAATGCAGCGCTTTCTTGGCAATTCGGGGATTTGTTGCGCTCATTCGGCGCTGTTTTAGCCGCAAATGTGTTCATCCCGTATAAAGCGGACTGTGGAATGTGACTTTTATTGCGCCGCAAGGTTGCTGGTTTTCGCAATTTGCGACCAGAAACGCCTTTCAAAGTGGCAATTTCTGCTGAAACCGGACGAAAACACAGGTTTTTTCGCTGGCACGTTTTTCGCAAACGTAAGATTTACGGTTATTCCGATTTGCAATTCAGATGACGATTAACCTGTTCCTCTGTTGGCTCCCTTTCACCGGGGGAGCCAATTTTTTTTGGCTTTAACACAAACAAAGCCTGTTGGATCGACCGGGACATTTGAGTTCCGCTACAGTTCATGGGTTTGTGAAGCTAACCCGCTAGAACGCCCCCGCCGCGAAGACGGCCATGTTGGCAATGTCGGAAACGCCGGACCCCATTGAACAAATCTGCACGGGCTGTTCCATGCCCACCAGAATCGGGCCGATCAACGTCGAACCGCCCAACTCGCGCAGCATCTTGGTCGAGATGCTGGCCGAGTGACGGGCGGGCATGACCAGCACATTCGCGGGGCCGGAGAGGCGGCAGAACGGGTAAATCTTCATCGCCTCGCTGTTCAGCGCGATATCAGCGGCCATTTCGCCATCAAACTCGAAATCCACCCCGCGTTTCTCCAAAATCCGCACCGCATCGCGCAAATTGTCCGAGCGTTCGGATTCAGGGTAGCCGAATGTGGAGTAGGAGGTCATCGCCACGCGCGGTTCCAGCCCCAGCTTGCGCGCCGCCCCCGCCGCCGCAACGGCGATATTGGCCAGCTCTTCCGCTTCGGGCATCTCATGCACCATCGTATCGGCCACCAGCACCGTGCGCCCCCGTGACAGCACCGCCGTCACGCCGATCAGGTTGCGCTTATGGTCAGGGTCCAGCACCAGCCGCACATCCTCAAGCACAGCGGATGATTTGCGGGTTACGCCGGAGATCATCGCATCCGCATCGCCCATTTCAACCATCAGCGCGGCAAAGACATTGCGGTCTTGCTGCACCATCCGCTCGCAGTCGCGGTGCAAACGCCCGCGCCGTTGCAGCGACTTGTAAAGATGCGCGGTGTAGTCGGCCACGCGGGGCGACAGGGCGGCATTGACGATGGTCAGTTCCTCCAACCCCTCGATCCCCTGCTTTTGCACGGTTTCCTCAACCATCGACATCCGCCCGATCAGGATCGCTTGGCCCAGCCCGCTGCGGGTGTAGGAGATCGCGGCACGGATCACCCGCTCGTCCTCGCCCTCGGCAAAGACAACGCGCTTGGGCACGGTGCGTACACGGTCATGCAAGCGTTGCAGCATACTCACCGTCGGATCGAGGCGGGCCATCAGGCTTTGTTCATAGCCGCGCAGGTCGATGATCGGCTTGCGTGCGACGCCGGAATTCATCGCCGCTTGCGCCACGGCCACGGGAACCTGATGGATCAGGCGCGGGTCGAACGGGGCGGGGATGATATAGTCGGGGCCGTAACGCAGCTTGCGGCCATAGGCGGTCGCCACATCATCATGCACGTCCTGCCGCGCAAGCTGTGCAATCGCCCGCGCGGCGGCGATTTTCATCTCGTCATTAATGGTCTTCGCCCGCACATCCAGCGCACCCCGGAAGATATAGGGAAAGCCCAGCACGTTGTTGACCTGGTTCGGATAGTCCGAGCGCCCCGTGGCGATGATTGCGTCGGGCCGCGCCTCGCGCGCATCTTCGGGCGAGATTTCAGGGTCGGGGTTCGCCATCGCGAAAATGATCGGCTTCTCCGCCATCGTCATCAGCATTTCCGGCGTCAGGATACCCGGCGCAGAGAGGCCGAGAAACAGGTCCGCGCCCTCAACCGCCTCTGCCAAGGTCCGCTTGTCCGTCTCAATCGTATGCGGCGCGCGCCATTCGTCGATATCATTACGGCCCGTGTGCAGCACGCCATCGATATCAACCAGCGTCGCGTTCTCGTTCGGCAGGCCCATTTTTTTGAGCAGCTCAATACAGGCGATCCCCGCCGCCCCCGCTCCGCTCATCACAAGGCCGGTGTTCTCCAGCGTGCGCCCTGTCAGGTCGAGCGCGTTTAACACCCCTGCCGCAACGATGATGGCTGTGCCATGCTGATCGTCATGGAAGACCGGAATATCCATCATCTCACGCAGGCGGCGTTCGATGATAAAGCATTCGGGGGACTTGATATCCTCCAGATTTATGCCCGCGAAACTCGGCCCCATATGTTTAACCGCGTTGACGATGTCATCGGCTTCGCTCGCATCAAGTTCAATGTCGATGCTGTCGATATCAGCGAAGCGCTTGAACAGCACGGCCTTGCCCTCCATCACAGGCTTGGACGCCAGCGCACCCAGATTGCCGAGGCCCAGAATGGCCGAGCCGTTCGAGATCACCGCCACCATATTCCCGCGCGCTGTGTATTCGTAAGCGAGATCGGGGTTCGCCGCGATGGCCCGCACCGGCACGGCCACGCCCGGCGAGTAGGCAAGGCTTAGATCACGCTGCGTTGCAAGCGGCTTGGTCGCGGCGATTTCCAGCTTTCCGGGCTTGCCCTGCGCGTGGAATTGCAAGGCTTCGTCATTGGTAAAGCGGGGGGTGCTGTCGGACATATCAAAATTCTCTGGAGGCATTGGGGAAGGGAGCGCACCCTAGGATCGCGCTCTTTTTAAAACAATATATTTCGCAAAACGGCGAAAACTATTCCAGATGTTACCTGAAAAGCAAAGGGCGGGTATTCATCCATGCCCGCCCCGCACTCCAATGTGGGCCTTTGGAGCGGCGCACGTTGTTGAAAAAAACCCGCATCGGAGTGCGGAGAAGGGGAATGTTTTCAAGGATCCGGTCCGATGAGCGTTGGTGTTCTTTGCGTCATCGTCCCGGATCGAAATCAGAAGACGCTGTCGTCCCCGGTAATCTGCTCAGGTGTGAACCTGCCGATGTTGCCGATCAGCTGTTGCAGGAATGTCAGGCGCTTGCCGCGTGTCGGGGTGGTTTTCGTAACCAAATCGATCACGCGCCCGTCTTCCAGCGCATAGTTGTCGATGGATTTGACCGTGCCGCTGTCATCAAAAGCCAGAACCATGACCTTTTGCTCAATCGCCTTGGGTGCGAAGAACGCTTTTGTCTCGGTTGAACGCGAAATGTAAAACCATTCGTCATCTTCAAACGCGGCGGATGTGCTGGGCCGTCCGATCTTGCTGACAACCTCGGCCCGTCCGTCTGTGCCGACATTGATCCGGTCAACATAGGTTGCCGCAGGGACGTAGCCGTGCGTTTGCCGGATGGGTTCACACCCTGCCAGCATTGCAACAGCGCTGGCGCCTAAAACCAAAGCACGCAGGCGCGGTCCAATCATTCCCGATGTTGTGTGGCACAACTGCATCCGAAATCTCCTCAATGGCGCAAGCCGTTTCAGGGTTTTACCCTGCTTATGTTTGAGGTATCCGCTTGCAGACTATAATTCAAGCGTCGGGGCCGTATGGCCGGGAAGGCAATCTGATGAACGCACAGGGTGAATCGGCGCTGGTCAGGCGGATTACGGTTTCAGATTTACGCGATGCCGCTGCAAAATTTGAAGGTGAGGCGAGCGAAATCGAGCGGGCGGCGCTCGCCAAGCGATTCGATTTGGTCGCGGTCAACAGCTTGTCATACGAGTTGGAAAGCGTGCCGTGGCGGGGTGGTGTTAAATTATCGGGCGTTTTGCAGGCGGTTGCCGTGCAAAATTGTGTCGTCACACTCGACCCGGTCACCGAAGAAATCAATGAGGAATTCCAGCGCGGCTTTCTGCCGTTTGAGGATTTGTACCCCGACGCCAAGCCGGGGTTTGAACATGAGATCGCGATTGATTCGGAGCTGGGCGAAGTGCCTGAACTGCTGACCGACCCGTTGGATATCGGCGAGATTGTCGCTGAAACACTGGGCGTGTCACTCGATCCGTACCCACGCAGCGAGGCGGCGGGGGAGGCGTCTATGAGTGTTGCACCTCCCGGTGTTGCGCCGATTACCGATGCGGATATGAAGCCTTTCGCCTCGCTCGAAGCGCTGCGGAAAAAGATGGAATCTGACGGTTCTGGCGATTAACGCGCGACAGATACGAAAAAGGGTTGTTTTCACAGCGCGGATCGCTATTTTCGCGCCTCTCATATCAGCCCGCACTCGCGCGGCATATAACGTTGCGCCATAAAGGATCTCGACATGGCTGTCCCTAAGTCAAAAATCACGAAATCAAAGCGTGGTATGCGCCGTTCGCATGATGCCCTCAAAGGCGAAGCCTTTGGTGAGTGCGGAAACTGTGGTGAACTGAAACGTCCGCACCATGTCTGTGCCGCGTGTGGCCATTACCGTGATCGCGAAGTCATTGTTGCCGTTGAGCCTGATTTTGACGAAGACGAAGCGGCGTAAGGCTTGTTTCGACGTTAGTTTCGGTCAAGTATGCCCGCATAGGATTGATGGCTCAACATAAAGGGTGATTCCGTCGATGGGCCATGAGATCACTCTTTCAGTTGATGCGATGGGGGGCGACCACGCCCCCGACAGTGTGATCGACGGCCTTGTTAAGGTCGCGCAAGATGATCCCGATATCCGGTTTTTGATACATGGTGATAAGGCGGCAGTTGAGAAACTGCTCGCAAAAAAACGCGTTCTCGATGGTCGTTTTGAAATTCGCCACGCCGAGGATGTCGTGGCGATGGAGGACAAACCATCATTGGCCCTCAGGCGGGGACGCAAATCCAGCCTTTGGCATGCCCTTGAATCAGTCCGCGACGGCGAGGCGTCGGCAATGGTTTCGGCCGGCAATACCGGCGCGATGATGGCGATGGCCCTTTTCTGCTTGCGTCCGGCCAAAGGCGTTGACCGTCCCGCGATTGCCGCGCTCTGGCCGTCCTCCGGTCCCGACCAGCATTGCATCGTCCTCGATATGGGCGCTGATATCCGCGCGGATGCCTCTGATCTGGCAAAATACGCGGTAATGGGCAGCGAATACGCCCGCGCGGCCCTCAAAACCGACCGCCCCCGCGTTTCGGTTCTCAATGTCGGGACCGAGGAAACCAAGGGCCGTCCCGAAGTGAAAGAAGCCGCCGAATTGCTGCGCGCGATGGAGGCTTCCGGCAAATCGACATTCTCGTTCAACGGTTTTATCGAGGCGAATGCGATCACGACGGGTGTGGCGGATGTTGTTGTGACAGACGGATTCACGGGCAATGTGGCCCTGAAATCCGCTGAAGGCATCGCAAAATTCATCGGCGATCACTTGCGGGGCGCATTTGAGCACCACTGGACCAGCCGCATCGCCGCATTGTTTTCTATGGCCGCCTTGCGCCGCCTGAAACGCCGGATTGATCCGCGCCGCGTGAATGGCGGGGTGTTTTTGGGGCTTGACGGTCTGGTCGTCAAAAGTCACGGTTCAGCGGATGCGACCGGATTTGCCGCTGCTGTTGAATTGGCGGCGACCATGTCGCGCGAAGATGTGATTAACCGGATTGCGGGCGAACTTGAAAAATCACTGGAAACTGCGGGTGCGTCGGCCATGAATCATAAAGATGGAGCGGAAGTTTGAGCGTAATCCGCGCGGTTCCGGCAGGGACCGGATCTTATTTGCCGGAACGTATTCTGACGAACGAAGAACTGTCCGAAACGGTCGATACGACCCATGATTGGATTGTCGAACGGACCGGAATTCACCAGCGCCATATCGCCGCCGAGGGTGAAACAACATCCGACCTTGCCGTTCATGCCGCCTCTCGCGCTTTGGAAATGGCGGGCATCACGGTTGACGATATCGATCTGATCATTGTGGCCACCGCTACGCCGGATCAGACTTTCCCGTCCACGGCCAGCCGTGTCCAGCATCGTTTGGGTATGGCCCACGGGTTCGCTTTTGATGTACAGGCGGTTTGCTCCGGCTTTGTCTATGCAACTTCGGTGGCGACGCAGTTTATCGAGACGGGCAAGGCGCGCGCGGCGATTGTGATCGGGGCGGAGACTTTCTCGCGCATCCTCGATTGGACGGATCGCGGCACCTGTGTCCTGTTCGGCGACGGTTCCGGCGCGCTGGTGTTGCGCGGTGAGAAGAGCGCGGGCACACCGCAAGATCGCGGGGTTCTCAGCACCGAATTGCGCTCGGACGGGGCACATAATCAATTGCTCTATGTCGATGGCGGCCCTTCCTCGACCCAATCTGTGGGGCATTTGCGGATGGAGGGAAATCAGGTTTTCCGCCACGCCGTTCGCAATCTGGCCGAAATCGGCGAGGTCGCGCTGAACAGCGCGGGATTGGCCGCCAACGATGTGCGGTGGATCATTCCGCATCAGGCGAATTACCGAATCATTGCCAGCACAGCCAAGAAAATCGGCGTGCCGATGGAGCAGGTTATAATCAGCGTCGATCGCCACGCGAATACTTCCGCCGCATCAATTCCGCTGGCGATGGATGAGGCCGTTCGCGATGGCCGGATCGCGCGAAATGATCTTCTGTTGCTGGAGGCAATGGGCGGCGGTTTCACGTGGGGTGCGGCGGCAATGCGTTGGTAACGGATGAGTGCTGATAAAAATGGCACATAATCAACACGCTAAGGCCTTTAGTTATTGACTCTTTTTTGTCTTCACGACTACGTTAAGACCTACTGAGGGGGAGGCGTCGGTCGATTATGGCGGCAAAAACAATAACACGTGCGGATTTGAGTGAAGCGGTTTATCGGGAGCTTGGCCTCTCGCGCAACGAATCTTCGCAGATGGTGGAATCGGTTCTCGAACACGTTTCGGTGGCCCTGACGAAAGGTGACAAGGTGAAGATTTCTTCCTTTGGCACTTTTAGTGTGCGTGAGAAAGCGGGGCGTGTCGGGCGCAATCCGAAGACGGGTGAAGAAGCACCGATCCATCCGCGTCGCGTGTTGGTTTTCCGTCCATCGCATGTTTTAAAAGACAAGATTAACGGAATTGCTGATAGTGTTGGCTGATATTTTTCATAAGCCGATGCTGCGGGGGCGCAGGATGGTTGGAGCGATAATATGACAAAATCCGATAAAGCCTTCCGCACCATCAGCGAGGTTTCCGACGAATTGGAAGTCCCCGCTCATGTGCTGCGTTTCTGGGAGACAAAATTCCCGCAAGTGAAGCCGATGAAGCGCGGTGGCGGGCGTCGGTATTATCGTCCCGAAGATATCTCTTTGCTGCGCGGCGTGCGTGAAATGTTGCATGTGGATGGCTATTCGATCAAAGGCGTTCAAAAGGCGCTGAAAGATCATGGTGTGCGTGCGATTTCCGACCGTTCCGAAGGTGTTGTCGTTGGTACGCTTGTCCCGCAAGAAACCGACACGCAGACCATCGCGGCATCGGCAAATGTCGAGGCGGGGTCGATCACGATTTCGGTTCAGGACCGCAAAGCGATGCAAAAAGCGCTCGATGCGCTTATCAATCTGCGCAAATCGCTCATGGAAAATGGAAAAGCTGCGGCTTGACCTATTTCTGGAATTGCGATCCTCGTGTTTAGGCGTTAACAGGATCGCAGTCGGGCTATAGCGCAGCTTGGTAGCGCGTTCGTCTGGGGGACGAAAGGTCGTAGGTTCAAATCCTGCTAGCCCGACCAATTCTCCACCCCCTGCTTGGTGAGGGGCATGGATACAGTTTCAAAAACATCCGGTGTGCTGCCTTCACAGGCGATTTCCGCGCTTATTGAGCATGGCGCGATCACGGCGACGCCGCCCGTCACACAAGCACAAATCCAACCCGCAAGCCTTGACCTGCGCCTGGGTCAATATGCCTACCGCGTTCGTGCCAGCTTTCTGCCCGGCGCGAAATCCACCGTTGCGGAACGCTTGGATGATTTCGCGATGCACCGGATCGACCTGACCGATGGGGCCGTGCTGGAGACGGGGTGTGTTTACCTCGTGCCACTGATGGAGCGGGTGCGTTTGCCCGAAGGGATCAGCGCGGCGGCAAATGCGAAAAGCTCGACAGGGCGGCTGGATCTGTTCACGCGGATGATCGCCGACCATGCGACCGAGTTTGATCGGCTTGATCCCGGTTATTCCGGCCCGCTTTATGCCGAGATCAGTCCCCGCACGTTCAGCGTGCTTGCGCGCAGCGGGGTGCGGTTGAACCAATTGCGCTTCCGGGCGGGTGAGGCGCGCTATACCCGTGATGAAATGATCACGCTGCATGAGGCGCATCAGCTGGTGCATGTTGATGGCAAGCCCTTGCCGCCGGGCCTGTCCTCGGCGGAAGACGGGGTGAGTTTCAGCGTTGACCTGATCGGCCGCGATAATGGTCCTGTCGGCTATCGTGCTAAGCTGCACTCGGCGCTGATCGATCTTGAGAAGATCAACACTTACCGCGCGGATGAGTTTTGGGATGCGCTTTATACCGATGACAAGGGACGTTTGATCCTTGATCCCGGGGCGTTTTACATCCTTGCTTCACGTGAGGCGGTGCATGTGCCGCCCGTCTGTGCCGCTGAAATGGTCCCGTATTCCGCCCTCGTTGGAGAGTTCCGCGTCCACTACGCAGGCTTCTTCGATCCCGGTTTCGGCCACGCGGCGGCGGGTGGCAGCGGCGCGCGCGGGGTGCTTGAGGTTCGTTGCCATGAGACGCCCTTCGCCCTTGAGCACGGGCAAGTCGTCGGGCGGCTGGTTTATGAACCGATGCAAGCCGAGCCGGATATCCTGTATGGCATCGGCGCTCTGAAATCGAATTATCAGGGACAGGGCTTGAAGCTGTCGAAGCATTTCACAGCCCAATAGGTGCTTAGAGTCATCTCCGATCAGGTTGGGTCGGAATTCCCTCCAAGACTTGCCTGAATTCTGACGCTCTGTGGCTGAACCTGATCGCGGATGACTCTAAAACGCCCTGAAAGTAAGGATCGTATACGTATCGCGAATGCCTTCAATCGCGTGGATACGGTCGTTGACGAAATGGCCGATATCGACATCGTCCCCGACATAAACCTTGGCGAGCAGGTCGAAATCGCCGCTTGTTGAATGAATCTCCGAAGCTACTTCCGCATCAGCCAGCGCCGCGGCGACCGCGTAGGCCTGCCCAAGCTCGCATTTAATCTGCACGTAGAAACACTGCATCGTCGCACTCCCTCAATCGGATAAGCGGAGGTTACCTTATGTCGGCAGAAGAAAAAGCCCAAAGCGCAGAGGGACGCAACAGAATCCTCCATGTGA
>CALFAK010000145.1 GCA_937948985.1 uncultured Neomegalonema sp. | reverse complement strand
AATCGCGCCACCGCGCACACGACTTAAAAGACCAAGGGGACCACATGCTTAAGATCGAAAACCTGACATGTCAGCTTGAAGAAGAGCCGGATACAAAAATCCTCAAAGGCGTCTCGCTGGAGGTTCCGGCGGGCGAGGTTCACGCGATCATGGGGCCGAACGGTTCCGGCAAATCGACCATGTCCTATGTGTTGTCCGGCAAGGATGGTTATGAGGTGACGGGCGGCGCGGCGACGCTGGACGGCGAAGACCTGCTCGATATGGACCCTGAAGAGCGTGCGGCGGCGGGCCTGTTTCTGGCGTTCCAATATCCTGTTGAGATCCCCGGCGTCGGCAACATGATCTTTCTGCGCACCGCTCTCAACGCTCAACGCAAGGCGCGCGGTGAAGAGGAAATGGGCGCTCCCGAGTTCCTCAAACTGGTGCGTGAGAAGGCGAAAACGCTGAACATTTCGCCCGAAATGCTCAAACGACCGGTCAATGTCGGCTTTTCCGGCGGCGAGAAAAAGCGGAACGAAATCCTGCAAATGGCGATCCTTGAGCCGAAAATGTGCATCCTCGACGAGACCGATTCCGGCCTCGATGTCGATGCGATGAAGCTGGTCTCTGAAGGCGTTAACGCCTTGCGCAGCCCCGATCGCGGCTTCCTCGTCATCACCCACTACCAACGCCTGCTTGACCACATTAAACCCGATGTCGTCCACATCATGAGCGCGGGAAAGATCATCGAATCCGGCGGCCCTGAGCTGGCGCTGAAGGTTGAGAATGAAGGCTATGCCGACCTTATCGGCACGGCGGCTTAAGGGATGGATGCTGTGAATAAACTCGCCCCCTGGCGCGAAGCGTTCGACGAATTTGTGGCCAATGATGAAGCCGCGTTGATGGGCCGCAAGTCCCGCGATGCCGCCTTTGCGCGATTCGAGGCGCACGGCCTACCCACGCGCCGCCACGAATACTGGAAATACACCCCCGTCCGCGAGTTGCCCGTCGATATGACGCTGACCGCAGGGCCGGGCAAAGACGCCTTCGCGGAGACGGACTGTTACCGTCTCGTGTTCATGGATGGCCGCATCGACATGCCCAAATCCGACCATGATGCGCTCTCAGCGGTCGCTGATATCGCCGGACCGGAAGGCGCGAGCTGGATGGACGGTGTGTTCGGTGCCTTGCAAACACGCGATATCCCCGGCGCGCAATTTCAGGTCGAGCGTCCTTTCGCGGACCTGAACATGGCTCTTTTCACGGACGGCCTCGCCATCCGTATTCCGGCTGGCGTAAAACTCGATAAGCCGATTCACCTGCGCTACGAGGGGCCGCTGGCCTCGCATCTGCGCCTTGAAATGCTGGTCGAAAAGGGCGCATCGGTCACGGTGCTTGAATCCGGTGCGGGCGTGCTGACCACGGGGGCCGAAATCGTCATCGAAGACGGCGCATCGGTTAGCCATCTGCGCGCACAGACTGAGGTCAACGGCACGCAGTTCACCGCGCTTTACGCCCAAATCGGTGAGGAATCATCTTTCAAGAGCTTCACGCTCTCCTCCGACGCCACGCTTATCCGCAACGAGACCGTGATGACCTTCGCGGGCGACAATGCCAGCGGCCATATCGCGGCGGGCGTCATGGGCCGCGAAAGCGCGCATGTGGACAACACCGTCTATGTCAGCCACGAGGCCGAGCATTGCGAAAGCCGTCAGGTGATCAAATCGGTTCTCGACGATGCGGCCAAATCGGTTTTCCAAGGCAAAATCTACGTCAAACAGGGCGCGCAAAAGACCGACGGCTATCAAATCAGCCAAGCTGTACTGTTGTCCGAGGGCGCGGAGTTCAACGCCAAACCGGAGTTGGAAATCTACGCCGACGACGTGATTTGCTCGCATGGCTCAACAACCGGACGGCTGGACGAGGACGCCCTCTTTTACCTGCGCTCACGTGGCTGTACCGAACGTGAGGCTGAAGCGCTGCTGGTGGCGGCGTTTATTGACGAGGCGATCCTTGAGATCGAAGATGAGGTACTGCAAGATACGATGCGCACGATCACCGAAGAGTGGATGAGCGCCCGTGCAGACGCCTGAGCAAACCCCAAACTACAAGGCGATCTTTGCCGAAGCCGTAATTGCGCCGCGCAGCTCTATGCGGCGTCTTCTGGAAAGCGGGCTGGACGAGCGCCATCGCATGACGATGGTGCTTCTCAGCGGCGTGCTTTACGCGATCATCTTCACCATCATTCAGGCGGCCACACCACTGCCGGAAGAGCTTCAGCGCGTCAGTGGGTTGTTGCTTGCGGTGATGTTTGTTGGTCTCTCGTTGGTCAGTTACATGATTATCGGGGTTCTGGTTAAGTGGCTCGGCGGATTGTTCGGTGGCGAAGGCACTGCTGAAGACTGCAAAACCGCTGTTGCTTGGTACATGCTGATCTCTGAAGTGGTAAAGCTCTGCCTGTTGCCTCTGGACCTCATCCTTCCGGCTTTCATGGGTGCGCCGCTGGCCTATGCGATATCAGGCTATTTGATCTTTGTTCTCGCGAACTACATCTCAGAAGCGCATCGCTTCAAAACAGTCTACGGTGCGTGCGCTGTGCTTTTCGGATTGTTCGCCCTGCTGATCTATGCGCGCGGTTCCATACTCGCAAACATGCCCGCCGTGCCTGCCTGAAAAGGACGTTATGACCTACGACATCGCCAAAATCCGCGCCGACTTTCCCGCCACGTCACTGAAAGTGCATGGCAAGCCGTTGGTCTATCTCGATAATGGTGCAAGTGCGCAGAAGCCGCAGCGGGTGATCGACGTGATCACCCGCACCTACAGCAGCGAATACGCCAATGTGCATCGCGGGCTACACTATCTCTCGAACCTCGCCACTGAGAATTACGAGGCCGCGCGCGGTGTTGTGCAAGGCTTTCTGGGCGCGGCCCATGAAGACGAGATCATCTTCACGCGCGGCTCGACCGAGGCGTTCAACCTGATTTCCTACGCCTGGGCCGAACCGCGCATCCAGGCCGGCGACGAGATCGTTCTCTCCACCGCCGAACACCACGCCAATATCGTGCCGTGGCACTTCCTGCGCGAAAGGCACGGTGCCAAACTGATCTGGGTCGATCCTGATGTGAACGGCGATATTTCACCTGAATCTGTTGGCACCGCAATCACAGAGCGGACCAAAATCGTCGCCATCACTCATATGTCGAATGTTCTCGGCACGGTCGTCGATGTTAAGCGTATCGCTGAAATGGCCCACGCCGTCGGCGCGATCATCGTCGTCGACGGCTCGCAATCGGCGGTGCATATGCCTGTAGATGTGGCCGATCTGGACTGCGATTTCTTCACCATCACCGGGCATAAACTCTACGGTCCCTCCGGTTCCGGCGCGCTCTACGCAAAGCGCGAGAGGTTGGCGGAGATGCGACCGTGGCATGGCGGCGGTGATATGATCCGTGTCGTTGGCAAAGAAGAAGTCACTTACAATGACGCGCCTCATAAATTCGAGGCCGGCACGCCCCCCATCGTCCAAATCATCGGCATGGCCGAGGCGATACGCTACATGCAGAGCGTCGGGATGGACGCGATTGCCGCCCATGAAAACGCCCTGCGGGACTATGCCCGTGCGCAGCTTGACGGGCTTAACTGGCTGTCAGTGCAGGGGAATTCGGCCAGCAAAGGTGCGATTTTCTCATTCACGATGGAGGGGGCGCACGCCCACGATATTTCCACGGTGCTCGACCGTTATGGCGTAGCGGTGCGGGCTGGGCACCATTGCTGCCAACCACTGATGGAGCATCTGGGCGTTACAGCGACCTGCCGCGCGTCGTTCGGGATGTATAACTCGACCGAGGAAGTCGATGTGCTGGTTGAATCGCTGGGTAAAGCGCAAGCGCTGTTTGCTTAAAGTCATCTGGGATCAGGTTGACGCGAATGACAATAGCTACAGCGTCGCTTGGTGCAAAGTGAGCGAAGTGGTCCTCACTTCGCTCGGCGTCACGCTACCCCATGCACCAGCGAAGGATGCTTTTCTGAGCGTGGAGGCGGTTTTCTGCTTCGTCGAAAATCACCGATTGCGGGCCATCCATCACTGAGCTTGTCGCCTCTTCCTCACGGTGGGCAGGCAGGCAGTGCATGAAGACAGCGTCTTTATTGGCGTGGGCCATAAGAGCGTCATCGACCTGATAGGGTTTGAGTTGGTTGTGGCGGCGCTCGCGCACTTCGTCGTCGTCATTCATCGACAGCCACGTGTCCGTCACCACGGCATCCGCACCTGCAACCGCCTCCGCCGGGTCGTCAAAAACCCGCACAGCCGCGCCGTGCTCTTTGGCCCAAGCAAGGGCGCGGGGATCGGGGCGCAGGGTTTCTGGGCAGGCGATGTCCAGGGCGAACTCGAACCGTTGGGCAGCGTGAATCAGGCTGGTGACGACATTGTTGCCATCACCGGACCATGCGATTTTCTTGCCTTTCACCGGACCGATATGTTCCTCGAAGGTCTGCAAATCCGCCATGATCTGGCAGGGGTGGGTGTCATCGGTCAGGCCGTTGATGACCGGAACAGTGGCGTGTTCGGCCAGTTCCAGCAGTGTCTCATGCGCGTTACAGCGGATCATGATGCCATCGACATAGCGCGAGAGGACGCGGGCGGTATCTGCGACCGTTTCGCCCCGCCCAAGCTGCATATCAGCGGAGCTCAGCACAATGGTTTCACCGCCCAACTGTCGCATTCCGACATCGAAAGACACGCGGGTACGGGTGGAGGGTTTCTCAAAAATCATCGCCAGCAGCTTGCCCGAAAGCGGTGCATCGCTGTCGCGGACCGCTTTACCTAGACCGTCGCGAGCCTGTTTTCGCGTGGCCGCATCACCCAGAATATCGCGCAAATCGGTGGCGCTGACTTCAGAGAGGTCTAAAAAATGCTTCGCTGTTCCGGCCCCTTGAGGCCGGGTGATTGTAGACTTTGTCATGGGGTTCTCCGCCTACTTCGCTGCGACTGCCGCGCTGTCGCGCATGTCTATGCAGGTTGCGCTTAGCGTCTCGACGGCTTGTGAGATATGCTCGGCCCCGACAATCAGCGGCGGCAGGATACGCACGACATTATCACCCGCCGGAACCAGCAGCAGATGGCGTTCGCGCGCGTTATTGACCAGCGTGCCGTTGACCGCTTCGGGCTTGAGTTTGATGCCAAGCATCAGCCCCTCGCCGCGCACTTCTTCGACGATGTCAGGGAATTCATCAACCAATTGCGCTAGGCGTTGGCGGAGTAGGCCGGACATTTTAACGACATGCTCCATGAAACCGGGTACGGTCATCTCATCCATCACCGCGTTGCCCACAGCCATCGCCAGGGCGTTACCGCCATAGGTGCTGCCGTGGGTGCCGCCCGTCATACCCGCCGCCGCGCGTTCGGTTGCGAGGCACGCGCCCAGTGGAAAGCCGCCGCCGATGCCCTTAGCGCTGGCAAGGATATCGGGCGTTGCGCCGCTCCATTCATGGGCGAACAGCTTTCCGGTACGGCCCATACCGCACTGGATTTCATCCATGATCAGCAGGATGCCATGCTCATCACACAGCTCGCGCACACCGCGCAAGCATTGCGGGGGAACGGGGCGGATGCCACCTTCGCCCTGTACCGGCTCGATAAGGATCGCGGCAGTCTCTCCGGTGATTGCAGCTTTGAGGGCTTCGTGATCGCCGAACGGAACTTGGTCGAAACCGTCAGGCATCGGGCCGAAGCCTTTGACAAGTTTTTCCTGCCCTGCAGCGGCGATGGTCGCCAGCGAGCGCCCGTGGAACGAACCCTCGAATGCGAGCATTTTGTAGCGTTCGGGATTGCCGTTATGGGAGTGGAATTTGCGCGCCATCTTAATCGCGCATTCCATCGCCTCTACGCCGGAATTGGTGAAGAAAACCGTGTCGGCGAAGGAAGCATCGGTCAGCCGTTTTGCCAGTTCTTCCTGTCCCGGAATGCCGTAGAGGTTGGAGGTGTGCCACACTCGTCGTGCCTGTGCCTCAAGCGCTGCGACGAGTTTGGGGTGAGAATGTCCCAAGGCGCAGACGGCAATACCGGCTGCAAAATCAAGATACTTCTGTCCCGTTTCGTCAAAGAGCCAGGGGCCCTCACCTTTTTCAAAGGTGACCGGGGCGCGCGCGTAGGTCGGCAGCACCGGAGTAATCACGACGTTTCTCCTCAAAAAACAAACGCGCCGCCCACGGGAATGTGGGCGGCGTCGTTGTTCTTCTTTGCCGCGCAATACGGCCTCTGTCAATCGCGTTCTGAAATTGCCGCTATCCGTCAAGGAAGGCGGGCAACCACAGCGCGATTTGCGGGAACAGGAAGATGAAGGAAAGGCCGATCACCTGAATGACCATGAACTGCATCATGCCGAGATAGATGTCCTTCAAATCCCATTCCGGCACGACGCCTTTCAGGAAGTAAGCCGAGAGCGCCACAGGCGGGCTGAGCCATGCGGTTTGCAGATTCACCGCGACCAGAATGGCGAACCAGACCAGCAACTCGACACGGTCCAGACCGAAGGCCGGGCCGAGAGTTTCGACCACCGGCATCAGGATCGGGATGATGATCAGGACAATCGGCACCCACTCAAGTGGCCAGCCGAGCAGGAAGATCAGCGCCATAATCAGGATCAGCGTCATTGTCGCCGAAAGGTCCATCGACAGCAGCAGTTCCGTCAGCATCTTCGGTGTGCCGAGGTTCGAGAACACCGCACCGAAGAAGTTGGATGCGGCGACCAGGAACATAATCAGGACCGAGATTTCCAGCGTCTTGATGAGCGCGTCGTAGAAGCGGCCAAAGCTGAGCTGGCGGTAGCAGAATGACAGCAGGATCGCACCGAACGCGCCGCAAGCCGCAGCCTCTGCCGGTGTTGCCCAACCGGCAAGGATCGAACCGAGAGCAAAGGAGATCAGCACAGTCGGTGGCACGAGACCCATGAAGAATTCGTACCAGAGATCCGAGAAGAAGAACCCGCCCGGTTTGACCTTACGCATGATCGTGAAGGACATGAACATAAAGACGAGCCATAGAATCGGAATCACAAGCCCGCCAAGCGGGAAGAAAGCCAGTGCACCCGATGCACCTTTGACACACAGCCAGACGAACATGAACAATGATGCCATGACGAGTGCGACTTCGATCAGGTAATAGGGCGATGTCTCAGGCTGTTCCTCAGGCGGCAGGATCGGGCCGAGGCTGGGTTTAATCCAGCAGCGGCCAATCGCGTAGATCATGTAAAGGACGGCGAGCAGAACGCCGGGGATGATTGCCGCGCGGAAGAGGTCGGTAACAGGGACTTCGAGGACCGGGCCCATAACGATCAGCATGATCGAAGGCGGGATCAGGATGCCGAGTGTGCCGCCCGCCGTGATCGTGCCCGCCGCCAGCTTAACGTCATAGCCGGAGCGATTCATGGTCTTGGCGGCCATGATGCCGAGGATTGTCACCGATGCGCCCACGATGCCGGTAGCGGCTGCGAAGATCGTTGAGACGAAGAGAACGGCGATAAACAATGCGCCGCGCGTGCGCGACATCATCAGCTGAACCGCGTTGAACAGGCGCTCCATCAGGCCCGCTTGCTCCATCATAATTCCCATGAAGACGAACAATGGCACGGCCATAAGCTGGTCATCGAGCATGACGGAGTTGGTTTGCAGCGTCAGCAGGAAGAAGGTCAGGTCACTGTTGAAGCCCCACGACCCGAACACGAAGCCGAGGAAGATCAAGGTAAACGCAATCGGGAAGCCGACGAAGATCGAAAACAACAGCACGCCGAGCATGATGAGGCCGATCGTCGGTTTTGATACGTCGAACGCATCGCCTGTCATGCTGCCGAGCCAATCGCTCAGGGGCAGAATGTCGGGGAAGAAGACGGCGACAAAAATCAGTGCGAGGCCGATCAGGTAAATCGGGAAGATCTTCAGGAACTTCGCTTCACGCTCTTTGCCCATCTGGTGGAAGGCGCGGAAAAGCTCCGGGAAACCCTGAAGGAACAGGAGGAATGCGCCGATGGGCATGGCCAGACGGGCCGGGCCGAGGATGGGCGCCCATGTGGAGTCGCTGGCGCGCTCCCAACCGGAAAAATCGAAACCGTTCTGCGGGTTAAACGCTTTCCATGCGTATTCTGATGCGCTCCAGAAGAAGAACAGCATCGCTGGAAAATAGAACAGCATGTAGAGGATCGCGTCGACGGTCGCTTGGGTTTTTGGCGACCAATTGCGATAGAGGAAGTCTGCGCGGATATGGACGCCGCGCATCAAGGCGTAGCCCGCAGCGGCCATGAAGAGGACGCCGCCGATCATGCGGCTGATGTCATAGACCCAGAGTGTCGGGCCAAGGCCATATTCACGCGCGACGTCGCCCATGTCATTGGCGGTGAGGATTTTAAACGCTTGTGCGGATAAAACCTCGTAGACCATCACAAGGATCAGCGGGATCATCAGGAGGCAGATGATGCGTCCGGCCCAGAGGTTCAGTACATCGATAAACGCTGTGATCGGGCGTTGCCACGGGGTCATATCCTCAGGGGTTTGCCCCGGATCTTCGGCCCTGCGCTCTGCGATCAATTCATCGGTTATGTCGAGTTCGCCAATCTCTTCGGCCATAATGCCCCGCAATCATGTTCTGTCAGGCCGAAAAAGCAGCCCGGAATTTTTGAGAAAATGTCAAAACGAACAAATCCTGATGCCCCGGAAAGGGCATCAGGAGTAAGGTAAACCTTACTTAACGGTGTCAGCGAATGCTTTACCGAGGGCAGCGTTCGATGCCTGTGCACCGGCCCAGAAAGGCACAGCGATGGCAGCGAAGTCTTTCTGGCTCTGCCAGACTTCTGCGAAGAATGCATTCTCGGAAGCGTTCTTCTCAAGCGCGGCTTTCGCAGCACCCATGTAAGCCGGGAAGTAGTCGGCAGGGGTGTCATGCAGGATAACGCCGTGGTTTTCGGTCAAGTCTTTCAGCGCCTTACCGTTTTCATAGATGCGGTAGGACATAGCTTTCGAAAGCGATGCGTTTGCAGCGACTTCGAGTGCTTTTTTCTGGTGATCCGACAGCGCGTCATAAACATCGCCGTTGATGTACATGTCCGCGTTCACAACAACCTGGTGAAGGCCTTGCAGGTAGTAGTGCTTGAGCACTTTCTGGAAGCCGAACACGGAGTCAGGCTTCGGGCAGCACCACTCAGCCGCATCGATTTTGCCGCTTTCGAGAGCCGGGAGGATGTCACCACCGCCCATAGCAACCGATGCAACACCGATGTCTTTATAGGTCTGGCCGGGAATGCCCGGAGGTGTGCGGAAGCGGTATTTACGGAAGTCATCCATTGAGTTGATTGGCTCTTTGAACCAGCCAAGTGCCTCTGGACCAACAGGCTGAAGCATGAAGCCTTTTACGTTGACGCCCATTTCATCCCAGAGCTGGTCGTACAGCTCTTTACCGCCGCCATACTGGAACCAGCTGACGAATGCGATGTTATCGATGCCGACACCAGCGCCCGCTACAGGCGAACCGAACAGCATAGCGGCAGGGTGCTTGCCGGACCAATAGTGCGTCCAAGCGAAGCCGCCTTCGATCAGGCCCGCGTCAACAGCGTCGAGCGTTTCTTTAACGCCGACAACAGCGCCTGCGGGCAGAACTTCGATGTTCAGCGTGCCATTTGTCAGCGCGCGCACATCGTCAGCAAACGAGTTCAACATGAACACTTCATCCGCTTTCGCCGGGATAACCGACTGAACGCGGATTGTAACTTCTTTGTCTTCAGCGACGGCGGCTGTGGAGATTGCAATCGCTGCAACGCCCATCAGCGCTTTTTTGAGGAAATTCATTATTTTCTCCCTGGTTGAACTTGGTAGTTTTCTGTGTACTGCGCTGTTTTCAGCGTCTTATTATCGTAGTGTAGAGCATCAGGCTGGTTTTGGCCCGCCCGAATTCTGTTGCCTCGTAGCATGAGTGTGAAGTCTTATACAAGACTTCAGTTATATGAATTTGGCCCTGAAGTCGTATCAATGGCCCCCTTTCCCGCTGGGGACGCATTGCGTCTCAGAAATAAAGCCCATGATCGGCCCTATACCCGTCTCGCAATTTGTGATGCCACGATACAGCATTTCAAAGGCCACGTAGAGCAGAACAATCAGGCCGAGCCAAGAAATCCAGGGGTAAGTCGCGAGCAACTTCATTATCAGCGTTGCCGCGAAGGCCATCAGGATGATTGCGAGGGCCAGGCCGACTATCAGTTTTGTGGAGTCTCCATCCGCAATCGCGGCCACAGCAAGCACGTTGTCCAGTGACATAGAGACGTCTGCGATGGTTATCGCAATCAGTGCCTGTTTCAAAGTGCGCTTGGGTTTGCCTTGATATCCGCCGTCTTCGGCTTCTTCCAGAGCTTCCTCTGCTTTTTCGTCTGTATGAGCGCGGATGTCTTTGAAAAGACTCCAACATACCCAGAGCAGAAGCAGACCACCGACAAAAAGCAAGCCGGGAACGCCAAGCAATTTGGTTGCGATCAAAGCAAATACGATGCGCAGCAATGCGGCGATGACCATCCCGTAGAGGATCGCCTTTTTCCGCAGGTCAGGCGCGAGGCCCGCCGCTGCCATACCGATAATCAGCGCGTTATCACCTGATAATATCAAGTCTGCGATAATAATCGCGCTATAGTCAAAGATGGTATCCCACATAGTCAGGCGGCTCCTGCGGTTTGTTTTGCGTCTTCGCGAAGCATGTCAGCGATTTTCTCACCGATCATAATCGCAGGGGCATTCGTATTACCAGAGACGATGGTTGGCATGATTGAGCAATCAGCAACCCGCAGCCCCTCCACACCCCGCACGCGAAGGCGCTCGTCCACGACCGCATTTGAGTCCTGACCCATGCGGCAGGTTCCGGTCGGGTGGTAAATGGTGGTTGCGGTATCGCGCACCCATGCGAGCAGGTCTTCGTCACTGACAAAGCCCGGACCGGGACGGAATTCTTCGCTGATCGCGCCCCGAAGCGGGTCTTGCTCCGCGATTTTGCGGGCGATCTTCACGCCTTCCACAACTGTCGAGCAATCGAGTGGTGTGGCAAGGTAGTTCGGATGAATTTTCGGTGCGCCTGTCGGGTTTTGGGGATCAAGGACAATGCGCCCCGCGCTTTCCGGCCTCAATTGGCATACCGATGCGGTGAAGGCGGAAAACGGATGTACACCCTCGCCGGGGCTGTCCGCGCTCCAAGGCTGAATATGGAACTGGATATCCGGTGTGTCCAATTCAGGCCTTGTTTTCAGGAAAGCAACCGCAAGGCTGGCGGCCATCGTCATCGGGCCGGAGCGTTTGAGGGCAAATTCCGCTGCGATCTTGGCCTTCCCGATCAGGCTGTTGACCTCATCATTCATGGTCGGGCGTTGGCATTTGTAGACGAGGCGCGCTTGAAGGTGATCTTGAAGATTGCCGCCGACATCTTTCGCCGCGTGCACGAGAGGGATATTGCTTTCGTTCAATTGCTCAGGATCGCCAACGCCCGAAAGCATAAGGATTTGCGGTGATCCGATTGCACCGGCCGAAAGTATGATCTCACGCCGTGCATTGAGCACTTCGACCTTGCCTTTGCGCTCGATCTCGACGCCTGTGGCGCGTTTGCCCGTGAAAATAATGCGGCGGACATGGGCCTTTGTGACGACTTCAAGAGTTTCGCGCTTTCGGGCGGGCTTGAGATAAGCTGTCGCAGAGCTGCAACGCATTCCGTTTTTGGTGGTCAGCTGGAAGTAGCCGACGCCTTCTTGGTCGGCACCGTTGTAATCCGGGTTATATTTATACCCGGCATTCTGGGCGGCTTCGACCCATTCGTTACAAATTTGGCGTTCCAAGCGCATGTTGCTGACCGAGAGAGGACCATCGACACCGTGGTAATCGTCCGCGCCGCGTTCCTGATTCTCGGCTTTGCGGAAATAAGGGAGCACCTCGTCCCAACCCCAACCCGTGTTGCCCGCTTGACGCCAACTGTCATAATCTGCCGGTTGTCCGCGAACATAGAGCAGGCCGTTGAGTGAACTTGATCCGCCGAGCACTTTGCCCCGTGGCCATTGCAAGCTGCGCCCGTTGATGCCGGGATCTGGTTCGGTAGCATACATCCAATCGCAAGAGGGATTATGCATCGTTTTGAAATAGCCGACAGGGATGTGGATCCAAGGATTTGTATCCTTCCCACCAGCCTCGATTAAGGCTACAGTTGCGTCGCCTTGTTCAGACAAACGCCCTGCAACTGCACAGCCAGCCGATCCCGCACCCACGACGATGTAATCAAATTCCACCGATATGCTCCTTGTTCATTAAAAACTAAGACCACAATTATCAAAAATTTCAAAGCGATTTTCTCATAAATCTTGGTTAGTATCTAAGCATGATTGAAGAACACGACCGAATCCCCACGAATATGCGGATGCTCGTTCTGCTTGAAACCCTTGCAGAAGCTGGGCGGCCCCTATCCGTTGCCGAAATTGGTGAGGTCGTTGACCTGCCCAAGCCGACTTTGCACAGATTATGCACCACCTTGGAAGAGGAAGGTTTTTTGATTCGCGATTCGGTTGGCGGGCGGTTGCGTCCGGCGCGCCGGACGCGGGTTTTGGCATCGGGTCTGCAAATGGCCTCGCAGTTGCACATATCGCGACGTCTCGTTTTGCAACATCTCGCGTCAGATATCCGTGAGACATGTAACTTCGTGATCGCGGGCGAGAGCGGCATGACATATTTGGATCGTGTCGATACGCCGTGGCCATTACGATATCAGCTGCCAATCGGGGCCGAGGTTCCATTCCATTGCACCGCGAGTGGAAAACTGTTCTTGTCGTTCCTTGATCAGGGTGCGGCTGGCCGGTTGCTTGATACGATGTCACTGACGGCTGAAGGCCCTCGAACCATCACCGATAAAGACGATCTGCTCCAAGAGCTGGATGCGATCCGCCGGGCCGGGTATGCTTGGGATAATGAGGAGTTCATGTCGGGGATGATCGCGGTGGCCGTTCCTGTTCGTGATCAGAATAAACGACTGGCGGCAGCGATCGCTTGTCACGCGCCGACGCAGCGTATGGCCTTTGAAAACGTCAAGGATTGGGTGCCCCGGCTGCAAAAAGCGGCCAGCGATGTTGAGAATCTGATGTTCGGGGCCGATTGAAGCCGTGCCTTAGCAATCCGCTAAAGCAGTCGCGGCAGGGCCAGAATAGCGGCCAATACGAACAGTACCCCCCAGCTGCGCCATAAGAGTGTGACGCAGCGTTCCACATCATCGCCGACCAGCTCTCTGCGTCCTGTGGGGTTGATGTGGGAGTCCTGCGTCATTTTACCATCGTAGCTGCGCGGACCGGACAGTGCCACATTGAGGGCCGTTGCGGCTGCCGCTTCAGGCCATCCGGCGTTGGGGGAGCGATGCAGGCGCGCCTCCGCCAATACGGTGTCAAAGCGGACAGAGAACGCATCGATCATCCCGGCCCCGCGTCTGTCCTTGCGGCGCAGCACACCCGCGAAGCATATCAACACAGCGCTGATACGGGCGGGGATCCAGTTCACCAGATCATCGAAACGGGCGGAGGCCCAGCCGAACTCACCGTATTTCTCGTTTTTATAGCCAATCATCGAATCTGCTGTGTTGACGGCCTTATACAGCGCGATGCCGGGCAGGCCGAGGAGCAGGAACCAGAAGGCCGGGGCAACGACGCCGTCACTGAAGTTTTCGGCGGCGGATTCGATGGCCGCGCGGCTGACGTCGCTTTCATCCATTTGCGAGGTATCTCGGCCCACGATGCGCGAGACCGCGAAACGGCCTGATTTCAGGGATGACCCTAACGATGCCGCCACGCGCCGCACATGATCCATCAGGCTGTTATGTGCCAGAAGGATGGCCGCGCCGAGGATTTCAAAAATGCCGAAAAAGATGTCTGCTGATAGCATCCGCGCAACGATGTAGACGGGGATTAACAGCAGGATCAAGGCGATGACGCCCTTTGCTTTGCGTAAACCGCCTTTGTTCAATGTGCCGTCAAGCCAGCCGATCCAATTGCCCATCAGTACGGCGGGATGGGGCACTTTTTTCCACAAGGCATCGGGTTCGCCGAAAATCGCGTCGAGCAGGAGGGCGAGGGCTAACATGTGGCGGCTCCGTAGCGGTGATCATGCGAAGAGTATATCAGAGATTTGGTTTACGCTTTCAATCTGGCCGCTCTGGCCTCGCGCCAAGCCAAAACGAGAGCGCTGGCGATGATGATTGCCGCGCCGAGCAAGCTCATCACGCCGGGAATGACGCTGTAGAAGGCGAAGTCGTAGAGGGCGGCGAAGATCAGTGAGGCATAGGCGAAGGGCATGACGAAACTGGCCTCCGCCGCGCGCATTGCTTGGATATAGCCCGCCTGTGCCGCCACAATAGACCCGCCGACCAGTGCCATCAGCGCCCATTGTCCCGGCGTTGGCCAGACCCAGACAAAGCTGACGGCGATGGTGGCGAGGACGATGCCGATGCTGTTTGACATCAGCAGGATTTGCAGCGGCGGCTCGCGGCCCGACAGGATTTTGATTATTGTCACCTCAATCCCGAAAACAACCGCTGCCGTCAGGGCGAAGAGGGCGGCGGGTTGGAAGGCTTCGGTGCCGGGGCGGATCAGGATCAGCGCGCCAATCATCGCACCCCCCGCCGCCGCCCAGCGCCACGGGCCGACACGCTCGCCCAGTACCGGGATGGCGAGGACCATTGCGATCATAGGATTGAGAAAAGAAATCGCGGTAGCGTCGGCCAGCGGCATCAGGGACGCGGCGGTGAACATGCAAGTGACACCGACAAAGCCGCAAGAGACGCGCATCAGGTGAATTGGCCAGGCGGGCTTGACGATCCGCGTTCGCATCACTGCCGCGAGCGTTAAGAGCGGGATCAGCGCGAAGAGGAAGCGCCCGAAGGTGACTTGAAACGGGTGCAGGGCGTCGGGTCCGGTGCCGAGCGCTTTCGCACCCAGAGAAGCCAGTGCCACGAGTGCATTCGCCGCGACCATGATAACCGCCCCGCGCACCAGTCCGGTTTTGGGCGGGGTCATTACCGCGCTTGTCATAGGCGCATCATAAGCTGCCCTCACCGGGAGCGAGAGGCGGTAAAAAGTCGGCCAGTCGCTGCCTCTGCCGCCCTGCCGCATCGAAGTTATCCGGCGAAAGCCATGCCTCGAACCTTGCGCGGATGTGAGACCATTCGCTGTCGAGGATCGAGAACCATGCGGTGTCGCGGTTGCACCCTCTGGAGATCATGTGGCTGCGGAACACGCCCTCGAAGGTAAAGCCGTAGCGCAGGGCCGCCGCGCGCGAGGGGGCGTTGGCTGCGTTGCACTTCCACTCATAGCGGCGATAGCCCATCCCGAATGCGCGGCGCATGAGCAGGTACATTGCTTCCGTCCCCGCCGGATGGCGTTGGAGCAGGGGGGAGTAGTTGATGTGGCCGACTTCGATGGACCCGTGCTCGGGTGTGATGCGCAGGTAGCTGGCCACGCCGACGGCTTTGTCTGTGGCCTTGTCGATGATCGCGTGGAAGAGTGGATCTTCTCCGGCACAGGTCTCAGCCATCCATGCGCGGAAAGCGTCTTCAGTTTTGAACGGGCCGTAGCCGAGCCATTCCCAGTTTTCTGTGCGGGTATTCGCTTGGAAAAGCTCTGTCGCATGGCGGTCGGCGTCGAGTGGTTCGACGCGGCAAAAGCGGCCTTCAATTGCCTCGCGCGGAGGCAATGGGCAGGGGGTCCAATTCTCGACAGGATCTGTGTTGGGAGTGAAATCAGGGATGGTCATTTTCTGCCCTTGCCGTTGCGCCGCCCTATAAAGCGTTCCAGCACGATACTGGTACGGGGGCGGTAGCGATACGGGGTTTTCTCATCCGTCACCGGACGGCGGGTCATGCGGTAGAGGCCGAAGAGGATCAGCGCGATATGGGCGACAGAGATGTAGAGGAACAGCGCGCTTGGTCCAAAGCGCTGGATCAATTCGGAGGCCAGCAATGGCGAAACAATCGCGCCGAGACCGTAGATCAGCGTTAGGGACGCGTTCAGCTCGACGATGAATTCTTCCGGCGCGAAGTCATTCGCGTGGGCCGCGCTGATCGAATAGAGCGGAAAAGCGCACGCACCGAAGAGCAAGGCGGCCAGAGCGAGTTGGTTGAAGCTCTGCCCTTCAGGTCGTGTCGCGAAGTATCCGCAGGCCAGCAGAGCCAGCATGGAGACGACGATCAGGACTTTGCGGCGGTCGAATTTATCCGCCACCCAGCCCGCGACCGGCTGTGCCAAGGCGCCGCCGAGTAGGGCCGTGGCGAGGAACAGACCGATTTGTGAATTGGTGAAGCCGTTCTCATCGCCATAGATCGGGCCGACCATGCGAAAGCTGGAGTTGGTGAGGCCGACGGTGAGTACGCCTGCCGCACCCAGGGGGGAGAGGCGGATGGCTTTCATGACCCGGACTTTGGGCGTGGTCGGCGCGGGGGGCGCTTTGGCACGGGTGAGTAACAGCGGCATCAGCGCCATGCACATGAAACAGGCTACGATATTGTAAGACACGTAGAGCGCGGGTTCGAGGACGGAGATCATCATCTGTGAGCCGATGGACGCGATCAGGTCTATGGAGCGGTAGATGCTTGATACGCGGCCCCTGTTCTCGTTTGTGGCTTTGGCCTGAAGCCAGCTTTCAACAACGGTGTACGCGCCCGCCACCGCCGCGCCCGCACCGATGCGCAGGATGACCCACGCCCAAACGCTGTCAAAAATCGGGTGGAGCAGCGCGGACATCGCGCCGATTGAGACCATCGCCGCAAAGGCCCGCGAATGGCCGACGCTGGCCATAATCGCCGGGGTTGCGAGGCAGCCGGCGATAAAGCCCAGAAAATGCGCCGAACCGAGCAGGCCGATCTCGCGCGTGCTGAAGCCCATGACCTTGCCGGACAGAGCATCAAGCGGGCCGAGTGTGCCCGATCCCAGTTGGACAAGCGCAATCGAGATGAGCAGGGCGGCGAATGAAATGGCGAGGCGCATGGGGATGCCTGACGTGGCGAATAACACCG
>CALFAK010000144.1 GCA_937948985.1 uncultured Neomegalonema sp. | reverse complement strand
CCTGTTCGCGACAATCGGGCCGTCTGTGCCGGGCGGCGTTATGCTGTCGGGGCATACCGATGTTGTCCCGGTGGAGGGGCAGGACTGGACCTATCCGCCGTTTGAGCTGACGGAAAGCGACGGGCGGTTATACGGGCGGGGAACCGCCGATATGAAAGGCTTCGTCGCCAGCGCCATGCGGGCGGCGTTGGTTGCGGCGAAGGCGGATCTGAAAGTGCCGCTGTATCTGGCGTTTTCTTATGATGAGGAGCTGGGGTGTCTGGGCGTGCCAAGCCTGATCGACCATTTGCGCCTGTCACCCTACAAACCGTCGCTGTGCATTGTGGGCGAGCCGACGGCGATGGCGGTGGCGACGGGGCATAAGGGTAAGACGGCGTTCCGCGCGACGTGCAAAGGGTTGGAGGGCCATTCGGCGCTGGCCCCGATGGCGCTGAACGCGCTGCATCTGGGCTGTGATTACGTGACGGGGTTGCGGGCGATACAGGCGGACATTGAGGCGAACGGTGACCGCGACGGCGACTATGATGTCCCGTACTCGACCGTGCATGTCGGCAAGATGAGCGGGGGTGTGGCGCTGAATATCGTGCCGAATAACTGCATTGTTGATTTCGAGGTACGCAATCTGGCGACCGAGGCAACCGAAGGGTTCGAGGCGCGATTTACGGCATTGGCGCAGACCCTGACCGATGAGGCCCGCACCCGTGCGCCCGACGCGGGGGTGACGGTGTCGCGCGTGTACGGCTATCCCGGCCTCAACACCGATCAGGCATCGGAGGCGGTGGCGTTTGTGAAAAGCCTGACGGGGGCGAACGGGATCATTAAAGTGGCGTTCGGCACGGAAGCGGGCCTGTTCAGTGCGGAACTTGGCATCCCTTGCGTGGTCTGCGGCCCCGGATCAATGGCGCAGGGGCACAAACCGGACGAGTTTGTCACCCTCGAACAGCTTGACCGATGCGATGCGATGTTGGACGGATTAGTGGAACGCCTGATCGAAGGATTTTAACTATGCCCGCCCCGCAAACCGGAATTACCCATGCGTCCGAAGAGGACGCCCGCAATGCGGATGTGCAGATCTATGTCGACGGGGCGCTGTATCATCGGGATGCGGCCAAGGTGTCTGTCTTTGACAGTGGTTTTATGCTCGGTGACGGGGTATGGGAGGGGTTGCGGCTGTATAACGGGCGCTGGGCTTTTTTGGAGCCGCATCTGGATAGGTTGTTCGAGGCGGCGATTGCCATTGATCTCGACATCGGTATGGACCGCGCGGGGGTGGTTGCCGCGCTGGAGATGACGCGCAAGGCTAACAAGATGCATGATAACGCCCATGCGCGTCTGATGGTGACACGCGGGCGCAAGGCGAAGCCGTTTCAACATCCAAACCTGTCCCGCTTTGGTCCGACGATGGTTATCATCATGGAACACTCGACCCCGGTGGCGAGCCTGACGGGCGGGGTGCGGCTTGCCACAGTCCCTCAAATACGCGGTTTGCCGATGAGCCAGGACGCCAAGCTGAACTCGCACTCAAAGCTGAACTGCGTGCTGGCGGCGGTGCAGGCCGAGAAGGCCGGGGCGGATGAGGGGTTGATGCTGGACCCCTATGGCTTTGTGAACACGACCAATTCATGCAACTTCTTCATCGTGCGCAAGGGCGCGGTTTGGACCAGCACAGGGGATTACTGCATGAACGGGATCACGCGGCAGAACCTGATAAATCTGTGCCGCGAGAACTCGATCCCCGTGTTTGAGCGCAATTACACGCTGGTCGATACGCTTGGTGCGGATGAGGCGTTTATGACGGGCAGCTTCGGCGGCGTGACTCCGGTGGTCGAGATCGACAAGCGGCAGATCGGGGATGGCTCGATGGGGCCGGTGTCGACGCGGCTGCGGGGGCTGTATAAAGAGCTGGTCGAGCGTGATACAGGTGGCCTGCGCGATTGATTCAGGTGTTAAGTTAGCCTTTCATTGCAGTCATTCTCGGACTTGTTCCGATAATCCAGAGCAGCATCTCCGTCGGAACTGGACCTTCGGAACAAGTCCGAAGGTGACGGTATTTACTGTTAAGGAATCCCTATAAACAGCGAGCGGTATGAAATGTTGAGAGATGACACGGTCGATAAATGCTCCTGAGCGTCGATAATTTCCGCGTCACGCGCGGCTTTCGGACCGTGTTCACGCGGCTGGGTTTCTCGCTGGACAGCGGGCAGGCGTTGATCCTTGCGGGGCCGAACGGGTCCGGTAAATCGACATTGCTGCGGATGCTTGGCGGGATGTTGCCGCCCGAAACGGGGGACGCGGTTTTCGGGGATGTGTCCTTGCGCGGGGATCGGGCGGAGTTTATCTCGAACGTGCTGTACGCGGGGCATCTGGATGCGTTGAAGCCCGCGTTCACGGCGCGGGAGACGCTGGAATTCTACGCTGATCTTTATGGCGCGGGCCGGGAGCGTGTGGCGCCGGCGCTGGATTCGATGGCGTTGGGGTTTTTGGCGGAGCAGCCCGTGCGGGTTTTGTCGGCGGGGCAGAAAAGGCGGTTGGGCCTGGCGCGTCTGGCGTTGGCGGACCGTCCGCTGTGGTTGCTGGACGAGCCGACGGTGTCA
>CALFAK010000143.1 GCA_937948985.1 uncultured Neomegalonema sp. | reverse complement strand
TGGTTGATGGCCTGTTGTGGCGTGCTGGCGCGGGAAAGGCAATAATGACGGAGGATTTGATGGGGAGTGCGGCAGCGGGATTTATGAACCGGAGCCGCGTAGCGGCGACACGCGACCGTCCGCCCCCACGGCGGGCGCGTTATGCTGCGCAGAAAACTTCCACCCTCGGAGGTCGCTTGGCTATGTCACTCTGATAGCGCTTCCAACTTACTCCCTCGCCTTCAATGGCCGCTCCAGCAGGGCATCAACCGCTTCATCGACTGTACACTGGTTATCGACGATAGCGGCGACGGTGGCGCAGATGGGGGTTTCGACATTCCATTTAGCGGCCAGCGCGACGGCGGCGGCGGCGGTTGCTGCGCCCTCGTAAGTGGGGCCGCCCTGCCCTGCACCGCAGGCCTCCCCGATCCGCACGCCCAGCGAGAAGTTGCGGGACTGGGTTGAGGCGCAGGTCAGCGCCAAATCGCCAAGGCCGGAAAGGCCCGCGAGCGTCTCCGCCCGTGCGCCCATCGCCAGCGCGAGGCGGTTCATCTCGGCATACCCGCGCGCGATCAGGGCGGCGCGGGCGCTTTCGCCCAACCCCTTTGCCACGACGATCCCGCAAGCGATGGCCAGCACATTTTTCAGCGCGCCACCAACTTGTGCGCCGATGATATCCGTCGACGGATACGGGCGAAAGGTGCGGGTCGCGAGAGTTTCCTGGAGGGTTCGGGCCAGCGCGAGGTCTTCGGCGGCGATGGTCACGGCGGTAGGCAAGCCGCTTGCCACATCGGACGCAAAGCTGGGTCCGGTGAGGATGGCAAGCAGATGGTTAGGGGCGGCCTCACGCGCGACCTCATGCGGCAGGGCAAGGCTGCCACGCTCAACGCCCTTCTGACAAAGCACCAGCGCTGCACCGGGTTTCAGATGCGGGGCAGCTGCGCTCAGGGCGGCGCGGGCGGCTTGGGCCGGGATGACTGCGAGGACGATATCTGCATTCGCGAGCGCGGCCATGTCGGTCGCGGTACTCAGGCGCGGGTCCAGCGGAATGCCGGGCAGGTATTCGGAGCGGTGGGCCGTGTTGATCTCCTCCACCACCTCCGCACGGCGGGCGATCACGATTGTGGGCAGGCCTTTGGCCGCACAGCTTTGAGCCAGTGCAACACCCCAACTGCCAGCGCCGAGGACGGCGATATTCGGTTTCATCGCATTTCCTCGATCAAGGCCGGGGCATTCAGCATCCGTGGCATCTCCGCGCTTCGCTCAAAATCACTCAAGCCGCGAATTGATCTGCCGTAAGAGCATACAGCGCGGCACTTCCTGCGGTGGCGGCACGCGCGAGGGCTTCGGCTTGCGGGGCGATTTGGGTGGCATGGAAATGCGCCACCGCAATGCGCGGGACGTGGGCAGAATCGCCACTTTGCTTGGCCGCCGTCGCGCCCTTGGCAAGCAAAGCACCACCATGCAAATGCGACATCAGCGTGAGATAGGGCATCGATCCGGCAAGGCGCTCGGCCATATCGTTCTGTTCCAGCATCCAAACAGTCGCCTCCGCAGCAGCCTGATGGGTGATGGCGAGGCCCGTGGCGAGGTCTTCAAGACCCGCAGATTTGGCGGCTTCGATAATCTCCGCCGCATCATCCAACACGGCCCGCGCCGTCTCGCCGCCATCCATCGACAGCTTGCGACCCACCAAATCGGCGGCCTGAATCCCGTTCGTGCCCTCGTAAATCGCGGTAACGCGCACATCACGATAGAACTGCGCGGCCCCGGTTTCCTCGATAAAGCCCATACCACCGTGAACCTGAACGCCCATCTCCGAGACATGCATCCCGCTCGCGGTCCCGAACGCCTTGGCAAGCGGTGTCAGAAAAGCCCCGCGCCGCGCCCATCGCTTGCGCTCATCCTCCGGCGCGGCATGAGCCATATCCAGCGAAACGGCAGTGTCATAGCAGATCGCGCGCACGGCTTGCGTATAGGCTTTCATCTCCATCAGCATCCGTCGAACATCGGGATGATCAATGATTGCGCCCGTCCCGGCATGGTCGGCGGGGGTAATCGCCTTGCCCTGAACCCGGTCGGTCGCGTAGGCGAGGGCGTGTTGATAGGCCGCCTCCGCTGTGCCCAACCCCTCGACCCCCACACCGAGGCGCGCGTTATTCATCATTGTGAACATGCAGGCCAGACCGTTATTCTCCTCACCGACCAGCCATCCGGTCGCGCCCTCATAGGCCAACACACAAGTTGGCGAGCCATGAAGACCCATTTTATGCTCAATCGAAACGGTTTTCACACCATTGCGCGATCCGTCCGGCAGGATTTTCGGAACCAAAAACAGGCTGATTCCCTTCGATCCTTTCGGCGCATCCGGCAAGCGGGCGAGGACGAGATGAACGATGTTTTCCGCCACATCATGGTCGCCCCACGAAATGTAGATTTTCTGCCCATCGACCTTGTAACTGCCATCACCCTGCGCTTCGGCCTTGGTTTTCAGCGCCCCGACATCGGACCCCGCTTGCCCTTCGGTCAGATTCATCGTTCCGGTCCACTCGCCGGAGATCAGCTTTGGCAGATAGCGCTCCTGCAATTCTGGCGAGGCATGGGCGGTCAGCGCCTCGATACTACCCTGCGTCATCAGCGGGCAAAGGCTCAGCGACAGACAAGCGCTTGAAAACATTTCGTTCATCGCGGTTTGCAGGGTCAGGGGCAGGCCCATGCCGCCCTGCTCCGGGTCCGCCGCCAGTCCCAACCAACCACCCTCCGCGATGGCTTTATACCCCGCCGGAAACCCCGCCGGCGTCGTCACACCATCCGCCGTGACGATGCACCCCGCATCACCAGCCCGTTGCAGCGGGACGAGAGTTTCATCGGCGAGCCGCGCGATTTCCGTCAAGACCGCCTCCGCCGTCTCCGAAGTGGCCTCCGCAAATTTGTCGGTTTCGGCCAACCGTGCGGCATCAACGACGTGATCGAGACAAAAGCGAATGTCAGCAAGCGGGGCGCGATACGGCATGTGATTGATCCTCGTGTTCTTTTACGTCTTTTATAAATGCCTCTTCGGGACCATAGTACAACCGTGTCGCGGCGTCACATCGTGCGATTGATTTTGTTTCGGGGGCGATTTTGCGCTTAGTCTTACTGCTTTTGGCGTCGTTCATCGGCGTTTTCGTTGCGGCCACGATTGCGCTGGACCTGATCCCGCCGAAATCCTTGCGCATGGCCGCCGGGACGCCGGGCAGCGCCTATCATGCGATTGCCATGCAATATCGCGATATTCTGGCCGAAGATGACATCACGCTGGAGATTGTCGAGAGCGCGGGTTCGGTGGAAAACGCCGCATGGCTGGCCCGCTCGCCCGACCCGGTTGATGTCGCCCTGCTGCAAGGCGGCGTGCCTGTCCCGCCGGGAGCTGATGTGACAGCGCTGGCCTCGGTGTTTTTGGAGCCGCTGCTGATTTTCCACAAGGAAGGGCTTGAGAACGCGCAAGATCCTTCGAAATGGCAGGGATTGCGCGCTGCGGTCGGGGCGCAGGGCAGCGGAACGCGCTATGTTGTCGGGGAAGTTCTAACCGCGCTGCGCCTGTCACCACCCGATGAGTCGCTGGTGCCACTGGGCGGAAAAACTGCCGCCGATGCCTTGTTGGCAGGTGAGGTTGACGTTGCGATTTTCGTAGCGCCGGTAACCGCGCCCTATCTGAAATCACTGTATGAAGCGCCTGAAATTGTCCTCGGCAGCGTGCGTGATGTCGAGGCAATCCGCAGAAAGCTGGCCTTTGTGATTGATGCGGATATTCCGACCGCCGGAATCGACTATGCCAGCGTCAAGCCACCCGAACGGGTCAATCTGATCGCAATGGCCGCGCAATTGGTCGCGCAAGGGGATTTGCACCCCGCACTGGTGGACCGCCTCGTGAAGGCCGCGCGGCGGGTGCATACCCACCGCGATCTGATCTCCGAAGAAGGGCAGTTCCCTTCATGGGATGCGACCACGATCCCGATGAACAAGCAGGCGAAAACCCTGCTGGATGAACCGCTTAACCGCCTCGATCGCTACATTCCGTATTGGATGGCGGCGCAGATCAACAAGCTGGCGCTGCTGCTGTTGCCGCTGATTTTCCTGCTGCTGCCGCTGTTCCGCATTTTGCCGGGAATTTATGCTTGGACCATGAAGTCGCGGGTTTATAAGCATTATTCCGAACTGGTCGATATTGAAAAGCGCGCATACACGGCTTCCGGCGATGCTGAAATCGATGCATTGGAAGGGCGCTTGCGCCGGGTTCAGGACGATCTGCTGGAAATGCGCTTGCCGGAACGCTATCGCGAGAACGCTTATACCATGCAACTGCATATCGAGTTGGTCCGCACGCGCCTCGCAGCGCGACGTGCCGAGACGGTTTCGGCATGAGCGGCGATCTCAACACCATCCGCCTGAGCGCTACGGATCGCGGATTGCGGGTCGCTGTCACGTTCTTGCGCAAGGGCGGGCTGGTCGCTTTCCCGACGGAGACTGTTTACGGCCTCGGCGCCGACGCACGCGACGAACGCGCGGTGGCAGGAATTTATCGCGCGAAGGGACGGCCCGCTCATAATCCGGTAATCGTCCATGTCGCATCATTGCAGGCGGCGGCACGTCTGATTGATCTCCCGTCCGAAGGGGCACGATTGGCGCAGGCTTTCTGGCCCGGTCCGCTGACGCTGGTGGCTCCGGTCCGGGCAGACAGCGGAATTGCGGATATTTGCCGCGCGGGCGCGCAAACCCTGGCTGTACGGGTTCCGGCTGCGCCGCTTGCCCTGTCGCTCTTGCAAGCTTTCGACGGCCCGATTGCCGCGCCCAGCGCTAACTTGTCCGGCAAAGTCAGCCCGACCTCAGCCGATCATGTGATGGAAGAAATGCACGGGTTGGTGGAAGGCGTGCTGGACGGCGGCGTTTGCGGCGTCGGTTTGGAATCGACGATTGTCGGGTTTGATGAAGATGGCACCCCCTGTATTCTGCGCCCCGGCGGTGTGACACGTGAACAGCTTGAGCAAGTCGCGGGGCCGATAAGCGACGCCCCCGTGACGAACGATCTCGCACCCAGCGCGCCGGGGCAATTATCCTCGCATTACGCCCCCGGCGCACGACTGCGATTAAACGCGGCGCAGCCCGAATTGGGCGAGGCATGGCTGGGCTTTGGCGAAGAACCACAGCGGACTTCCGCCATTACCATCAATTTATCGCCCACAGCATCGGTGGAGGAGGCGGCGACAAATCTGTTCGCACATCTGCGAATCCTCGACGCTCAACTTGAATATTCCGGCACGATTGCCGTGGCCGCCATCCCCGAAAACGGTATCGGCTTAGCCATCAATGATCGACTAAACCGCGCGGCCGCACCGAGGTGAAGCGATGTTAAACGAACCGAACGACGCGCTGTTAGATGCGTTTAAAACTGCTGTCGGTCCGAAAGGCTGGCTGGAACCAAACGATACCTATCTGACCGAACGACGCGATCTCTATAAGGGCAAAGCTGCGATTATCCTGCGCCCGGCTTCGACAGCAGAAGTCGCCGCTTGTGTCCGCCTCTGCTCCGAAGCGCGGGTTGGGATTGTCCCCTGGGGCGGTGGAACAGGTCTGGTTGGCGGGCAGGTCAAGCCTGAAGGGGCCGTTCCCGTGGTGATTGCGCTTGATCGGATGCGGGCGGTGCGTTCTGTTATGCCGCAGGAATCGGCGATGATCGTCGAGGCGGGTTTGCCGCTGCAACTGGCGCAGGAGGCGGCGGCGGCGGCTGGAAAACTGTTCCCGCTTTCCTACGCGTCCGAGGGAACCGCCAGCATCGGCGGGGGATTGGCCGTGAATTCCGGTGGCTTGATAGCTGTGCGCTACGGCGTCGCACGTGATATGTGCCTTGGTTTGGAGGTCGTGACACCACAAGGCGAAGTCTGGAACGGGCTTTCCACCCTGCGCAAAGACAATACAGGCTACGACTTGCGTGATCTGTTCATTGGCTCGGAAGGGACGCTGGGGATCATTACTGCCGCCGCGCTGAAACTGGTCCCGCGCCCGCAAGCGAAATCGACGGCTTTTGTGGCCATGCGCAGTGTCAGGGATGCGATTGCGCTGATGAATGCGCTGCAAGACGCCAGCGGCGGCGCGATTGCGATGGTTGAGCTGATGCCGAAGCTGGGGCTGGAGTTTGTCTACAATGCCCACCCATCAATGAGACAACCGCTGGAAACGCAAAGCGACTGGGTCTTATTGGTCGAGCTGTGGGGTGCGGACGGACAGGCTTTGCAAGATGTGCTTGAGGCGACGCTGGCCACTCATCTTCAAAACGGCGCTGTGTTAGACGCCACTTTGGCGATGAATGAGGCCCAGCGCATTGAATTTCGTGCGATCCGCGAGGCATTATCCGATGCACAAAAGGTCAGCGGCGGGGCCAGCATCAAGCATGATATTACACTTCCGATTGAATCCATCCCGGAGTTTATAGAGCGCGCCGCCATTGAGGTGCGGAAGATTGTTCCGGGCGCGCGCCCGTGCCCGTTCGGACATTTGGGGGATGGGAATCTGCACTACAACGTATCACAACCCCCCAATGGCAACGCGGAAATTTTCTTGTCAAAATGGGGAAAGGTTAACGAAGCCGTTCATGCGATTACCACCGGAATGAATGGGTCAATCAGTGCTGAACATGGCATTGGACGCATGAAAACGGATGAACTTTTGGTCCATGCCGATCCGGTGAAGATAGCGCTGATTCGCACCATAAAATCCGCGATTGATCCGTATGGGATCATGAATCCGGGCGCTGTATTGACAAAACCGGATTGAGCGCGAACTTCGCCAGCCGGATTCAAATTATTGAAATTCAATAATAAATCTGATTTGAAAGCTCGAAAAATATCAATTTACAAGCAAAGAGCGTCTCGCTTTTGCGAGACGCTCCCACTATGCAACACAGAACTACTTGAACGCACCATCGGGTCACCACTTAGTCCCGATGTGATGCTCATAACACAAAACTGTGAACGAGTCTCGTAATTCAATCAATTCGCGTCAAAAGAATACAGCGATATGATAAATGGTTAATTTTTAATGACCGCCAAAACTGCATAATGCGTGAACAGGGGCATCCAATTCTTCCAACCGTTTTCGACCGCCAAGGTCGGGCAAATCGACGATAAACGCACACCCTGCGATTGTGCCACCCAGTTGACGAACCAGCTTTATCCCTGCCTCCGCCGTACCGCCGGTCGCAATCAGATCGTCCACGATCAGAACGCGCTCCCCTTTCACAAAAGCGTCTTCATGCACCTCCACGGTCGCGGTGCCGTATTCGAGCGTGTAATCCTGCTCAATCGTTTTCCAGGGCAGTTTGCCTTTCTTACGGATGGGCACAAAACCCACCGACAACTGATGAGCAATCGCACCGCCGAGGATGAAACCGCGCGCCTCAATCCCCGCCACGCGATCAATGCGCTCCCCCGCAAAGGGATGCAGCAGCATATCAATCGCCATCCGAAAACCGCGCGGGTCATTGAAAAGCGTGGTCACATCGCGAAACATGATGCCCGGTTCGGGGAAATCCGGGATGGTGCGGATGTAATCCTCGATCTTCATTGGGTAGTTCCCTTAAAAAGTGTAAAAATCCCGTTGCTGTACCGGCAACGCCCTAGGGATGGACTATTTCAAGTCTAATGTCGAGAATGCCACGCCATCGATTGAAGCATTCGTGATCGATCCGTACGCCCATCGCCCACAACAACAGCCCCGCCGGAACCCGTCCGGCGGTCATGTCGAAATTGATTTGCCGCCCATATCCGGCGGATCATGCAGCGCATAAAGCGCCATTTCGTGGCACTCTTTCAGCACGAAATCGACAGGATGCCGCCCCCGATCCCTGTGACCCGGTGGCTTTCCGGGCCGCATCGGCGCGATATAACGACCCGTTTCAGCCCTGACAGCCTGACGCTTCGCCTCCCACCGCGCCAGTCTCCGCGCCTGTTTCGGCACATCGCCCAGCGCAGCGCTTAATGCCTTCAACCGCCGCATCAAATGCGCCGCACACACCGCATCATCGGGGGAGATCACGACAACAGGCTCAAAAACCTGCACTTCGTCAAAGAACCGGATACGCGGCACAGGTTTGCGCCCCTTCACAGACGAGCGCGCCTTGAAAGATTTGCGCACATCAAACAGCGCAAATGCCGGAATCCGTGCAGCAGCATCGCCCGAAACGCGCGGAATCACAGGCACAGCGCGCGAAACACGAACCCGCGCCTCAATCTTGAAAACCACCTTCACCACGACGACCAACCGCCGGAACGCGGCCTCAGCGGGACGCAAAACCCGCCAAATCTCCGTCCGCACGTGCCTCGGCAAGACACCGCCATCGCCCGCCATAACGAGCAGCGCGGCAACCATCCGCAGCAGCGCATCCCGTTGACGATCTATGCCCAGGGTCCAATCCATGTGGTGCTAAATGTGTCCTCTTCCGATATCAACTCCGCATCAAATAGAATTATTAAAGAACAAATGTCAAGCGCACGCTGAAAATTGCACGAAAATTCTATCACATATTGCCCCCGTGGCCCGTGCC
>CALFAK010000142.1 GCA_937948985.1 uncultured Neomegalonema sp. | reverse complement strand
GACGAAACGCCCCGACCTGCCACTATACGCGTAACCACAATCAAGGGAGCGTACGATGGGTATCCGATTCGATCCCACCCCGCCAAAAGGCGATCCCAACGCAGCAATCGCCGCATTCGCCAAATCCATCGGCAAAGGCATTCAGGGCGACTTCCTCGGCGCGGGCAAAGGATAACAGCCACACCCTCCTGCCCGACGGCATGGCCCGCCCCGATCACTGGCCCGAAACCAAATACGAAACATGGGAGGAAGCACTCGCAGCAGGCGACCCCGACGGCTAAGTCTCCACAAACGCATCCGCATAGCTGAACAGCGCGGGTTGGCCGCCCGTATGCCAGAACAGCACCTTGCGCCCGCTTAACATCCCCCGCTCGTGCAGGTTCAGCAACCCTGCCAGCGTCTTGCCCGTATAGACCGGATCGAGCAGCAGCCCTTCCAGCTGCGCCGCGCTGAGAACCGCCGCTTTCGTCGCCGCGCTCATCTGCCCGTACCCGCCCTCGCGCTCATCCAGGAACAGCCGCACATCTTCTGACGGAACCGTCAGATCAACCCCGATCATCGCGCTCATATCCGCCAACCGCCCCGCAACCCGCGCCGTCTGGATATCCGCCGCGCGGCGCACGCAAATGCCGTAGACGGGCGTTTGCACCCCCAGCGCCCGCAGCCCCCACAGCAACCCGCAATGCGTCGAGGCAGACCCCGACGCCACAACGATCTCATCAAAATCCTCCGCCACGCCTTGCGCGACCAACTCCATCGCCCCGCGCACATAGCCCAGCGCCCCCAGCGGCGGACAACTCGCCGCCAGCCCGATGATATAGGGCCGCTTGCCGGACGCTTTCAGCCCCGCCGCGATCTCCGCCAGCGAGGCATCGGCGGCCTCCTCATCCTCGCCCACCGGAAAGCTGTAAACCGTCGCCCCGAACAGATGATCCAGCAGCACATTGCCGTTGGTCCGGTACAGATCAGACACGCCGGGAACCCGCTCCTCCAACTGCACATGACAGTCCATCCCCGCCCGCCGGGCCATCGCGGCGGCTGTGCGGACAAAGTTCGACTGGATCGCCCCGGTGATCAGGATCGTGTCCGCGCCCTCCGCCTCCGCCGCGCCGATATAATATTCCAACTGCCGCACTTTGTTGCCGCCCAGCGCAACGCCGGTGCAGTCGTCCCGCTTCACGCTCAGCTCCAGCCCCGCCTGCGCCCCCACCCGTGCCATTTTCTCCACCGCCGTGGGCGCATGGACAGCATCCACACGCGGAAAAGCATCAAGAGCCTTGGCAAGTTGGTCGATAGAAAGCATGACTGTGTCCCATATGAAATCCGGCCTCGCGCCAGGCTAACGACGGGAGAGACAAATGACCAGATACGCATTGGTAACGGGCGCGGCCCAGGGTATCGGCCTCGCTTGCGCAAAGGCGCTCGCGGAAGACGGCTGCACGCCGATCCTCGTCGATATCAAGGGCGATGCGGTCAGGGCGGCGGCGGCTGAACTTGGCGGCGGCGCGGTCGCCTATGAATGCGACATGGGCGACCCCGACGCGATCAACGCCCTGTTCGACACGGTAGAGGCGGCACAAGGCCCCGTCTCGGTGCTGGTCAACAACGCGGGCATCGCCGCACCGGGCGATTTCCTCGAGCTGCCGCTGGAACAGTTTTCGCGGGTGATCGACGTGAACCTGACCGGCCCCTTCGTTGCCTCCCAACGCGCGGCCAAAGCGATGGTCAAAGCGGGCATCAAAGGCGCAATCGTCAACATGTCCTCGATCAACGCCGTCGTCTCGATTCCCTCGATCACCGCCTATTGTGCCTCAAAGGGCGGGATCATGCAGATGACCAAGTCCACCGCACTGGCGCTGGCCCCCCACGGCATCCGCGTCAACGCTGTCGGTCCCGGCTCTATTGATACCGAGATGCTGGCGGGCGTGAACGCCGACCCCACCGCAATGGCCCGCGTGCTCTCCCGCACCCCGCTGGGCCGCATCGGCGGAGCCAGCGAAATCGCAGACGCCGTGGCGTTTTTGGCGAGCGAAAAAGCCAGCTACATCACCGGCGAGACGATCTACGTCGATGGCGGACGACTGGGGATGAACTATACGTGTTGAACAAAACCCATCATGACCGCTAACCCCGCTAACACCGGATGGCGCACGATTATCGGGTCTTCGTTGGTTATGTCGCTCGCGTTGTTGGGCGATGCGTTGCTCTATGCCGTGCTGCCCGCTTATGCTCAGGAATTCGGGCTGACGTTGCCTTGGGTGGGCGTCATGTTGTCCGCCAACCGCTTCGTCCGGGTGTTCGCCTATGGAACCATTGCGCGCCTGACCCGGGCGGTCGGGGTGCGGCGGATGTGCATCGGGGCGGCGGTGACGGCGACGCTGTCAACCGCGCTTTACGGCGTGGCGCAGGGTCCGGCGCCGATGCTGTTTGCCCGTATTCTGTGGGGGCTGACCTATGCCAGCCTCGTTCTTGCCACCCTGTCCTACGCCGTTGAGGCGCGCCGCAAGGTCGGCACGCGCGTGGGGGTGGGGCAGGCCATCCAGCGGATCGGGCCTATTCTGGCGCTGTTCGGCGGGGCGTGGCTGGTGGGGAGGGTGGGGCCGAACGAGGCATTTGCCGTGCTGGCCATCCCGACGGCGCTTGCTATTCTGATCGCGCTGTCGCTGCCCAAGGGAGCCAGCGTTCAGGCCAGGCGCAACACATCGGCCTCGCTTGCCAAGCCAAAGCCGATCGACATAGTGTTCTTCCTGCAGGGGTACGGCGTTGACGGTGTCTTTGCGATCTCCATCACGCTGATTCTCGCCCGCGAAGCCTCGCTCTCAGAGGCGGTGATGGGCGGCAGCGCCCTACTGGCCATGCGCCATTTCGGCGAAGCCATCGCCGCGCCTTTGTTCGGCTGGATCGCGGACCGTTTCGGCGCGCGCAGAGTCTTCGTTGTGGCGGCCATTCTAACCACACTCGGTTTTGTCTGCGTGGCGGTGGGCCTGACGGTCTTCGGCGCGCTTGTGATGTTGTTGTTCCGGGGGGCGTTGGCATCGCTCGGCCCGGCGGTGATCGCGCAAGCTTTGAGCGACAATGAGGACGCTATAGGTCCGCTCGCCCGAATGCAGGCATGGCGTGATCTGGGCGCGGCTTGCGGGCCGCTCGCGACGGGGTTCCTGCTGACTTTCGTCTCCGCCGAATTACAACACGGCGCGGTCGCGGTGGCCTTAACGATGGCGTTAATCTACTGGATGCTGGTTCCGGCAAAGTGATGCTTACCTCCAATCTTGCGCCATTCCGAAAATCGCGTTAGCAAAAGGGGGATGGATGGAAACTCTCATACGGTGCCTCAATCGGGCGCGAATTGGCTTGTGAAAGCGGGCTTACGGCCTACGCGTCAGCGATGTGCACTTGCGGCATTGCTGGTGGATGGCGGCAATCGTCACCTGACAGCCGAACAATTGTACGGGGAGGCGGCGCGGGCCGATTTGGGGGTTTCGCTGGCGACAGTCTATAACACGCTGAAAGCCTTTACCTCTGCGGGTCTGCTGCGTGAGATCAATATCGAGCCGGGGCGTGTGTATTACGACACCCGCATTGATGATCATCCGCATTTTTATTTTGAGGATGACGGCACCATTGCTGATGCGCCTGTTGGATCGGTGGCATTCGCGTCGTTGCCGGAAGCACCTGAAGGCTGCGAGATTGCCACGGTTGATGTGGTCGTGCGCCTGCGCAAGCGCGTGTGAAACAAGGCGTTGCGGCTTCAATTAAGTAGCGTCATGAAGATTTGCCTAAAATTTAAACACTAAATTTTTCATGCCTAATTTTTAGTCTTTATTTTTGCCAATTCATTGTGCGCTTCGGAAAATTTTAAAATAATTATAATAAAATCAAATACTTGACCTCAGCTTAAAAACTGGCACGTTTTGTGAAGACATCTTAACCAACTCCTTGGCCCGCAAGGGCGGTTGCTGAAAAAGAGGTCTCTCATGAAGCTAATCATCGCCATCATCAAACCCTTCAAACTGGAGGAGGTTCGTGAAGCGCTGACGACAATCGGCGTCCAGGGAATGCTCGTCAGCGAGGGCAAGGGCTTTGGCCGTCAGAGCGGGCATACGGAGATTTATCGCGGCGCTGAATACGCGGTGACCTTCGTGCCGAAACTCAAACTTGAAATCGTGGTCAGTGATGAACTGGCCGAAACCGTGGTCGAGGCAATTGCGACGACCGCGAAAACCGGACGCATCGGGGATGGCAAAATCTTCGTGCTGGATGTCCAGCACGCCATGCGTATTCGCACCGACGAAACCGGAACCGAAGCGCTTTAAGTGTTTTCCGCCAGAATTTACTCAGGAGATTGTTCGATGAGCAAAAAATACCTTCTTCCTTTGATCCCTTTGCTAGGACTGGCCGCTTCCCCCGCCTTTGCGCAGGATGCGAGCACGGGCCTTCCGGCGGATGGCATCTGGATCCTCAACACGTTGCTGTTCCTGATGGGCGGCTTTCTGGTCATGTTCATGGCCGCAGGTTTTTGTATGTTGGAGGTCGGCCTCGTCCGTGCCAAGAACGCGTCGATGCAGTGTGTGAAGAACGTGTCGCTCTTCTCGCTCGCCGCTATAGGCTATTATCTGATCGGTTATACTCTGATGTATCCCGGCGATAACTGGATGTATGACGGCTACCTCGCCAATATCGCGCCATTCGCGAAGCTGGAGGCTGTGGGCCTCGCGGACGGGCAGGATGTGGCGGATTATGCGTCAACGGGGTCGGACTTCTTCTTCCAGTTGATGTTCTGTGCGGCGACCGCCTCCATTGTGTCCGGTGCGCTGGCCGAGCGGATCAAGCTGTGGCCGTTTCTGATCTTCACCTTTGTTCTGACCGCCGTGATCTACCCGGTTCAGGCGAGCTGGAAATGGGGCGGTGGTTTCCTTGACAGCCAGTACGGTTTCCTAGATTTCGCGGGGTCCACGGTGGTTCACTCGGTTGGTGGCTGGGCCGCGCTTGCGGGTGCGATCCTGTTGGGGCCACGGCTGGGCAAATATGGCAAAGATGGCCGCGTGATCCCGATCCCCGGCTCGAACATGCCGCTTGCGACGCTTGGTATGTTCATCCTGTGGCTCGGTTGGTTCGGCTTTAACGGCGGTTCACAGCTTGCGATGGGTACGCTGGGCGATATCGGTGATGTCAGCCGCATCTTCGCGAACACCAATGCCGCCGCTGCGGGTGGTGCGCTTGCCGCCGTTGTGATGACGCAAGTTCTGTACGGTAAAGTCGATTTGACAATGGTTCTGAACGGCGCGCTTGCGGGCTTGGTCTCAATCACGGCAGAACCGCTGACGCCGGGCCTTGGTGTCGCATCAATGATCGGTGCTGTGGGTGGTATCATCGTCGTGTTCGCCGTGCCGATGCTTGATAAGATGCGCATTGATGACGTGGTTGGTGCGATCCCGGTTCACCTGTTCGCGGGTATCTGGGGCACGATTGCGGTTGTTTTGACCAACAGCGATGCCAACCTGCTGAACCAGTTGATCTCAATCGCCATCGTCGGTGCGTTTGTCTTCGTAACGTCCTTCTTGCTTTGGCTGATCCTGAAGATCATCTTCGGTATCCGCGTGACGGAAGAGCAAGAGATGATGGGCCTCGACGCCGCGGAAATCGGTATCGAATCTTATCCGGAGTTCGGCAAAGGCTCCCAGTTTATCTGATCTTGCAGAGCGATGTCGCCTTGGTCATAAAGGGCGTCATCGTATATGAATAATACCAACGGTGATTGATCGTGACTCGTATGGGATTCCCAAAGAGCCGATGATCTGATTCAGTATGGCAAAGGAGATTTGCCATGCCTTCCAGCGTTCCTCTTCGAGATGAT
>CALFAK010000141.1 GCA_937948985.1 uncultured Neomegalonema sp. | reverse complement strand
CCGGTGTCGCCTTTAGCACCTTGAGCGCCGGCAGCACCGGTGTCACCTTTAGCACCTTGAGCGCCAGTTGCACCTTTAGCGCCTGTTGCGCCGGTGTCGCCTTTAGCGCCCGTAGCTCCGTCTTTGCCATCTCTGCCATCATGGCCTTTGGCACCGGTATCACCTTTTGGACCTTGAGGGCCTTGTGGCCCCTGTGGTCCTGTTTGGCCGTCAACAAAGCTGCCAAATGGTTTTTTTGAGGACTCAGCGCCCCCACTTCCACCGGCGGCGGAAGGTCCGTTTACGTTAAACATGGTGCTTTCCCCTGCATCCATTACATAAAAATAGCCTTGATCCGATCCGGGTCGCCGTCCATAGCGCATCAATGGCATCAATAGGCTTGCACCAAAATGGGACGTAATCAAGGTATTTTTATTAATCTAAAAAAATGTTTACCTCGTATTACGATCAAATCAGGGCTATTTTTCTTGTTATCGGCACAAATATGTGTAGATTGTAGACATACGAAAGTTTCTTCGTACGTTCATTGTTTTTAATCGGGACGAGATGGCATGTTTAGAAGGTTGAGCCAGGTTAGTCTGCTGATCGCGCTTTTGCCCATGCAGGCTTTAGCGAATGATGACGTATGGCTTGGTGAGCGCTTCGATGTGACCGTTCGCGATCAGAGCCTGCGCGATGTGCTTGTCCAGTTTGGCGCTATGATTGGTGTTCCAACGATTGTTTCCGACCGTATAGACGGGACTGTTTCCGCAAAATTTTCCGATGCGACGGGTGAGGAAATTCTTGATGCCTTCGCCAAGCGATATGCGTTGGATTGGCGCTTTGACGGGCGCCGTTTGGAGGTTTCTTCTAACTCAGAACAAGTGAGTCGCGTCTTTGATATGGGTGGCGTCTCCAGTTCAGAGTTGATTAAGGCGTTAGAGGCGCTTGATTCATATGATTCGCGCCACCCTCTTTCCGCATTGGATGGTCAGCTCGCCTTGCTTGTTGGTCCGCCCCGTTATGTTGCGCTTGTAGAGATCGTTTTGGCCGAGTTGGCCGAGAGGCGCGCAATCGAGGTTGAGGCGGCGCGCGCCGAAAGAGAGAATAATCTCAGATTGGAGCAGCTTCGCGCTGAGGCGCTGGCTCGTGCGTCCGTAAAGCGGCCTGTTGCTGCGATCAGTGATGCGCCATTGATTAACCGTGGTGGTCAGTGGGGTGGATGAGCATGTTTGAGGCATTTGACTTCACAGCAGCGATAAATGAGACGCCAATTGGTGTTATCGAGCCTGTAAGTGATACCAAAATCGCAAAAGAAGATTTGAAGTTGCTTTGCGAAATTGGTGTTCTTGCTATGGCTTTGGATCGTGGCGAGGAAGCTCTTCCTATATTTGAGCTGTTGGATTTTGAGCAGCCTCATAACGCGGCGGGCGCAATCGGTATTTCCATGATTGAGGTTGCGCAGGGGCGCGAACGCGATGCTTTCGCAAGATTGCGGCGTGCAATTCTCGTCCGTCAGGTTTGCGTACGAGAGGCGAAGGCGGTTCTAGCCGTGTTTTTGGCGGGTTTTGGCCGCCAAGCCGAAGCAAAAGCGCTTCGTAAAGAGATTCTGCGTGGACCCGATTGCGGGGCGCGCCGTCTGGTATCTGCTTACGGAGCAGCTTGAGATTTACCCACACCATCTGGCGAAATGGAGACTGAAAGATGAATGGACTTAATGGAATTGGCGCTAACCCGAACGCGGCAGATGCCGCTTCAGGCGCTGGTGAAGCGGCAGCGAGTGATTTTGATTCGTTGCTTAACGAAGGCATTACCAACATGTCTGCCGTGATGTTTCAATTTCTCGGTGGAGACATCCTGCAATCAATCATGAAAGACGAAGGCTCCGTCGACTGACGCTTGCTTTCTATAACCTATTAAGGACGAGGATCACATGAACGACCACCTGCAACATAAAACACAAGAAGCGAGCGCTAGTCGCGCTTTCGCTCGTGTTTTTGTTGCGGGCTTGGCTCGCCGCATGGCCAGAGCTGGCCTGCTGCGCACGCTTGCGCGCGCTGTCTTTGGCTTTGATTCGTCCGATACGACGTTCCCCTCCCAGCATCTTCACATTCAATGTGATGGTTGGAACCTTAAACCGCTCCGCAGATCCGGAGTCGCCGCCGGAGGAGCCGGAGGCGGTGGACCCGGCGACATACACACTGCCAACGCGTTATTTGCCTGATTTAAAAGGGCTTTCGGAGTTATTACCCGTCACTAAGACGGTGTAAGCGAGGTACGTTGTGTCTATCACATCCATTGCATCACAGAGCGCTGTCAATTCGGGCGCACAATCCGGTATCCAGATGGAGCGTGCAGCCGCGCGGACGTCTAATGGTTCTGAGATAGAAATTCAATTCTCACCGCCTTCCCGTTCTGCTGCGCCAATGAATCAGCTCAGCAGCGGTTTGCTCGATTCGCTACGAAATTTTGAGCAGACACGCGCTGAAAACCGCAGTGCTATGCAAGGTGCCGGCGTCGGGCCGGCGTCGTCGATGGCATCTGCCAAGAGTGAGATGCTTTCCGGACCTGCCAATATTCGTCCGGTGTCCGGTGACGCAATCAAAATGCAGTCTGCTGAAACTCCTGGCTTCGATCAGGCTGTGGAAGCGATGACGCGTAGTTTCGATTACGCAATCGAAACCCAGTTGATCGTTAAGACCGGATCGCAATTTTCGTCTTCTGCCGCTTCTTTGATGCGTGGCCAGTAACATGAGATCTGGAGGGTTTGATATGAAGCGGCTCAGATCAGCTGCGCTTGGTGTCGTTGCGCTATGTGTTCTGGCAGGGTGCCGGGTCGAAGTTTACGATGGTCTTTCACAAAGGGACGCGAATGAGATTACGGCGCTGTTGTTATCAGCGAATGTTGATGCGCGTCGCATTGAAGAGAAAAGTGGCACATTCGCAGTTGAGGTTGCTGAAGACCAGTTTGCGATTGCTGTTCAGTTGATCTCCGAGAGCGGTTTGCCGCGTCCGGAATTCAAATCGATGGTTGATGTTTTTTCCAACGACAGTTTGATTTCATCGCCTTCTGAGGAGCGCGCGCGCATCGGATACGCCGTTTCGCAAGAGCTTTCTCAAACGGTTTCAGGCATTGATGGTGTTGTGTCGGCGCGCGTGCACTTGGCGACACCCGCATTAGACCCGTTGGGTCGTCGTGTTACCAAATCATCAGCATCGGTCGCAATTCATCACGAAGAGGCATTGGAAACCAACGGCTTGATCCCGCGTATTAAGTTGCTTGTTTCTCATGCGGTTGATGATTTGGAATATGACGACGTGTTGGTCGCATTGTTTCCCGTGAAGCAGATGATGCCCAGTCGTAAACGCGAACAGCAAGCTGATGGCGGTGCTTTCGCGGTATCTGACAGCGGCAGTGGCGGTAGCGGCGGCGAACAGAGCTTCTTAGATGAGTTGCAATGGCCCGCTTCTGATCAGGCCGCTGCCAGTGCGAGACAACCCGCAAGAGTGGTTTCACGTGCGTCGGCACCTGAAGCGGGTCTTAATCCTGCTGTCGCTGCAATACTTGCCGGGGGATTGATTGTGTTATTGATCGCCGCCAAGAGCTTGTTTGATCGTCCGCGCCGTGTACCTGCCCGCGTTGATGTTCAGCAAGACCCACGGACGCGTTCCCGCGAACGTAACCGGAAATGATCACTAAAGCCGCGAATCAGGCAGAAAGCCTGACCGTGCGGCGTTACAAAGATCTGTCTAAAATGCATGACATGTCTGTTCGTTTTAACGAGCGGACTGTTAACTCAGGTATTCCCGCGAATGTGGTGCCGCTGCTGTCGCAGGGGCGGTTCCGTAAGCGTTTGGAGCGTCGGGCGCTTCGACGGTTTGGCGCTTTTTCAGACCTGTCCGCGTTGATTGCTCGCGATGTCACTTATCTTACGACAGCGAGTGACCGCGAACTTGAATGCATCATCGCGGATATCGGTGCGTATTGCCACTACGCTCCCTTGCGGCGAATTCTCGATCCGTCTGATCTGGAGGAGTTGTCTTCGGAAACGGGGATCGATCTGACCCGTCATGAAGCGAGGGGTTTTTCCGAGTCATCGGCAATGAGCATTGCTTATGAACTGCCGGGCACAGAGCACACGAATACGCTCTCAGAACAGGCGGATTTGATCCGGCGGGATGGTGCGTTGTGCTTTGCGTGCTGGCTCGACCAAAAGCCTCCCGGTGCACAAAGGCTCCTATGGGCGCAGATTCCCGACAGTTTGCAGGAGATCATGCCGCTTTCGGGAAATCGGTCTAAGCGGGAAATTGACAGGCGCGCGGCGCTGGTCGGCGCAAGACTTGCTGTGCTGCAAGAGGGTCATGACGACCTTCAGGAGAGCTAGGATGGATGACAGCCCGATAGTTGCGGATATCAACGGGAATCAGACGGCTTCTAAAATTCTCAAAGCGCCGGATTTTGAGGCTTTGTCAAAAGCGCGCTCCGGCATTGATCAGGCACATCAGGAAGCGGCCTCTATCATCGCTCATGCGCATTCGGAGGCCGAGTCCATTCGTGCGCAAGCGTATCACGATGGACAGCAGCAAGCCGCTGAACTGATCACTGAGTATACCGCCAGAATGCATGAGCAGGTCGCGGGTAGCCGCACCATATTGACCGACACGGTGATGAAATGTCTGCGTCGCCTGTTGGAACCGGTGCCTCCTGAAGAGTTGGTGGCTGCTACTGTGAATCGTGCGATGTCTGAGACGGATATCGGGCGTGGTGCTGTGCTCATTGTTGCGCCGCAATTGATGCATGAGTTGCGGGAGCAGTTTGCGAACCGGAAGATTTCGTCTGAAATGCTTGAAGTGCGCGGTGATCCGGATTGCCCGCTGGAATCCAGCATTTTACGGTCCGATTTCGGGGATATTGAATTGGGAATCGAGCTGCAGCTTCGCGCCATTGAGCGGGGTCTTAACGCTTCGATTGATCCATCATGACCCCGCTTGCGGAGGCTTTCGCTAATCATGGGCCGGTGGTTGCGGCGCAACGCTTGGGCAAAGCGGTTGCGCGTGTGCCGTTGCGTCCAACCATTGGTCGGGTGAGTAAGGTTTCGGGCACTCTTGTCGAGGCCGTCTTGGCCGGTGCGCGGCTTGGGGAAATTTGTGCGTTACAGGATCCCGGTTTGAACCGTGGGACCGTCCGATATGCTGAAGTTGTCGGATTTCGTGACGGCGTCGCGCTGCTGGGTATCATTGGTGAGATGTCCGGTCTATCCTCGCACACGCAGGTGACACCAACGGGCGTGCCGTTGATGGCACCTGTCGGAGACGGGCTTTTGGGCCGCGTGCTGGATGGTTTGGGGCGTCCGCTCGATGAAGAGACGCATGGTCCGCTGCCGCCACATGAGCTGCGACCCGCTGATGCGCCGCCCGGCGATGCGCTTGGGCGGATGCCGATTGTCAACGCTTTACCGCTCGGAATGCCCAGTATCGATTCGATGAATGTCATTGGAGAAGGGCAGCGTGTTGGTCTGTTCGGTGAGCCTGGCGTAGGTAAATCGACCTTCATTTCCGCCCTTGCGAAGGCTGCGTCAGCTGATGTTGCGGTCATCGCGATGGTTGGTGAGCGCGGGCGCGAGGTGTCGGAATTCCTCGAAGATGCGCTGGGGCCGGAGGGCAGGGCGAAGTCGGTTGTCATCGCCTCGACATCGGATCGACCCGCAATGGAGCGCATCAAAGCGCCGTTCATCGCTGCAGCGATTGCCGAGCATTTTCGCGATCAGGGTAAGAAGGTGCTGTTCCTGATGGACAGTTTGACCCGCTTGGCCCGTGCGCAGCGTGAAATCGGTCTTGCGGCCGGGGAACCGCCTGCGCGCCGTGCTTTTCCGCCATCCGTCTTTGCAATGATGCCTAAACTGATCGAACGCGCCGGGGTTGCTCCGAATGGCGGATCAATCACGGCGTTTTACACGGTCCTTGTTGAAGATGACGGGATGGGCGACCCGATTGCTGAGGAGGCGCGTTCGCTGCTTGATGGTCACGTCATTTTGTCCCGCAAATTAGCGGAAGCGGGCAAATTCCCGGCAATAGACATTTTGGGCAGCCGCAGTCGCGTTATGGCACGGGTTGTTTCTGAACAGCACAGTCGGGCGGCTGATCGCTTGCGGTCTTTGATGTCACGTTACGAGGAAGTCGAACTTTTGGTGCGTATGGGTGAATACGCGCGTGGCTCGGATGCGTTTACTGATGAGGCGATCGCAAAAAAGCAGCGCATCGATAACTTTATCCATCACCCACTGCATAAGCCGGAGGTTTGGTCCGATATCGTTGATGCAATGGCGTATCTCGCTTCTCCTGAATCATGACGCCAAAGCAGCTTTCCGAGGTTCTTCGAGTGCGTCGCAGGCGCGAGGAAAAGGCGCTTTCCGAACTGCGCGGCGCGCAGGCCGCCGAGGCGCAAGCCAATGAGAGTTTGAACGCCGCTTGGGGGGCGCTTCATGACTTTGACGCGGCTTTACAGGCACGCCTTGATGCTTTTGCCGAGCGCACGCGCATCGGAACGAACCCCGATGCCATCCAAGCGATGCGGGGATTTCACACGGATCAATTGGCACTTCGCCCCTCGTTTTACGATGCAATCGCATTGGCAGAGCAAGCCGTAGAGATGGCATCGCAGCATGTATCTGAAATGCGTGCGAAATGGATGCTGGCCTCACAAGCGGCAGAGAATTTGCAAGACTTGGCCAAGGTCGAGACGCTGAAGGCATTGCGCCGCGCGGATCGGCGTCAAGAACAAGACAGTGATGAAACCTCCGCAACGCGGGCGTTTCATTTTGGCGGAGATTAGGGGGCATTTTGGAACCGTTTGAACTGATAAAACGCGTCAATGCCAAAGTGCATCCGCCAAAGATGCCCGTCTTGCATCCCCGCAATGCGGAGCGTCAAAAAAGGCTCGCCCTTACCCGTAATCCGGTCGAGGCGACGGAGGGTTTGATGATATCCCTGTTGCCAAGTCTTGATCGGCTCAGTTGGTCAGAATTTGGCCCCCCCGTAGAGATCGCCTTCACGGCAAATGGTGAAGTCGGATACCTGCGCACAGTTATGCCTTTGCTTCAGCGTCTGCTGACCCGCGCCCAAGTTCAGCTGCGCCCGGAAGAGCTTGATGCCGAAATGGCGGCGATGGTGATCGAAACGGTTCTTGCGGATCGCATTGAAGAGCTGGAAATTCAGTTGGGCGGCGAAGTGAACTTACTTCATATCGCCAAGTCAGAGCCGCGTTCTGCTATGGCATCGCTGGGCTTTGAAATCGGATCTGAAAGTGACGGTCTGAAATTCCCCGGCGTTATATTCGGTTCAGCACCGTTGCTGTCAAATCTCGCCCGTCTTTGGGAGTTGCAACCCGCACAATTATTGGACTGGCACGCGCTGACATTCACCATAGCGAGTCGTGTTGCCTACACGGATATAAGGCAATCTGCGCTGCGCGATTTGCGCGTGGGTGACGCTATGTTGTTTGACCGGATTGCGGTCCCCGGCGGCATGGGCGTGATTGTTGCAGAAACACTGCGCGCTGCCGCAACTTTTGATGAGCAGGGCATTCTTTATCTCACCGAAACCCTCGGCGCGCCCGAACAATTTGCACTTGGAGATTTTATCATGTCCGATGAAGACGATGCCGAGCGGGCAGTTTTGGCGGTTGAAGATGTGTCGGTCGACGATCTGCCGGTTCGTTTGGTGTTTGAAGTCGGGCGGATGGAAATCACGCTTGAGGAGCTACGCTCCCTTAACGTCGGCGCACCGCTACCGCTTGAGCGGGCCGCAACATCAGCCGTACACATCTTTGCCAATGGCCGCAGGATTGGTGCGGGTGAAATGGTGATGATTGGCGATCAGCTCGGTGTGCGCGTCACACGGTTGAACAGCAATGCCTGAGTTAAACGCCAACGTTCTATCCCTTATCGTCGTTGTGATGATGTTGGGATTTTTACCGTTCGTCGCGATTGCTGTAACGGCATTTGCTAAAATTACGGTCGTTTTGTTGATCGTTCGCAACGCGCTCGGTGTGCAGCAGACACCTCCGAATATGGTTCTCTACGGGATTGCGCTCGTTCTCACGGTCTATATTGCCGCGCCTTTGGCCGCTCAATTACAGGCCATTGCGACCGCGCCGGGGGTGCAATTCGAGACGTTGGATGACTGGTTGCTCATCTTCGAGCAAGGTTCCGGGCCGATCAAAGATTTCCTGGTCCGCCATGCGCGCCCTGATGACAGAGCCTTTTTCATGGAGGCAACCGCTTCCGTATGGGGGCCGGAATTATCGCAGAATGTCGAAAGCGATTCCCTGCCGGTTCTGATCCCTGCATTCCTGGTGTCTGAGTTGACCCGCGCATTTGAGATCGGCTTCCTATTGTATCTGCCATTCCTGGCGGTTGATTTGGTGGTATCCGCCGTTTTGATGTCGCTCGGCATGATGATGGTCTCGCCGATGATGATCGCCATCCCGTTCAAGCTGTTCCTGTTTGTGGCCGTCGATGGGTGGTCGCGGTTGGTGCAGGGTCTTGTCCTTAGCTATTCGTAAGAAAGGTCAGCGCAGCGATGAATGAGGAATTTTTAGCCCGCTTTTTATTGCTGGCAACACTTGCGAGCATGAAGAGTGCGGCCCCGCCATTGATCGCTGCGGCGCTGATCGGCTTCATTGTTGCCCTGTTTCAGGGGGTGACGCAGATTCAAGATCAAAGCCTGCCGATTACGCTCAAAATCCTGCTTGTCGGGATGATATTTCTGTTTTTCGGGGCCGCCTTGGCAAAGCCAATCGTGACCTTGGCTGACGAAGCGTTCCGAATCTTTCCGACAGCCTCGCGGTAGGGGAAGTCATTATGCTTGAGTTTATCGAGCTGATCCTGCCATTGATTCAAGCGATGGCCCTGACCTTCGCGCGTCCGCTCGGATTTATCATTTCTTTCCCGCTGTTCACGTGGCTGGGGTTGGAAGGAATGGCCCGTAACGCGGTGGCGATTGTTATCGGCTCGCCTTTTGTGCTGGCGGTGTACACCCAACTTACCGCAGCGACGGTTCCTTTGCCGGCCGAGTACATCGTCCTGTTGAGCGGAAAAGAGTTTCTGGTTGGTATAACTTTAGGCATCGTCATGGGCGTCCCGTTTTGGGGGGCGGAAATGGCCGGAGCCTATATTGATGTCTACAGAGGCACGTCATCTGCGACAGTCGTCAGCCCGAACCAAATGTCGGAGCCGCTTATCACCGGAGCGATATTCTCTATGGCAATGGTTGCTATCTTTTTGGCACTCGGCGGGCTGCGCGTTGTTATCGGTGTGCTTTATGACAGCTACGATATCTGGCCTTATTTTCAGGTTTTGCCGCAGATCACAGGCGATCTCTATCCTGTTTTCTTCGATATTCTCGCGGAAGTGGCCCGTATTTCAATAATCTTAGGCGCTCCGATCCTGATCGCTATGTTTGTCGGCGAACTCGCGTTGGCCTATGCCAGTCGTTTCGCACCGCAGATCAATATTTTTGATGCGATGTTGTCGATCAAAAACATCATTTTCCTCCTAATTCTGCCACCTTATGTCTATCTTCTCGCCCGTTATTACGGCCCCGATGTTCTTGATATTGGCGGTTTGGTTGAGATACTCAAAAAGTTGGGTGGCACATGAGCGGCGAATCTTCAGAAGAAAAGTCATTACCCCCTTCCGAACGAAAACTTCAGGAAGGGCGTAAAAAGGGCCAGATCGCGAAAAGCCAAGATATCATTTCAGCAATGTCGATGCTGTTCTTGACGTTGTATCTTATCTTGGCGTGGCCAACGATCTTCGGTGCTTTTGCACGTATGTTTGATACTGCGGGTATGACAGCAGCAATGGGTGGCAATAATGCGATGGAGATCGCGATTAAGGACACATGGTCAGCGATTGGAGTAATTCTTCTGCCCCTATACATGTTGTCAGTTTTTGCGATTTTCTTTGGTTCAATCATTTCAAACAAAGGCATCATCTTTTCGATGCAATCTATCAAACCTGATTTGAAGAAAATTCATCCGGGTGAAGGTTTTAAAAAGATATTCAGCATCCGTAACTTCGTTGAATTTCTTAAAGCACTGGTTAAGAGTTTCCTATTGCTTGCCGCGCTTGGGTTTGCCGGTTATCTTGGCTTTAGGGCCATGATGCGTGCACCCCTTTGTCGGGAGGACTGCACACAGGACGTTTTGCTTGCTGCCGCCGGGCCATTGATATTGGGGGCTATCGCGCTGTTTTTACTAAGTGCTTTGGTCGATAACGTCCTTCAGCGCTGGTTGTTCATGCGAGACATGCGCATGACACATTCTGAAATGAAGCGCGAAATGAAGGATATGTATGGTGACCCGATGGTGCGGCGTGCGCGCAACGAGATGAAGCGCGATGTTGCGTCGGGCGATTCCGGCAAGGCATCGCGATACATACAAGAGCGTATCCCGACAGTGCTTGTCACAGCAGGTAACACGCTGGCAGTTGCGATTCGATATGTTGCGAGCGAGACGCCGGCTCCTGTGGTTTTGGCCAAAGGGACGGGTGCGCGGGCCAGTCAATTGATTCAAAATGCGGTTTCAGAAGGCGTTCCCATCGTCTCTGATTCTGCTGTCGCAGAGGAACTGCTTAAAAAAACCAAGGTCGAAGGCTTTATTCCTGAGACAATGTTCAGGGATGTTGCGAGGGTTTTGAATCAGGCAAATGGTCGGTAGCAATTATAACGTAGCGTTTTTAGGCCTCTACGGCGCTGCTGAGTGAGTGCACGAAACTGTGTTCGATGATCGATGTGGAACGGATAAATGTACTGATAAATTAATTCTCATCTTATTGACATGGCTTCAATGTATCGCAATAATGCATATCAAGGTTGGTGGAGGAAAATATGTCTTACGATGGCACAGCATCAAAAGACTTAGCTTCTGTTTTGCGGTCTGATGCATCCGGTGACGCTGTTCGACGTTATCAACGTCAATTAGCTGCTGGAATGGATAAGGCGGCATCACCTTCCTGCGGGGCAAAACACAAGGTAACGGCGAAAGCCTTTCAAGTTGGTATATCTCTCCTTCCTGTACTCTGGAGAGATTCTAAAAGGAGATAAAGACTATGGCACAGAGTTTAGCTGGAATCGGTGGGCAACCTGGTGAAACAGGTAACGCAGGTGACAACGGATCAGATGCTGCTGTTGCAGCGATGGAAGCATCGTTCGATCGCGCAATTGCTAAAGCCGCACAAGTGACCGAGAAACGTATGGAGGGTGGTTCCGCCCTTGATGCGGCTCGGACACGTCTCTCTAACTAAGAGACTGTTTGGCTTTACGCCTCGAAAACAACTCGCCAGTCTTTCTCAAAAAGATTGGCGGGTATTTTTTTGCAGTTACGATTAAATGGAGCATGGTGTGGTACGTCTTAATACGACAGATCGTCGCCTTGCGGTCCTGAATGGTGCTCACAAAGGTGCCGTTATACGCTTGTCAGGTAGTAAAATAGTCGTAGGTGGCTCTGATACTTGCAATGCGGTTCTCAGCGATAAAAGCGCGAATAATGCGTCTGTTTGTATCCTGACGGATGATACAGGTCAGGTTTTAGTTTCAGATTGTGTTGGTGATGTGCGTGTTGGAAGCAAAGCACTATCGTCTAATCGCTCGATCAGGCTTGCGCCCGGCGTCCCTTTGTACGTTGGTGATGTCAAACTCGCAGTCGGTGATAGCGAAACTGATGCAACTGCGCAGATGTCTTCACGTAATCATAACAGCATGTTATTGCGATGGGGGGCGGGTGCTGCGCTTGCCTTGGTATTTTCAGGCGTCATCGGAATGACAAGCGGAGTTGCAAAAGCGTATTTACCAAAGGCGCCTATCACAAGTGTCCCATCATATGTTGCGCTGACCAAAGATAGAACAGGATCAATCGCAGCGGACCTTGAAGATAAGATGCTTGGTATGGGCATGAATAATTTGTTGGTCGATAAGTATCCCGCTCAGAAACTTGTGCTTGTGTCGGGCGTGTTGCCCTCTTCTGCTGAAACTGACTGGAAGCAGGTAACCCGTTGGTTTGACGGTAAGTATGGCACTCAAATTGCCCTTCAATCTAATATTCGCTTTGAAGATCAATCCATTGTGATGCCGTTCTCGATAAAGTCTGTAGTACTCTCACCGTGGCCTCATGTTGTATTGCATGATGGAAAGCAAGTTGAGCTCGGTATGTCTGTGCCCGGTGGCTGGGTCGTTGATGGCATCAATGAAACTCACATCTCGTTTGTTAAGGGTTCTGAGGCGTTGGTTGTAAAATACTGATCCATAAAGAGTCACTTGGCGTGAATATTGCCTCTTTTTTCACGAGGCAGGCTGACGAACCGATATTCAGTGCATAATGCGCTGTGCGGGGTCATCTCTGTACTGATTTAGGGTGTGATCCATGAGTGATATTAGGACAGGACTAAATAGGGTATCTTCAGGACGTGAGGTTGTTCGTCCTGCTGGAACGGCATTGTCGCGTGCTGACGTACCGAAGCTGCCTGGCCAATCCGTTGATCTTGATGCAAAAAATGGTTTGCGTGGCTCCGCGTTCAGCGGAAATGCTGAGGTTATGGCGGCATTTACCGCGCCTTCGCACGAAACCAAATCTTGGTTGGTAAACCCGATGCTTTCATCGGCTTTGAAATCTGTGTCCCAAGACGTAGCGCCTGATGGCGTGGCTGCGTCACCACGGGATCAGTATGTGGCCAGCGTTATTGAGACTCATCTCGCTGCACGCAAGCAACTTGCGACTCATCTTAATGCCCTGCTGCGCGCATGAGGGACGATTTGCGATCAGTGGTCCCATCGCGCGCGATGGAGACACCGTCAAAGGGCCGATCCCTTCATGCTTTAGGTGCATTCTATCTGCGACAAGGTTTTCCTAAACAAGCCTTGTCGTTACTTCTCGCTTCTAAAGAATATGGCACTCAGGATACTACTTTGGATCGTGCTATCGCACATGCTTATTTACTTTGCGGTGCACCAAAGAAAACCTTGGGTATCTTGGATTCTTTAGAACCGACACTGGATAACCAGGATTTACGCGATGGCGCCCGCATTTTGCGGAGTCGTGCGCTGTTGGCTTTGGGCCATATCAACGACGCGCAAGATGTTTATGCGGGAATGAAAACCCCTAAACGCATCGGACAAGGACAGTAACAAGATGATAGATTCTTTACATCGTGGGCTTACTGTCGTTGGAAAGCGCCAGGATTTAGTGGTTGTGATCCTGCTTGTCATGGCAATCATGATGATGATCTTGCCACTGCCTACATGGCTTGTGGATGTCCTTATTGCCGTTAATATTGCAAGCGCAGTCTTGTTGTTGATGATGGCTCTTTACCTGAAGAGACCGCTAGAATTCTCAACACTTCCATCCGTGATCTTGATTATTACCATTTTTCGCCTCGCTCTTTCAATCACGACAACACGCCTTATTCTCCTGAATGCTGAGGCGGGAGAGATCATTGAGACCTTCGGCCAATTTGTCATTGCTGGCGAAATCATCGTTGGCCTCGTCGTTTTCCTGATCATTACAATCGTACAGTTTGTCGTTATTACAAAAGGCTCGGAGCGTGTTGCAGAGGTTTCTGCACGATTTACGCTGGACGCTTTGCCCGGCAAGCAAATGTCTATCGACAGTGATCTGCGCAACGGCGACATTGACGCGACAGAGGCACGCTTGCGCCGACGTACAATCGAACAGGAGAGCCAGTTCTTTGGCGCGATGGACGGCGCGATGAAGTTCGTCAAGGGCGACGCTATCGCGGGGCTGGTGATTGTTGCGGTCAACTTGATCGGTGGTATTGCGATAGGGATGATCAGTCACAATATGGCTGCTGGTCAGGCTATGGATGTGTATTCATTGCTAACAGTCGGCGATGGTCTCGCAGCGCAGCTTCCTGCTCTTTTTGTCTCGCTCGCAGCAGGATCGGTGATTACGCGTGTTGCGACCGACGAAAACGAGAACTTAGGCGCTGATATCACCCGTGAGATGATTTCGAGTACACTCGCGTTACGGGTTGCGTCTGTCATCTTGTTTTCGATGATGTTCATCCCCGGTTTTCCTTGGTTCGTGTTTCTGGTTATCTCCGCAACAATGATGGCCATTAGCTTTTCTGACAGACTCGGCCTGTTCGTCTTTGGTGCGGGCGAAGGTGATGACTCAGATGAAGAAACACCCGATTTGCTCGAAAGTCTCGGATTGGAGAAAAGCCCTTTCGTGATGCGCGTTCATCCTTCGTTGTTATCAGACGAAGACCGGGCGGTTTTTGCTGAAGAATCCCGTGAGGCGACCTTAGGTGTCAGTGCAGAGATCGGAATGGCAATTCTCCCGCCACGCTTATCTGCCGATCCTTCATTGGACGCACATGCGATCTGTGTTGACCTTGATGACGTTGCGGTGGCCACTTTTGCCATTGATGCTGACCGTGTTGGCGTGGATGTGGATGAAGAGATGCTGACACTCGCGGGCATCGAATATGAACGCGCTGCCAGCCCGCCACTTGGCTTCCGTAACTTGCACTGGGTCGACGCATCCGCCGCATCGAAATTGGCGGAGAATGGCTTAGACGTACTTAAACCGCTCGACATTTTGCTAATTGGGGCGCGAGCCACACAACAGCGCTATGCATCGCAGTGTATCGGCATTCAAGAAGTACGTGCCGCACTCATGAGTATGGCGCAAAATTACCCTGAGCTTGTTTCCGAAATCCGGGATTTGTTGCCGATGAATAAAACAGCGGAGGTTTTCCGCCGCTTGATCGATGAGCAAGTTCCGATCCGAAACCAACGCTTATTGTTGGAGGCGCTGACGGAGTGGGGCGCAAAAGAGCAGGATCCGGTAGTTCTGACCGAATATGTGCGTACTGCTATGAAGCGTCAGATTTGTAACCAGATTGCGGGTGACGATCGCATCATTGCGGCTTATTTGCTCGACGCGGATGTCGAAGATGCTCTTCGTAATGCGGTTCGTCAGACAACCGTTGGTGAGTATCTATCACTTGATGATACGCTTTCGGCATCTCTGGTTGAATCCATCAGGCAAAACGTGCGGACACCCATTGAAGGCGGCTCTCAGCCTACAATCCTTGCATCCTTGGATGTTCGGCGTTTCATTCGCAGCCTGATCAGCAATAACGGAATGCGCAACATTCCAGTGCTTTCGTATCAGGATTTATCAAATGAGTTCACGGTAACACCGCTTACGACGATCATGCTGCCTGATGCTATGATGAGTACAGCTGCAGAATAGCTTTGTAACAACTTCAGAAAATATTGTATGTTGAATAGTCTTATTTTGAGAAATTTGCGTTTTTATCTCAAAATAAGACAATACCAATAGGTGTGTCAGATAGTGAGAGTGTTACGCGTCACTAATTTTGCTCATTTCTATCGCATGATCAGCCATTGGTCCTAAAACGTCTACAACGCTTGCCTCTGTGGGTTTTATTGCGCGAAATGCTTCATGAACGCCGTTATCTGTCAGGTTTCGTTCCACAACGAGGAGCGTATTAGGTGCGTGTTCCTCGCAAAGATCGGCCATATGGCGCAGCTCTTCCTCCGCTACGGGAAGTGCGGTTTCCAGATCCGGCGCGCCATAGGCAGAGACAAAATGAGCCGCCAGCGACATCGCCAAGGCGTCAATCTCAGATGCCTCAATCTCGGCTGTCGCCACAAACGTTGTTCGGCCAAAACTCTCAACTGATAGCCAACCATTTCGGAACGCCTGACGTTTCTTGCCGGTAAGATCGCCCTCGGCCCAGTTCGAGAATGCAAATGCGCCTGATATGGACCACTCTCCCGCATCTGCGGCCTGTTCAAAAACATTGCCGTCGGATTCGTCAAACCTGATACTGCGCGCGAGTTTCATTTCGTACTCTCCAAAGGCCAACGGCGCGGTTTCGCGAGTGCTTCGGCCAGAGGCGACACCGTGACAGTGTCCCCCGCTTTACGCAAGAGGCCGCCATGCTCATCCAGCCCCACAAAACCGTCCTCCCCGCGCCCTTCGGCACGGGCCAGCCATGCCTCGAATACAGGACGCGTGCCGTCATCTTGCCAGCGGTTTATCCATACCAGCATATGCCGCGACCAGCTTTCCAACAGGCGAATGCGGCTCAGATGCCCGCACCCTTCTTCCGCTAATGCTGTTGTATCAAGTTGATAGCCGGGATCACTAACATGCGATGTCAAGGCCAGCGCCATGCCGATCACCAACCATTCAGGCACTTCCGCCGCATCGCCGGTCGAGGCAGCGACCTGAAACACCCCGCAATGCGCGCCGTTCACTTTGATGCCATCCGGCCAGGCGTGCAACAAACCAACCTCAGGCGGAGCCAGCGCGCCGAGGCAATCATTGAACCCGTTTGCCACCGCAAACAACACCGGCAGAGCATCCGCCAGCGTCTCTTCGGGTCCCAACACAATCGCCGCCCGCATCACGTCATCATCGGCAGACCAGTACAAATCCCCGACTTCCGCACGATCTGCCCCCGCATCCGCGACCGCCTTGTCGAATGGATCGACGCCCGCCGGAACCTCCACTCCGCGCAGTAGCGGGGGAAAGTGCGGTTGGGTGCCTTCGGGCGGGCTTTCGGGGTCGTAGCCGATGCTCACGCGTCTACCTTCTCCGTTGCTGCAATCACGCCAGCCGCAATCTGCCGGAACCGCTCGGATTGCGGGCTTTTCGGCTTAGAAACAACGATCGGCGTTCCCCCGTCTGAGGTTAGCCGGATGTCGATATCCAGCGGAACCTCGCCCAGAAACGGCACGTTCAGCGCTTCCGCTTCGGCCTTTGCGCCACCATGCCCGAAGATATGGGCCTCGTGATCGCAATTCGGGCAGACATACGTGCTCATATTCTCAATCATACCGATCAGCGGCACGTTGAGTTTGCTAAACATATCAATGGCTTTCTTCGCATCAATCAGCGCCACATCCTGCGGTGTCGAGACGATGACGGCCCCGTCCACCTGCGTTTTCTGGCACAGTGTCAGCTGCACATCCCCTGTTCCGGGCGGAAGGTCGACGATCAGATAGTCCAGCTTGCCCCACTGCACCTGTCGCAACATCTGCTGCAATGCGCTCATCAGCATGGGTCCGCGCCAGACGACAGATTGGTCGTCCTCAAGCATAAATCCCATAGACATTACAGTGACGCCATAGTTGCGCAGCGGTAAAATCGTCTTACCGTCCGGCGTGGAGGGACGCCCCGAAACGCCCAGCATACGCGGCTGCGAGGGGCCATATACATCCGCATCCAACAGCCCGACCTTCTTGCCCTGCGCGGCCAGAGCCAGCGCGAGGTTGGCGGAAACCGTGGACTTTCCGACGCCGCCCTTGCCGGATCCGACCGCGATAATCTTGTCGATTCCCTCAATCCGTCCCGTATCGGTGGAGGTCGGGATCGGTTTGTCGCCCGGCTTTGCGCGGCCCAGATCGGGCGGCGGGCCTTTGGGGCTGAAGGAGGGCGGGGCGGGTTGCGGGGCGCTTCCGGGCTGATCGGAGTGCGCGGTCAGTACCACCGTGGCCGAAGAGACCCCGTCCAGCGCCTTCACAGCGTCCTCTGCGGCCTTGCGCAAAGGCTCCAAAGCCGCGCCACGCGCGGGATCCACCTCCAGCGCAAACCCGACAGCCGCGTTCTTCACCACCAGGCCGGAGACCATTCCAGCGGAGACAATATCGGTGCCCTTGGCCGGGTCTGTAATCCGGGAAAGTGCTTCAAGAACAGTATCTTTGGTCACATCGCTCATACGCTGTCACCCAAGCTGATCTCGCCCTCAACCACGTTGACTTCTTGACCGTCGATCATCAGCACCATCTTCGCGTTCACCGCTCCGCTATTGCTGGTCTCGCGGGCTGTTCTGGTAGCATCTTCAATGGCTTGCTGTGAAGTAACGCCAACCCGCTTGAGGTATTTGCGCAGCGACATATTGAATCCGTCATCGGACATATTTTGTTTCCCCCTGATCCCGTTTCGCGGTGCCATAGCACAGCTGATCCAACAACGCGACAAAGCAGTGATGTTTTGCGCTCAAAACCGCGCTATTGAAATGCCGGTACGATCACGCTCCGATAGCCGTAAAAACCGACATATACTGACCTTATTTGTGACTGACAAAACGCTGGTCTCGTCAGTGCGTTGCATTGCTTTTCGCTGTATATAATGGGATTTAAAATGCATGTCCCGAACGATTCTTGTCCTCTATGCTCATCCGCGTCCCGAACGCTCCGTTGTCAATCGCAGGTTGAAACGCGTTGCGGAGGGTATTAGTGGAGTCACGGTGATTGATCTGTATGCCGAATATCCCACATTCGACATCAACGTCCTGCGCGAGCAACAACGTGCGAACGATCATGACGTGTTGATCTTCCAACATCCGGTCTACTGGTTCTCGTCGCCCTCATTGGTGAAGGAATGGGTGGATCGCGTTGTGACATTCGGTTGGGCGCTTGAAAACGAGGCGTTGCGCGGGAAGATATATCTTCATGCGGTCAGTACGGCGGCCTCGCATGGTGTGTTTGCCAAGGAGGTGACCGGGCGCGCTGCCTTGCGCGCGCATTTCTCGTCTTTTGAGACGATGGCGGGCCTGTGCGGTATGCGTTACCTGCCGCCTTTCTCATTGTTCCGTGAGATTGAGGGCGAAAGCCGCGCTGACCGATTGGATTATCACGCGGCGGCCTATGCCACACTCTTGCGCGAGCTGCGTGACGAAAAACTCGACTTTGCGCAACCGTATCGCCAGCAAATGGTGGCCGAGTAATGGAAGTTCTCGGCACCATCCTTCCCTATCTGCTTGCTGCGGTCATCGTCGTGCCGCTCGCCAACCGGGTCGGCTTGGGGTCGGTGCTGGGCTATCTGATTGCGGGCGTCGCTCTGGGTCCCGCTTTGGGCGTTCTCACCGACAACACCATCGAATTACAGCATGTCAGCGAGTTCGGCGTCGTCATGATGCTGTTCCTCATCGGCTTGGAGTTACGTCCGCGAGAGCTGTGGCACATGCGGGCGCAATTGCTGGGTCTGGGCGGGTTGCAGGTGGTGTTGACCATCGCTGCCATCGCCGGAATTCTATGGGTCTGGGGCTTTGATCTGCGGCTGGGTGTCACCCTGGGCATGGTGCTCGCACTTTCGTCAACCGCCATCGTTCTGCAAACGCTGCAAGAGCGTAATCTTGAGCGGCGAACCGGGGGCAGGGCGGCATTCTCTGTTCTGCTGTTTCAGGATATCGCCGTTATCCCGATGCTGGCGCTGATGCCGCTGTTGGCGGTTACGCATAAGCATCCGGGTGATGCGGATCACGCGCATGATGCGGCAGCGCATGGCATCAATCTTCTTGAGGGCTATCCGGCTTGGGCGCAGGGATTGGGTATCTTGGGTGTCATCGCCGCGATCATCCTGGCGGGCCGCTTTTTCGCTTACCCCATTTTCCGGTTCATTGCCTCAGGGCGATCGGGTGAGATTTTCACCGCTGCCGCATTGGCGCTGGTGATCGGCACATCAATGTTGGTCAGTGCGGTTGGCCTGTCACCGGCACTCGGCGCATTCTTGGCGGGCGTGGTTCTGTCGGGCAGTGAATACCGCCATCAACTCGAAAGCGATATCGAACCGTTTAAAGGCTTATTGCTCGGTATTTTCTTTGTCTCGGTCGGGGCAGGGGTTGATTTTAAACTGTTGTCATCACAACCGATTCTGATTTTCGGCCTCTCCTTTGGCCTGATCATTTTGAAAGCCCTTATCCTTGCCGTCTTGTCATTCGGTGCGCGCATGTCGGTGCGCGATCGCTGGCTTTTTTCTCTTTCCCTGCCGCAAGCCGGAGAATTCGGCTTTGTGCTGATCGGGCTGGCGATTTCCATTGGCGCTGTGACTGGCGGGATTGCGAAAATTACCACGCTGGTCATCGCCTTGACCATGTTCCTGACCCCGCTGTTGTTCATCCTCTATGAGAACGTCATCGAACCACGGCTGGGCCAGAAAGCGGTCACGCGTGAGGCGGATGAAATCGACAAGCAAGGTCTTGTCATCATCGCGGGTTTAGGCCGTTTCGGCCAGATGGTGAACCGCTTGCTCCGTTCGGACGGGGTTGAAACCGTCGTGCTTGATGATGATGCGCAGCAGCTTGATACCCTGCGCAAATTCGGCATTCAGGCTTATTACGGCGATGCATCGCGGGTGTCTTTGTTGGAGGCGGCGGGCATCGCCCGATCCAAGGTGTTTGTCGCCGCCCTGCGCGATACGCAAAAGCAGGTGCAGATGGTTTCCCAAGTGCGCCAGCGTTGGCCGCATATCCACATTATCGCCCGCGCCACGGATCGCGCGGCGGCCTATCAAATTTCCGCCGCCGGGGCGCAAACTGTCATCAGGGAGATGTTCGCGGGGTCTTTGGAGGCCGGAAAAACCGCCCTGACGCAGCTTGGCACGCATCCCTATCGCTCAGAACGCATTGCCACGGCATTCCGCAACCATGATGAAGAGATGTTTGAAGGCTTGCGCACACTGTGGACCACTGATTTCGATAATAACAGCGATTACGTCGCAGCGGCCCGCGCAAGGTCCGAGCAGCTGAATGACGTCCTAAGATCTGATTTCGCCCATACACCAGAAACGGATGATTGGGCTTTGCAGGCGGCGGAACGATTTGATCGCGATGAAGAGGAAGCCGCCATGAACAATGACAAGTAGGACGCACGGAGTGTACCGGACCTCAACAACAGGTTATGCGTTGATGACAGATTCAGTAATATGATCGAACATAACGATATATTCGGTGCCCAAGGCCTGAAAAGCGGCGATCATAGCAACAGCCATCATCGCGGCGAGTAAACCGTACTCGATAGCCGTTTGACCTGTTTCTTCTTTGATGAAACGCTTAAGCATCTTCAAGCTCCCCCTGTTGAAATAAGTATGTCAGCCAGACATTGACACCTGATTAAGAGACCAATTTTCTGATTGTAGGATCAATCAAATTGCAGACGAATTTTTATAAAAATTTCGCAAAACATAGTATAGATTTCGTAATGTTGAACGCGTCAGTAGTAACGTATCCGTTGCGCCTGAATACGTACTGGAAGAGGGCGGTTTTTGTGGTTAAAATTATATCAATTTTCCGAAAATGCGCGCTGAAACAAAAGGTTGGGATTTCTTTTGAGTAAGTTTATCATACAACCCGATCCGGCCTTGCCCCGCCTGACACGCCAAGTCACTGGACTTGACCACACGGGTGCAAACGTCGATCTGCGCGTGGTTGAGGAGCGCCCGCTGACCATGTTCCTGAATGCGCAAGAGATCGTCACGGCGATGACCATCGGCGATTACCCCGAAGAACTCGCCATCGGCTATCTGCTCAATCAGGGCATGTTGCACAGTGACGATGTGCTGACGGGTGTTGATTACGACGAGGAACTCGAAACCGTCGTGGTGCGCACCGAGCGTCCCACCGATTACGAGGAGAAGCTCAAAAAGAAAACCCGCACTTCCGGCTGCGCGGTCGGCACGGTGTTCGGTGACATGATGGAAACGCTTGAGGGGCTGACCCTTCCCGCCGCACCCTTGCGCGCAAGCTGGCTGTATAAACTCGCCAGGGAGATCAACACCGTCCCCTCTCTTTACCTCGATGCGGGCGCAATACACGGCAGCGTCCTGTGCCGCGAGGATCAGGCGCTGGTCTATATGGAGGATGTCGGGCGGCACAATGCGGTTGATAAAATCGCGGGCTGGATGTTCCGTAACAATGCCGTCGGGGCCGACCATCTGCTCTACACCACGGGGCGTTTGACCTCCGAAATGGTCATCAAAACCGCCAGCATGGGCATCCCGATCCTCGCATCGCGCTCCGGCTTCACCGCCTGGGGGGTCGAGATCGCCCGCGAGGTCGGCCTCACGCTGATTGGCAGAATGCGCGGCAAACGCTTCGTCTGCCTCTCCGGCGCGGACCGCCTCATCCTCGACGCTGACCTCGACACGGTTGAGGACGAAAGCCCAAAGCACCGCCGCAAATCCGCCGGCGGGGGCTGAAGCATGGACTTCTCCCCCATGCATCCCGACGAGCAACCCCAAGTTATCGCTCTCTGGCAAGCCTGTGGCCTGACACGCCCGTGGAACGACCCCGCCGCCGACATCGCCCTGTCGCGGGGCCGCCCCTCATCCGACATTCTGGTCGCCCGCGACAATGGTGAGGTCATCGCGACTGTCATGGTCGGTGAAGACGGCCACCGCGCATGGGTCTACTACCTCGCTGTCACCCCCGCCCGCCGCCGCAAAGGCATCGCCCGCGCCGCCATGACCGCCGCCGAAGACTGGGCGACACAGCGCGGAATGCCGAAAATGCACCTCATGGTCCGGTTTGAGAACACCGCCGTCATCGCCTTCTACCAATCCCTCGGCTACGAGGACGGCGCGTGTGTGATGATGCAAAAGTGGCTCGACGCCAACAGCGCGGCGCTTTACCGTGAGAGCGCGAAGCAGGGGGCATAGATGACACTACTCATTCTCGGATTGGCGCTGTTCACACTCGGCCACCTCGGCACGACCGTTTTCGCCAGCCAACGCGCCACACTGGCCGCGCGCACGGATGAGAACATCTGCCGGCTCATGGCGCTTGGCGTACTGATGGGGTCGATCTATCTGATGGTTCAGGGCTGGCGCGCGGCGGATACCACGGTGCTGTGGACCACACCCGACTGGGCGCGCGCCGTCGTCGTCGCCCTGATGCTGCCCACCCTGATGCTCTATTTCGGCGGCGCACCGGGGTCCGCCATCAAATCCCGCATCCGCCATCCCCAGTTCACAGCCGTCAAAATCTGGGCGCTGCTGCACCTGTTCGTAAACGGCGACACCCGCTCGCTGGTCCTGTTCGGCGGCATACTGGTGTGGGTCGTCCTGATGCTGGTCCTCATCAACAAGCGTGACGGCAAACCACCGCTTCCCGCACCCTCCGCATCATCCGTCAAAGCCCTCGCTGCCTTCCCCATCGGCCTCGTCGTGTGGATCATCCTTCTGGGTGCGCATCAATGGCTGTTCGGCGTGAACCCGCTGGCATGAGCATTATCGGAGTCATTCTCGCGGGGGGTCTCGCGCGGCGCATGGACGGGCGGGACAAGGCGTTTATCACGCTGGACAGCACACCGCTGCTCGACCGCGCCATTACCCGTCTTTCCCCGCAAGTGGACGTCATTGCCATCAATTCCAACAGTGATCCGGCCCTCTTCGCACCCTATCCGCATCCCCTGATCCCCGATGCGGATGACAGCCGCGCGGGACCATTGGCCGGAGTCCTCGCCGGATTGACCCATGCGGCGGGGCAGGGCGCAACGCACATCGTCACCGCCGCCGTGGACACGCCCTTCTTCCCCACCGACCTCGTCACCCGCCTGCGGGATGCCGCCACAGACGAAAACGTGCCCCTCGCCTGCGCCATGACGGGCGGGCGCACGCATCCCGTCTTCGGCTTCTGGCCCGTCTCGCTGCGCGATGATTTGGCGGCTGCAATGGCGGACGGTATGCGCAAAGTGGACCGCTGGACCGCCAAACACGGCTGCGCCACCGTCCCGTTCAGCGCCGACCCCTTCGACCCGTTTTTCAACGTCAACACCCCCGAAGACCTCGCCCGCGCCGTCACCCTTGCCAGCGGGGGTGCATGATGCGGGTGTACGGGGTCGTCGGCTGGAAGAACAACGGCAAGACCACGCTGGTCGAGCGGCTGGTCGCCGAGATCACCGGGCGCGGCCACAGCGTCTCCACCATCAAACACGCCCATCACGGCTTCGACATTGACGCGCCGGGCAAAGACTCCCACCGCCACCGTATGGCCGGGGCCAGCGAAGTGATGATCGGCTCCGGTGTGCGCTGGGCCTTGCTGCACGAACTGCGCGACGCGCCGGAGCCGCCCCTTGCCGACCTGCTGGCCAAACTCTCCCCCGTCGATCTGGTCATCGTTGAGGGCTATAAACGCGACGATCACCCAAAGATCGAAGTCCGCCGCAGCGACGCCGCCCGTGATCCTATCGCCGACACCGACCCGATGGTCCGCGCCATTGCCAGCGATATCGCGCAAGACGGCCCGCTCCCGTGTTTTGACATTGATGACATCGCGGGGTTGGCCGATTTCATCCTCGCCGAGACAGGTCTGACCTGATGGCCCTGCGCAATGATTGCTTCGCCTTGCCCGCCGGGGTCGAATGGACACCCGTTGAGACCGCGCTGACCATGCTGCGTGAGCGTATTGATCCCGTCGCGGCCACCGAAACCGTGCCTTTGAGCGCCGCGCTCGACCGCGTGCTGGCGGCGGATGTCACCGCCCGAAACGCGACCCCGCCCAACGACAACAGTGCCGTTGACGGCTACGCACTCGCCCATGCCTCCCTCACCCCGGAAGGCGAGCAAACCTTGCACTTACGCGATGGCCGCGCCGCCGCAGGGGCGCCATTCGCCGGAAAAGCAGGGCAGGGCGAAGCTGTCCGCATCCTCACCGGAGCGGTCATGCCCGACGGCACAGACACCGTTGTCATGGACGAAGATGTGGACGCCACCGCTCAAACAATCCGCTTCGGCTCCGGCCTCAAATCGGGTGCGAACCGCCGTAAGGCGGGGGAAGACATCGACGCGGGCGCAAGCGCTCTGAACGCGGGCATCCGTCTCTCTCCCCAAGACCTCGCCCAAGCCGCCTCGGTCGGTATTGCCACCCTCACCGTCTATCGCCCGCTGTGTGTGGCACTCCTCTCCACAGGCGACGAGTTGCGCGAACCCGGACAGCCGCTGGCAACGGGTCAAATCTACGACGCCAACCGCCCGATGCTGGCCGGAATACTGCGCCGTCAAGGGCTGGACGTGCTGGACCTTGGCCGCATCCCCGATGATGCCGCCGCGATCCGCGCCGCCCTCACACACGCCGCCAACCAAGCCGATGCCGTGGTCGTCTCTGGCGGCGCGTCGGCTGGCGATGAAGACCACGTCGCGCGTCAGCTTTCAGACATGGGCGCAATGGCCCTCTGGCGCATCGCCATGAAACCGGGCCGCCCGCTGGCGTTGGGACAAATCGGTTCCGTGCCTGTGTTCGGCTTGCCCGGAAACCCCGTCGCCGCGTTCGTCTGCACCTTAATGTTCGTCCGGCCCGCGCTCTTGCGCCTCGCCGGACTGGACTGGCCCGTACCCGACAGTTTCCCGCTCACCACCCGCTTTGATGCCAAGAAAAAACCGGGTCGTGCCGAGTTCCTGCGCGGGCGCAGCGACAACGCGGGCGGTGTCGAAAAATTCCGTTCTGACGGTTCCGGCCTCATCAGCGGCCTCCGCTGGTCCAACGGCCTGATCGCGCTCGATCATGATCGCGGGCCGATAAAAAAGGGAGAAAGCGTGCGCTTCCTCCCCTATGCGGGTTTCGGTCTCTGACGTTGTACCATCCACGCCCCGCGCGCGGGGCATTGGTTTCCTTACAGTATCCGCACCTTCATCTGTCGCGCCGGAAAATGCCCTACTGCGCGGGCCGCGTCACCGTCGTATCCAGCGTCGCGCCATTGGCAAACAAGGCTGATACACCCTGCGTTCCCGTGGGATTAAATCCCGATCCAATCGTCAGTACGGCGGGACCGAAAGGCGACAGCGCCACAGCCGTGGTTTCTTCGCCATTGATCGTTCCGGATCCACCCGTCGCAATAATTGGTCCGTCAGCGGCCAATCCCGAAGCATCCACGCCCGTGAATGTGAAGTCGGTTCCCGGTCCGGACAGCACCGCATTCCCGCCGCTGATTTCCAGCGAAGTCGCCCCTAAATCATTCGGCTCCAGACCCAGTGATGCCTCGAACCCCGTATCCACAGGGGGTGGCGGTTGAATCGCGCCTGTAAACGTCACCGCTTCCACATTACGCACGACGATGCGTGATCCGTCTTGCGCCGTATAAACCGTACTCCTGCGCCGCTCATTGATCGCGTAATCGGATTCTTGGCCTTTCAACTCGACGGTGTCATGGCCAATGCCGCCATTGATCTTTTTATCACCAGTGCCTGTGACGGTGATCGTGTCATCACCCCCGCCGCCGCGCACCGTATCATTGCCGCGACCCGTGCTGATCACATCATTTCCGGCGCGGCCTCGGATAAGATCGTTGCCGTCGCTTCCGGCCAGCACGTCATCGCCCTTGGTCCCGTTTATGGCACCACCAATCGGCAGCGGCATCGGCGCGGGACCACCGCCCCCATCTTCCTCACCAATCGCCAACGTCGTGACGCCGGGGCCGTCTGGATCAACCGGAATCGGTCCCGCCCCGTCCCCGATCCCACCATCGGGTTCCACAGGGATCGGTCCGCCGCCATCCTCTTCACCAATCGCTAAAGTCGTTGCAACGGGTCCATCGTGATCATTCGGGGCAGAGTCCCCGCCACCGCATTGCTTCTGCGCCTTATCACGAGACGCTTCGTCCTTCGCGAGGGCTTCAAAGCTGCTTTTCTGTTGGTTTGCCGGAAGGGAACTTGGATCAACACGCATAACACTCTCCTAATTACCGGAAAGTGTACCATTTTTGATCATAAAAAGGAAGACATAGAACAATTCAAGGTAGAAAACTCCCGATTCGTCCCGATAAAATACGAATTCAATCCCGTTTTAAGACTTTCTCCCGATCCGTCCGGAGGAATCCGCTAGCATCAAATACGCCCGCCCTGTGCGGGTATCGGCAAGCTCGACCACAAGCCGCTCATTGTCAGACTCGCGCATCATCCGGCGCAGCATTTCCTCAAAACGCCCCATGAATTTATTGGCCAGCGTCTCAAACCCCTTGTCCGCGCTCAGCTTTGCGCGAATACGGCTTTGCTCAATCGGCGCTTTGATCGCCTCTATCGCCTCGCCCGACCCGTTGCCGTCAAGGTGGGATTTCCAGGACGACACGGGCATCATCTCCGGCACAAAATCCTCCATATAGAGGTCAATATCGGCCAGTGATGCGAGCGTATCCTCGGCGGATTGCAGCAGCGACGCCGCATCCGGGTCCGTCAGCACGTCATACAGCGCATCCAGTGTTTCGGTATCGTCTTCGCTTTCGGGAAAGTTCGAGGCACGTACAAACTTAACCCAGTCAACAGAGTGCCGCCGCTGCAAGCTCAGCGGTTCGTCGTCATTATCGCTATCCGCAACATACGCGCTCGCATCGCTATCCGCCTCATCGGTCACGGTTTTGAGAGCCGGACTGTCTTCATCGTCACGAGCGGACAGCGCACTGGCCGCGCCCAGTCCGGCGACCCCTGTAGCCGCCACTGCCGCCGCACCTTTTGCACCGATATCGTCAAACGGATCAATCCGGGCGCTATCGGGTGCTGCCGCTTCAGCCGCCTCAAAAGACCCGCCCATCGAGCTGCCTTGAAAGCTGCCCATGTCGAGATCAGCGGGAGCATCACTGTCTGAAAGGCGCGGCGTTTGCCATGTCGCATTCGCTTTCGCATCTGCAAGCTCCGCCCGCAGTGATGCGATGCCTTCATGCTCACTGCCGCGCGGATTCTGCGTGTCCAGCGATAAGTCAACAACGTCAACGTCATCACCACCACGCGCCGATATATCCCCGCTGGCGCCCGCATTTGCACTCAACGCCGCCCCGCCAAGTGCGGCAGCTGTTGCCCCCGCAAGCGCCGCTCCCGTGCCAGAACCTTCGCGCCGATCCAGAGCGCCGGACCGCTCCGCCGCCAATTCCAGCGCTTCACGCTCACTGCTCAACACCTTGGATATTGTCCGCGCCCGCTGTTCCGCACGCTCTGCCACATCATCAATCGCTGCGGCTTGTGTTGACAGCGCTTCCTCAATCGCCCGCATCTGTGAGTGTAAGGCGCTGATCGCATGTGTGGCCCGCTCGACTTCACGGCGCAGATGCCGTGGCGTTTCACCCGCGATGTCGCCTTCTATCGAGCCGCCGGGCAACCCGACCAACCCGCGCGACTCAACCTCTTTCGCCGCTTGCGACAGCCTCATCGCCGCGTGGGTCAGCTCCCGCGATTCGTCCCGCATCTCCGCAGAACGCCGGATCAGTGTCGCGACCAGCCAGATCAACAACAACGGCCCCAATAAAGCCGCCGCAATCATCAACCAGTCAAAAATCTCAATCCGCGTCTTCGCCGCATCCGCCGCCGCCGAAACCGTGCCCGGGAGTGAATAGCGGGACCAGCAAAATGCCAAAACCGTCAAAATCCAGATCACCGACGCAAGGGTGGCGATCAGCCAGGCGTTAGACTTACGCCGCTTTGGTGGTCGCGATGCACTGCGTTCCGGCGGTTTATTGCTGTCGCGCGGTCTTTCACGGTCAAACAAATCATCCAGCGGATCAGCACTGGCTGTCAGGATCAAAGGTTCCTCGCGAGCGGCATTCCCGGTCATGTTCTATAATTCCAAGTTTCACATCGCACGGTGCGCCCAACCAACTGTGGCAACCGCTTTACTCGATTTAATCATACTGCAAACGGGAAAAGTTTAAAGACAATTCCTGAAACTGTTGAACCGTTTACTGAACGATGTTCAGATCATCTATCTTCATCCCCGCTCGCCGTGGCGCGCAGGGGGGCCGTCTATCGATCCACACCAATCGCTTGAGAGACATTTGTAAATCCATCGCGCTCAAGCAGTGTTGCCAAACCAACCGCGATATCTTTCACGAGGCCCGGCCCCTGATACGAAAGCGCTGTATAAAGCTGCACCAGCGAAGCCCCCGCCCTTATTTTCGCATAGGCATCATGAGCCGAACCCACGCCACCAACCCCGATCAGGGGCAGTGCACCGCCTGTAAGATCGAACAGGCGGCCCAACACTTCAGTTGAACGCATCATCAGGGGTGCGCCGGACAGCCCACCCTTCTGCTCGCGGTCCGCGCTTTTCAAGCCATCGCGTGCCAGCGTGGTGTTCGTCGCGACAATGCCATCAATCCCGCTTTCCAGACTGACCCGCGCCACGTCTTCCAACTGCGCATCGCTCAGGTCAGGCGCGATTTTCAGCAACAGTTTTACCGCTGGCGTTTGCGCATCGCGCACCGCTTTTGTGCGTGTCAACAAATCGGCAAGCACTTCGCGCGCCTGCAAATCACGCAAACCTTCCGTGTTGGGCGATGACACATTGACCGTCGCAAAATCAACGTAAGGGCCGAGCTGTGACAGTACGGTTCCAAAATCGGTGGCGCGGTCGCTCGCGTCTTTATTCGCACCGAGATTCAGGCCGACGACACCTCCCCGCTTGCGCGCGATAAGGCGTTCGCCCACCGCATCCATACCCTCATTGTTAAAGCCGAACCGATTGATCGCGGCGGCATCTTTTTTCAGCCTGAAAAGGCGGGGGCGGGGATTGCCGTCCTGTGGGCGCGGCGTCACTGCGCCGACCTCCACAAATGAAAACCCGCACGCCAATAGCGGCGTCACCGCTTGCGCGTTTTTGTCAAACCCTGCGGCCAGACCAACCGGATGCGGCAAGTCAAATCCCAATACACGGGCGCGCAACACCGACGGAAACGGCCCCTTCCATGTTGGAACCAATCCCGCATTCAGCGCCTTTAACGCAAGCCCGTGCGCGCGTTCAGGATCAATCTGCTGTAAACCGCGCAGTCCGATATGCTCCAGCAATGTCATGTGAAACCATCCGGGAAGACATGCGCGCCACTCGCATCGAGGGGCAGCTCTTGAACCGAGAAAACCTCATCGATCCGCAAAGGCCTGAAAAGATGCGGAAATAACGCGCCACCCCGCGATGGCTCCCATTTCAACGCCTCGCCAAGGGTATCGGCCTCGACGGCAACCAACAGCAAGTCACGCTGTCCGGTAAAATGCTTTGCGGCGGTCTCCCGTGCTTGTTCGGCGGTCGAGAAATGGATGTACCCATCGGCCAAATCGATTGGCGCTCCGATCAGTTCACCAGCCTGTTCAGCATCGTGCCACAGCGCGATGTCGCAAATTTTGTAAATAAGCATAAGCGTCCGGCACCAATAAAAGATGGCACTCTATCGCCAAGCCTGCACGTGAAAGCAAGTCTTCAGGCGGCTCTGGTCCGGGGTCCGCGATTATGTTTGTTCAGTGCGGATTGAACAGTGTCGATAAGCTGAACCTCGTTAAAGGGCTTGCGCAGTTTTGCGAATGCCTCAACCGCATCCAGCCGCGCCTGTGCCGCGCCGGAAATAACAATAACGGGCAGATCGGGGAATCGGTCGCGCACGTTATTGAGTACCGTTTCACCATCAACTTTCGGCATGGCCATATCGGTAACAAGAACATCGGCGGCGGCAAACAGCTCCATATCTTCAGAGGCTGCACCGTTTTCAAAGCTCGTGACGTTGTAACCGGCGTCCCGCAACTGGAAACTCAAGACCCGCCGAAGAGGGCCGTTATCTTCCATCAAAAATATTTCGGCCATCCGAAGATTCCTTAATAACCTTTTGGCCCCCACCGGACGCCATCCAACCATCCGTTTGTTAATAAACCGTTATCATTGAAAGTAAACTGATGAATAATGCTAAAAATCGATAAAACTTTTGAGTGTAAATTTTTCATTAATTTCGCAATAGGTACGATTGAGTATGAACACAGATACCGTGGTATAGCTGCCACAATTATATGATGTTTGCGCTCGGAATATTCAACAACGATCCTGTCTTTGTCGCATATGTGCGAAATTTTCTCTTTAATCATATGCTATTAGCAACTTGCACCTTCGATGTGTTCTTGTCGATATATCCGGTGCCGCAAGACCGATTAGACATCAAACCTGTTATATACCGGTTTTTCCACCTTTGTTTCTTCCATGCGCCTGTTTGAAACATCATTTCGCGTTTGCAGCAAAAGCGGGGTTCCAACGCGGGGTTTGATCGCATAGATAGCGTGCGTTTGCCGTGTTGCTTTCAGAATCAAGGGGCCGTCCGATGCCGAAGCGCGAAGATATCAAATCGATCATGATTATCGGTGCCGGCCCCATTGTCATCGGGCAGGCCTGCGAGTTCGATTATTCGGGCGCACAAGCGGTCAAAGCCCTACGTGAGGAAGGCTACCGCGTCATTCTGGTCAACTCGAACCCCGCGACCATTATGACTGACCCCAATCTGGCGGACGCCACCTATATCGAGCCGATCACGCCCGAAATCGTCGAGAAAATCATCGCCGCTGAAAAGCCGGACGCGCTGCTCCCTACGATGGGCGGCCAAACGGGTCTGAACACCGCGCTGGCGCTGGCCGATTCCGGTGCACTCGAAAAGCATGGTGTCGAGCTGATCGGCGCGCGCCAAGAGGCCATCGCTATGGCCGAGGACCGTAAACTCTTCGCCGAGGCGATGACCCGCATCGGCCTTGAGAATCCCAAATCCGCCATCGCCACCACGATTGAGGAGGCATGGGCCGCGTTCGAGAATGTCGGCCTGCCCGCCATCATCCGCCCCGCCTTCACCCTCGGCGGGACAGGCGGCGGCATAGCGTACAACAAAGAAGATTACGAGCGCATCTGCCTCAGCGGCATTGATGCCTCACCAACCAACCAAATCCTGATCGACGAAAGCCTGCTCGGTTGGAAAGAATATGAGATGGAGGTCGTCCGCGACAAAGCGGATAACGCCATCATCATCTGTGCCATCGAAAACGTCGACCCGATGGGCGTCCATACCGGCGATTCCATCACCGTCGCCCCCGCACTGACCCTGACCGACAAAGAATACCAGATCATGCGCGACGCCTCAATCGCGGTCCTGCGCGAGATCGGGGTCGAAACGGGCGGCTCCAACGTCCAATTCGCGCTCAACCCCGCCGATGGCCGGATGATTGTGATCGAGATGAACCCCCGCGTCTCCCGCTCCTCGGCGCTGGCATCCAAAGCCACAGGCTTCCCCATCGCCCGCGTCGCCGCAAAACTCGCCATCGGCTACACGTTGGACGAGCTTGAGAACGACATCACCAAGGCAACCCCGGCCAGCTTTGAGCCGACCATCGATTACGTCGTCACCAAAATTCCGCGCTTTGCGTTTGAGAAATTCCCCGGCGCGACCAATGACCTGACGACGGCGATGAAATCTGTCGGCGAGGCAATGGCGATCGGCAGGAACTTTCAGGAAAGCCTGCAAAAAGCCCTGCGTTCGTTGGAAACGGGCCTTTCCGGCCTCGACAACATCGACATTCCGGGCCTCGAAAAAGCTGTCACCGACGCTGACCGCAAGGCCGCCATCATCCGCGAGATGGGCAAACGCTCACCCGACCGCATCCGCGTCATCGCCCAAGCCATGCGTGAGGGGCTGACTGATGAGGAGATCAACCGCGCCACCGATTTCGATCCGTGGTTCTTGGAGCAAATGCGCGGCATCACAGATGTTGAGGCGCACATCACCGCGCACGGCATCCCTGAAGACCCCGCAGCCCTTCGCCGCGTGAAGGGCATGGGCTTCTCCGATGCCCGCCTTGCCGCCCTTTCCGGCAAGATGGAGGCGGACATCGCCGCGACCCGCATCGCCCTGGGCGTAACCCCCGTCTACAAACGCATCGACACCTGCGCCGCCGAGTTCGAGGCGATCACGCCCTACATGTACTCGACCTACGAAGCCGACCACGAGGGGTATGCCGAGTGCGAATCCGAACCCACCACCCGCAAGAAAATCGCCATCCTGGGCGGTGGACCGAACCGGATCGGGCAGGGGATAGAGTTCGACTATTGCTGCTGCCACGCCGCGTTCGCGCTGGAAGAGCAGGGTTATGAGACCATCATGGTCAACTGCAACCCTGAAACCGTCTCCACCGATTACGACACCTCCGACCGCCTCTATTTTGAGCCGCTGACAGGCGAAGATGTGGTCGCGATCCTTCGCAAAGAACAAGAGGCGGGCGAGTTGGTCGGCGCAATCGTCCAATTCGGCGGCCAAACCCCGCTAAAACTCGCCCCTGCGCTGGAGGCCGCTGGCATACCGATCCTCGGCACATCCCCCGACGCGATTGATCTGGCAGAAGACCGCGAGCGGTTCCAGCAACTCCTCCACGATCTGGGCCTGAAACAACCCCGCAACGACATCGTCTTCTCCCATGAGGAAGCCAGCCAAAAAGCCGCTGAGATCGGCTACCCCGTCGTCCTGCGCCCGTCCAACGTCCTTGGCGGGCGCGGGATGGAGATCGTGCGCGATCAGGAACACCTTGACCGTTACATCACCGAAGCGGTCAAAGTTTCTGATGGTAAGCCGATCCTGCTCGACAGCTATCTTGCGGGCGCGATTGAGGTGGATGTGGACGCGGTTTTCGATGGCGATGAAGTCTTCGTTTCCGGCATCATGGAACACATCGAACAAGCGGGCATCCACTCCGGCGACAGCGCCTGTTCATTGCCGCCCCATACTCTGAGCGACAGTGTCATAGACGAACTCAAGCGCCAGACGGGCCTCCTCGCAAACGGCCTCAACGTGCGCGGGCTGATGAACGTGCAATTCGCCATCCAAGGCGACGACATCTTCATCCTTGAAGTAAACCCCCGTGCCTCGCGCACCGTGCCTTTCGTCGCCAAAGCCATCGGCGTTCCTGTGGCTAAAGTCGCCGCGCGCGTCATGGCGGGCGAAAAGCTGGCCACCATCCCCCACGCGGTCGGTGCAATCAATCATGTCGCCGTTAAAGAGGCGGTTTTCCCCTTCGCTCGCTTCCCCGGCGTCGACACGTTGCTTGGCCCGGAAATGCGCTCGACAGGCGAAGTCATGGGCCTCGATAAAGGCTTCAACCGCGCCTACCTGAAAAGCCAGCTTGGCGCGAGCACCTCGCTCCCGAAATCCGGCACGGTCTTCATATCCGTGAAAGATTCGGATAAAGAAGCGATGATTGATGTGGCTGAACGGCTTATCAGGCATGGCTTCAACGTTGTCGCCACAGGCGGGACGGCGCAAATGCTGGCCGATAAAGGTTTGGCTGTCACCCGTATCAACAAGGTGTTGGAGGGCCGTCCGCACATCGTTGACCGCATAAAAGACGGCGATGTGCAGATGGTTATCAATACGACCGAGGGCGCGGAAGCCATTCGTGACAGCTTTGATATACGCGCTACAGCGTTGAAACTAAAGGTACCTTACTACACAACGGCTGCCGGCGCGGTTGCTGCGGCAAAGGCGATTGGCAACTTGCGTGAAGGAGCGCTTGAAGTTGCATCGCTCCAGTCATATTTTAGTTAGCCCGTGATGATTCGACACGCCGCTGTGGCGTGTCTTTTTTTGTTACCCTGACACGACCTGCGGGCAGGGCGGAGCGAGACGATGGAAAAGGTTCCAATGACTGCGGGCGGCCACAACCGCATCGAGGCCGAATTGAAAGAACTTAAATCGGTTGAACGTCCGGCAATCATCCGTGCGATTGCCGAAGCGCGCGAGCATGGCGATTTGTCTGAGAACGCAGAGTATCACTCCGCGCGCGAACGCCAGAGCTTTATCGAGGGCCGCGTGCTTGAGCTTGAAAGCCTTATCGCCCGCGCGGACATTATCGATCCGGCCACACTTACCGGAGATACGATCAAGTTCGGGGCGAAAGTCACCATCGTCGATGAGGACACCGACGAAGAAAAAACCTACCAAATCGTGGGTGAGGTTGAAGCGAACATCGAAGCGGGCCTGTTGAATCTCAACTCCCCGCTCGCCCGCGCCCTGATCGGCAAGGAAGTCGGTGACAGCGTTGAAGTATCCACTCCCGGCGGCGGGCGTGGATATGAAGTCCTGTCGGTCGAATTCAGCTAGAGCTTCTGCGATTTCGCGAAATCAGGATTTGACCACGAACACTGTGCGGGAAATACCCTCATACTCCTGATATATAGTGTCATTCCGGCGAATCCGGAAATGCTCTATAATCCCAACACCTGTCTGCGTTCCTCGGCAAACCCCTGCACAATACGGTCGGCGATCATGGCGAGGATCGCCATCGCCGCGCCGGCAGAGATACCAAGCCCGACATCGGCCTTGCCGAGCGCGAGATAGATTGACTGGCCCAGACCGGTGGTGCCGATCAGTGCCGCAATGACCAGCATTGCGAAGGCATAAAGGATGGTTTGGTTCAGGCCCAACAGAATCGACGGCGCCGCGTAGGGGGCGCGGATATCACGCAAAATCTGCCATTCCGTCGCCCCGCTGGAAATGGCGGACTCGATCATCTCATCCGGCGTGTTGATCAGACCGTGCCGCGTGTACCGGATCATCGGGACGATGGCATAGGCGCAGATCGCCAGAAAAGCCGAGAACTCTCCGATCTGGAACACCATCAGCACCGGGATCAGGAATACAAACAGCGGAATGGTCTGGAGCATATCACAAACGGGGCGCATCACGCGCCATGCCATTGGCGAAACCGCGCATAGCAGCCCGATCAGGCCACCAAAGAGCGCGCATGCGAACACCGCCGCGCCGCTGAGATAAAGCGACAGCAGCGACCGCTCCCACAGACCGGCCAGCAGGATTGTGGCCAGTAACAGAACCGACACCAGCGCCAACTTACGGCCACTGGCCACCCAGCCCAGCGCGGCCACGGCGCACAGCACGAATGGCCACGGCAACTCGGCGATGCCCGTCTCCAGTATCCCGGTGAGGATCACGAGAATCAGTCCGGCGGTCACATGCCCGCGCCATGCCAACAACAGGCCGACCACACCAGCGCCGGCAAACAGCCAGCCGCTCATCGCCGCTGTCCATGAGAAGCCCCATGTGAACGGCAGCACCGCGTTGTCGAGGCCGATCCGCAGCGGCAACAGGCCATAGAACATCGCATTGTTCTTAAAGCTGTCGAGCGATGCGCCGTTCGCTACCGTAAAGGTGCTCAAACCCTGATCCACTGTCTCCGCGACAGGGTCCAGAAACCTCAAATCGTTAGGGTTGGGCAGGTATTTCCACAGCAGGACGGTGAAAAGAACAGACACGCCCAGAATGACCCAAGACACAAAGGGGGCGTACCGCTTGCGCTCGGTCGCCAGTGCGCCGCTCATCCGGTCGATGATAATGGCGAAGGCCACGATGACCAACCCCGCCAACAGCGCCTGGCCGAACTGTGCCTTGCGCATGGTCAGCAAAACTTCCCAGCCGATATCGTCAAAACCGCCGATAACCGCAGCGATGATCACCATGCTCAACGCGGCCATCAGACATTGGTTGACGCCGACCATAATCTGCGTCGAGGCGGATGGAATTTCGATCTGAAACAGCTGCTGCAACCGTGTGCCGCCGGACATGATCGCGGCCTCTTTGATTTCCGGCTCGATTCTCTCCAACCCCAACAACACATTGCGGGCCATCGGCGGGGCGGCGTAAATGGCGGAGGCGATCAGCCCGACAACAGGACCAAAACCGAACAGTACCAGAATTGGTGTCAGATAAGCGAAGGTCGGCACGGTCTGCATCACGTCCAGCACAGTTTGCAGCGCGGATTTTATCCTTGGAATTTCATTGGCGAGAATACCGAGCGTGCCGCCAAGGGTGATCGCCAGCGGCACCGAAACCGCAACCAGCGCCAGCGTGTTCATGCTCTGAAACCAGTACCCCGAAGACAACACGAAACTGAGGCCGAGAAAGCCGAGCGCCGCCATCGGCAAACCGCCCAGATACCACCCCGCCGCCGTTACGATGCCGATCACAATCGGCCAAGGCGTGCCGTTCAGCGCCACATTCGCCCAATCCATCGGATAGCTCAGGATATCAGAACACGCGCGGGCGAAGGGTTTGACGGCTTCTAAAACCCAACTCAGCCCGTCGCCGACCCAATCCGTTGCGGGCAACACCCATGCGGCGGGCCATTTGATCAACCAAGGCGCAAAAGGCTCCAGCATCAAACAAGTTGCCCCGACGATCAGCGTCAGCAACGCGGCTTTCGCACCCGCGTTCATGCTTTCAAGACGCGCCGTCACAGAAGTTTCGGCGGCACTCATGTTTCCTCAACCTGCAATGCTGCGGCGAGGTCGGACGGGTTAACGGTGCCGACGACGGCCCCTGCGCTGTCACGCACAGGCACGGGTTCGTAAAGCTCCATACAATGCGCAAGCGCGACATCCAGCGTCATCGACGTGGTCAGTTGCGGGTCATCCGCACCCACACGGGCATCACTGTCGCCCATGATTGAGGCCACGCGCGCATGTTGACCTTTCGCCACATCCTTTGAGAATTCGCGGACATAATCGTCCACGGGATGCAATACAATCTCCGTCGGCGTGCCGATCTGCACGATCTTTCCGTCACGCATGATCGCGATCCGGTCGGCCAGTTTCAGCGCTTCGGTAATGTCATGGGTGATGAAAACGATGGATTTCTTCAACGTTGCCTGAATATTGAGAAACTCGTCCTGCAACTGCCGCCGGATCAGCGGGTCGAGTGCCGAGAACGGCTCATCAAGGAACCAAATATCGGGATTTACCGCCAGCGACCGCGCAATACCGACGCGCTGACGCTGTCCTCCGGAAAGTTGGCGGGGGAAGCTATGCTCGCGTCCCTCAAGCCCGACAAGCGAGATAACCTCCTGCGCGCGGGCCAGCCGTTCGGCCTTGCGGAACCCCTTTACACGCAGCGGATAAGCGACGTTCTCGGCCACCGTCATATGCGGGAACAGGCCGAAATGCTGGAAAACCATGCCCAGCTTGCTGCGCCGTAACTCGGTCAGGCGCTTTTTCGACGCGGTCACCACGTTTTCGCCGTCAATCAGGATTTCACCACCCGTGCCGGGCAGCAGCTGCGAAATACAGCGCACCAGCGTTGATTTGCCGGAACCGGACAGCCCCATAATGACGAATAATTCGCCCCGGCCAACCTCGAACGAGGCATCCTGAACAGCCGGGATCAATCCGCCCTCGCGCAATTCCCGTGCGGCGGACTGAGGGTCATTGCCTGAGCGGGACAGTGCCCCGCTCAGTGCCGTTTGCGCATCCGTGCCGAAAACCTGCCAGAGGTTCCGGCAGGTTATGGCAGATGTGTCGTTGCTGCTCACGATAGGCCGCTCACTTGGTGGCGGCGTCGACGATTGGCTTCCATTTGGCTTCGTTATCCGCCATCCATGCGGCCACCACTTCCTCGACCTTGCCGCCGTCAACATCGACAGCACCCATCATCGGCTGTTGCTCTTCAACGCTCAGCTCGTAGTTTGAGAGGATTTCAAACGCGGCTGGCCATTTCTCTTCCATACCGCTCCATCCGGCCTTGAAGATGCGGGATGGCGCAAAGTCGCAGTCATGCGTGGCCTCAGGGTTGGAACCCCATTTCGGATCTTCAAAGCACTCGTCATTACCGACAGGCAGATCAACGAATTTAACGTCATAGGCGGACATCGCCCAATGCGGCTGCCAAAACACGATCAGCAGAGGGGATTTTTTCTCGGTCGCCGCGCGTAATTCGGTGATCAGCGCACCTTCGGAACCTGCCGGAACCGCTTTATAAGGCAGGTCAAACCCGCTCATACGGTCCGCGCCCGGTGTGCCCCAATCCGCCGGATAATCGATCAAACGGCCTTTCGGGATGGTGTCCGCCGTCGCAAATTTCATTGCACATTCGCGTAGTGCTTCAAGCGCGGGCAGGCCGGGGCAAAGATCGGCAACATGCGCGGGATAGGCGATGCCTTCCTTGGCATCGAGGCCCAGATCGCCGAGTTCAACAACCCCGCCGGCCTCAACCTTCTTTGCGTAGTCTTCGGATACGTTCGATGACCAGATTTCCATCGCACCGTGGATTTCGCCGTCCGCAATGGCCTGATACATATTCATGTAGCCCGCTGTGACATACTCCACGTCGTAGCCTGCCGCTTCAAGCATAGCACCCGCAACATGGGTCGAAACGTGTTGTCCGGTCCATTCATTGACCGCGAGTTTGATCGGCTCGTCCTTCGCGCCCATGTCAGCAGCGTGTACTGAGGCTGTCAGTGCGCAAGTCGTGAACACCGCAAATAGTGTACGGATCATGAGTCTCTCCCTTAAGATAGTCTTTTGATTGATGTTTCGGCTGACAGTTTTTCACAGCATATTCGTTTAAGCCAGTCATTATCGCTAAGTTTCTGCTCAGCCACACGCCCGCTTCATCAATCGGGGGAAAACGCCGGAAATTTTGAGCGATGGTATCGATTAAAACTGGTTTTTTGCGTCATTCAAGATGAAGCTGGAGAGAGTGATGATGTCAAAAGGGTACCCGCCATGACGGTTCACATCGACGCGACTGACTTCGCCGCGATCCGTCGCGGGTTCGACGCTGATCCGGCCCGCTCGCTTTCCCTGCGCAAGGAGGCTTATGTCGATCCGGCCTGGTATGCCGCTGACATTGACGGCATCATCGCGAAAAGCTGGCAATGGGTTTGCCATGTTGAAAAGTTACGCGAGCCGGGCAGCTATTTGGCGATCGATATCGCGGGGCAGCCTATCGTGGCGGTGCGGGATCGTGAAGGCGTGCTGCGTGCTTTCTATAATGTCTGCAAACACCGCGCGCACAAACTGGTGGAAGGCGAAGGGCGGGGCACGAGGCTGATGTGTCCTTACCATGCGTGGGTCTATGATCTGACAGGCCAGCTGAAACGCGCGCCGGAAACCGAAAATCTGAAAGACTTCGATATCGGTGAAATCTGCTTGGATGCGATTCAAATCGAAGAATTCTGCGGCTTTATCTATGTCAATCTCGACGCGAAGGCCGCGCCGCTGCGTGAGCAATCCGGCGATCTGGAAGTCGAAATCAAACATTGGGCACCGGATATCGACAAGCTTACCTTCGCCCATCGCCTGACCTATGACATCCGGTCGAACTGGAAGAACATCGTCGATAATTTCCTCGAATGCTACCACTGCCCGACCGCGCATAAGGATTTCTGTTCGCTGGTCGATATGGACACGTACAAAGTCACGACCCACGGCATCTATTCCAGCCATATGGCCGATGCGGGGAAGGGTGCGAACAGCGCTTACGATGTCTCGAATGCCGATGTGCGCACCCACGCGGTCTGGTGGTTATGGCCGACAACCTGCCTGATGCGCTATCCCGGACGCTCCTCGATGATCGTGCTGAACGTTATTCCGATGGGACCGGACCGCACGCTGGAAACCTACGATTTCTATCTGGAGACGCCGGAGCCGAACGAGGCGGAGGTTGAAGCGATCCGCTATCTGGATGAGGTGTTGCAGGTTGAGGATATCGGCCTTGTGGAAAGCGTGCAAAAAGGCATGGAAACCCGCGCTTTTCAACAGGGCCGCATTGTCCACGACCCCGAGGGTTCAGGTAAGTCTGAGCACGCTGTGCATCATTTTCACGGGCTGGTGCTGAATGCTTATGAGAGGGCGTCACACGGATGACATCGCCCAACATCGTGCTTATCATGGCCGATCAACTCGCACCCCATTTCACCGGGGCGTATGGCCACACGCTGGTGAAGACACCGCATATGGACAGGTTGGCGGCGCGGGGGGCGCGTTTCGACGCGGCCTATTGTAACGCACCGCTCTGCGCTCCCTCCCGGTTCAGTTTCATGAGTGGGCAGCATGTTACGCGCATCGCGGCCTACGATAATGCCAGCGAGTTTCCCGCGACCGTGCCGACTTTCGCGCATTACCTGCGCCTGAAGGGCTATCGCACCTGCCTGTCGGGCAAAATGCACTTCGTCGGACCGGATCAGTTGCATGGTTTCGAGGAGCGGCTGACCACTGACATCTATCCCGCTGATCACGCATGGACCCCCGACTGGGAGATGCCGGACGAGCGGATCGATAAGTGGTATCATAATATGGATGCCGTGCGCGAGGCAGGGGTGGCGGCCACCACTTTCCAGATTGAGTATGACGAGGAAACGGCCTTTTTTGCGCGACGCAAGATATTCGATTATGCGATGAATAAGGTCGCGCCGTTTTGCATGGTGGTCAGCTTTATACATCCCCATGACCCCTATGTCGCGCGGCCCGAATGGTGGGATCTGTACGACCACGATGCTATCGATATGCCCGGTTCTCCCGAGGCGGGTGATCCACATTCCCGACGCCTGATGAAAGGGATCGAAGCGGACAAGGTGGCCGTGAGCGATGAGGAGGTGCGCAACGCGCGCCATGCCTACTATGCCAACACATCGTATTTCGATTCCAAGCTCGGCGACATAATTCAGGCGTTGGAAGAAAGCGGTCAACTCGACGATACTGTTATTATCGTGACCGCTGACCACGGCGACATGCTGGGCGAGCGTGGGCTGTGGTACAAGATGTCATTCTTTGAGCATTCCGCGCGCGTGCCCTTGATCGTTGCGGGGCCGGGTGTCGTGAACCGGACCGTGAGCGAACCCTGTTCACTTGTGGATTTACTGCCCACGTTTCTCGATATAGCGGGCGGTGAGTGGCCGGATTTGGGGATGCCGCTCGATGGTCGCTCCCTCTGGTTGTTAGCGCGTGGCGCGGTGCAAGAGGGTGAAGGCGAGGCCATTTGTGAATACTGCGCCGAATGCGCACCCGCTAATCCGCTTTTCATGATCAGGCGGGGGCGGTTCAAATATATCCATTGTGATGTTGATCCGCCGCAGCTTTACGACCTGAAAGCCGATCCGATGGAACGAACCAACCTTGCGGATGATCCGGTCTTAGCTGAACGGGCGGCGGCTTTTGCCGCTGAGGTTAAGGAACGCTGGGATTCGGCCGCAATTCGCGAAAATGTGCTGGCAACACAGCGCCAGCGGCGTGCGATACATGCCGCAATGGAAGCGGGGACTCTCACAAGCTGGGATTATCAGCCGCGCCGAGAAGCATCGCAGGAATTCGTGCGCAATCATATGGACTGGACGGAAGCGGCGGAAAAAATGCGCTTCCCGCCTTTTGCGAGGAAAACATGACCAACCGTATTGAGGGAAAAACCGCTTTTGTGACGGGCGGGGCCGGGGGGATCGGTTGGGCGATCTGCAAGCGGTTCGCGGCGGAGGGGGCGCGGGTGATCTGTGCCGATATCACCGCGCCGGGCGACTTTCCGCCCGAAAACGTCGAACACCGCTCCTATGACGTGACCGATGAGGATGCCGCGCGCTCGGCGTTTGCGCGGTTGGGGGCGGAGTGGGAGAGCCTCGATATTCTGGTCAATGCCGCCGGGATCGAGATCGAAAAGACCATTGAGGATACGACGCTGGAGGAATGGCGGCGCAGTTTTGCGGTCAATGTCGACGGCATGTTCCTCGCCTCGAAATACGCTCTGCCGCTGCTGCGCAAATCGGCGGGGGCAAGCGTCATCAATTTCGGCAGCTATGACGGGTTTATCGCCGATCCCGGACTGGCCGCCTATTGCGCGACCAAGGGGGCGGTTCATGCCCTGACCCGCGCGATGGCTTGTGACCACGGGCCGGAGGGTATCCGCGTCAATGCGGTCTGCCCCGGCTATGTCGATACGCCGATGTTGCAGAGCTTTTTCACAGGCGAGGGTTCCGGCGGGGGTGGAAAATCCATCGAAGACCTGCAACAGGCCGTTCGCGATGTGCACCCCACGCGCACCTACGGCACGCCTGATGATATCGCAAATCTGGTGCTGTGGCTGGCGTCTGACGAGGCGCGTTATGCCAGTGGTCAGCTTTGGGTGATGGATGGCGGATTGAGTGCGCAAGTGCAGCAGATGAGGCTTTGAGTGATGACCGGAACATCCGATACGCCCCCCGCGCTAAAGCGGCTGGCGGGAAAACGCGCACTCGTCACGGGCGGGCGGCAAGGCATCGGGCGCGGGATTGTCGAAGCATTCCTGCGCGAAGGAGCGCGTGTCGTGACATGCGGGCGCGGTGCGCGGCCCGACCTGCCAGAGGAATGCGATTGGCACACAATTGATGTTGCCGATACTGCGCAGGTGGACGGACTGGCGCGGGATATTGGTGCGCTCGACATCCTCGTCAACAACGCGGGCGTGCAGGTCGAGAAGACGGTGGCTGAGAGTACGGATGCGGATTGGGATCTTGTGATGGGGGTCAATGCGCGGGGGGTGTTCAACTGTTGCCGCGCGATCCTGCCCCGGATGCGTGAAGGTGGCTCGATCATCAATATCGGGTCGATTTCCGGCCATACCGCTGATCCGGGCATGGCGTTGTACAACGCGTCCAAAGCGTTTGTGCACGGGCTGACCCGCTCCATTGCCGTCGATCACGGGCCGCGCGTGCGCTGCAATGCGATCTGCCCCGGATGGATTGAAACGGGGATGCTGGATGCGGGGTTTGATCTGGCGACCGATCCCGCCGCCGCGCGCAAGGATGCCGTGGCGCGCCACCCCGTGCGCCGCTTTGGACAGCCCGCTGATATTGCCGGCATGGCCGTCTGGCTCGCCTCGGACGAGAGCGGCTTTGCCAGTGGTCAGTTCTTTACGATTGATGGCGGCATGACCGCCGCCTCGCCCCTCCAACCGGGATTATTCTGATGGCTGATGTTGCAACACTCGGAGCCGGGGTTATCGGCGCAAGCTGGACCGCGCTTTTCCTCGCCGCCGGACACAGGGTTGCGGTGTATGACCCGATGGAGGGGGCTGAGGCGTTTGTGCGCGATTATGTGGTCAAGGCATGGCCCGGTCTTGAACGGTTGGGCCTGACCGGGCGGGGCAATCCGGATGCGCTGGAGTTTCATACCGATGCCGCGTCGGCGGTGGGGGGCGCTGTGTTTGTGCAGGAGAGCGTACCGGAGCAGCTTGCGCTCAAACATGCGCTTTATGCGGAGATTGAGGACGCTCTTGCCTCCGGTGCCACGGTCGCATCCTCGGCGTCCGGCCTGACCCTAACGGAGATGCAGGCCGGGTGGCGTAATCCCGCGCGCTTTGTGCTCGGCCATCCCTTCAACCCGCCGCACCTGATCCCGCTGGTCGAGGTGATGGGCAATGACCGGACTGAGGGCAGCGTCGTGACAGCGGCGGAAGCGTTCTACAAGGATGTCGGCAAGGTCACGATCCGCGTCAACCGTGAAGTGCCCGGCCATGTTGCCAACCGCCTGCAAGCCGCGCTGTGGCGGGAGGCGATCCATCTCGTCAACGAAGGCGTTGCATCGGTTGAAGATGTCGATAAAGCCGTTTGGGCGGGGCCGGGACTGCGCTGGGCGGCGATGGGGCCGACAATGCTGTTCCATCTTGCCGCCGGAGAAGGGGGGCTGGAAAGTTTTTGCGCGCGGTATGCCGACAGCTTTAACCGTTGGTGGGATGATTTAGGAGAGCCTCAGCTAACCGCTGATATTGCCGGAAAACTCTGTGAAGGCATCGCGAGCGAAGCGGGATCGAGAGATCAGAATGCACTCACCTCTGAACGGGACACCTTGATACTCGCGATGCTGGAGGCAACAGTCGGTTTGAGGGATAATTAATAAGTGTGATGCGCGCAAATCCATGAATACAAAGGTGACACAGGGACTTTTGGTATCGCATCCCGGCAGAAAAGTACATTGCGTGGAGCACACCCTCGGCTCCTCGCCAACATCGTTATTTTCAATACCCGGTAAATGCCGGATAAAAGAGTTCTGCCTATGGGCGAGCGTGTTGGCGGGTTTTGGCGTTTACTTGTGCCGGAGGGGGATTGGTCCGGCGCGGCAGGGGCGTTGGTGTGTGGGGTTGTTGTGTTTTGCCCTTTCGGGGTGATTTCCGGTGGCGTGGTGTAGGGCGTTGTTGTTAGAGCATTTTTTCGGGTGCTCTGCTTCAGGGTGCACAATCGTATTGGCATCGCTATGGCTTTGTTCTTTAAATGTTTCACGTGAAACATCCTGCTTTAAAACTGAATTTCAGATGATTCAAGGCGCAATTCTGCGGTTTACGGCGAGGGCGTTATCGGATTGAGTGCTGGCTCGCGCCCTTCTCCGGGCATTTGCGGGAGCCTCAAAATGACAATTACGCCTAAACTGCATTTTTCACGCGCTGAATATGACGCCCGTGTCGCGAAAACGCGGCAGCGGATGGAGGCGGCGGGGATTGATCTGTTGGTCGTCTCGGACCCCGCGAATATGGCGTGGCTGACCGGATATGACGGCTGGTCGTTCTATGTGCATCAGGCGGTTCTACTTGGTATGGATGGCGAGCCTGTGTGGTTCGGGCGGGGGATGGATGCCAAGGGCGGGTTGCGGACCTGTTGGATGAAGCCGGAAAACATCATCGGATACGCGGACCACTACGTTCAATCGACCGAGCGGCATCCGATGGACTATCTGAGCACTGTGATCGGGGAGCGCACATGGGGCGCTGCGCGGATCGGGGTGGAGATGGATAATTACTGGTTCTCCGCCGCCGCCTTTGCCGCGCTGCAAAAGGGGTTGCCGGATGCGCGGTTCTCGGATGCGACGGCGTTGGTCGGTTGGGCGCGGGCGGTGAAATCCGAGGCGGAACTGGGGTTTATGCGGATTGCGGGCAAGCGCGTCGCGAAGATGCACGCACGGGTCGCGGAGGTTATCGAGCCGGGGATGCGCAAATGTGATCTGGTGGCCGAAATCTACGATACCTCGCTGCGCTATGATGAGGAGACGCAAGCGGGGGGGGATTATCCGGCGATTGTGCCGCTGTTGCCATCGGGCGCGGATGCCGCCGCCTCTCACCTGACATGGGACGATGCGCCGATGCGGGCGGGGGAGGGGACTTTCTTTGAGCTTGGCGGGGTCTATCGCCGCTATCACTGTCCACTGTCGCGCACGGTGTTTCTGGGCAAGCCGCCGCAGGATTTTCTGGACGCCGAGCAAGCTGTGCTGGAGGGGATGGAAGCGGGGCTTGCACAGGCGCGGGCGGGAAACTTGTGTGAGGATATCGCGCGGGCGTTCTTTGATGTGCTTGCGAAACGGGGGATCGAGAAGGACAGCCGGACCGGCTATTCGATCGGCTTGGCTTATCCACCCGACTGGGGCGAGCATACGATGTCGCTGCGCGGGGGCGATAAAACTGTGCTGGAGCCGGGGATGTGCTTTCACTTCATGCCGGGGCTGTGGATGGATGACTGGGGTTTCGAGATCACCGAGAGCATCAGTATCACCGACGGTGCGCCGGAATGCCTTGCCGATGTGCCGCGTAAGCTGGTGGTGAAGGATTGACGAGGTCGTGCGCGTGGCAAGTTCTTTTCTTCGCAATCATTATCGGAGTTTTTCCGATAATCCAGAGTGGCGTTTCCGGTAGTATGCTGATGTGATAACGTGTTGTCTTACCGCGACTTGATCGCGGTATCCATTGTTCCACACGCCTTGCAGAATGGACCCCGCGAACAAGTCGCGGGGTGACTTCGTGTCTAAAATTAATAGTCATTATTGGACGTGTTCCGGCAATCCAGAGTAGTGTCTCCGCCGCCTTGTGAGCTTAACGCCCATTGGGGGCGTAAGCAGGTGGTGAGGTGTGTCTCAATCAATCGGGACCGGATTCTCTGCCTTCGCAGAGAATGACGGCACATCAGTCGCGGGAAGGATGGGGAATCAGCTTTTTGTACGATTTGATCGGTTTTGATCGGTTTTGTGTAAGAAAAACGCGGTTTCGTCGTCTGATCCGACAGAACAATCCTTTTCTTGCGCAATGGGGCGGGCTGGGTAGTCTTGTTATCTGAGTTTCTATCTGAAGGTAATCCTATGCCAACATCTGACCCATCCTGCCTTGTCTCCACCGATTGGCTCGCGAAACATCTGGATGCGCCGGATGTGCGGGTTGTGGATGGTTCGCATCATATGGCCACAGCAGGGCGCGATGCGCGGGCGGAGTTTGAAGAGGCGCATATTCCGGGGGCGGTTTTCTTCGAGATTGATGACATCAGCGACGCGTCCTCCGACCTGCCGCATATGGCGCCAAGTCCTGAGAAATTCGCCTCGCGGGTGCGTAAGCTGGGCCTTGGGGACGGTAACCGGATTATCGTTTACGACAACTCCGATCTCTGGAGCGCGGCACGGGTGTGGTGGATGTTCCGCCTGTTCGGGCATCAGGATGTGGCGGTGCTGGACGGTGGTTTGACCCGCTGGCGGGCGGAGGGGCATCCGGTGGATGATCTGCCGGAACCGCCGCGTGAGCGCCACTTTACGCCGCGCCGGAATTCGATGCTGGTGCGCGATGTGACCGAGGTGGCGCGCGCGTCTAAGTTGGGCGATGCGCAGATTATCGATGCGCGGGCGGCGGGTCGGTTCGCCGGGGCGGAGCCTGAGCCGCGTGAGGGTCTGCGGTCCGGTCATATTCCCGGTTCGATCAATGTTTGCTACAAAGATCTGCTGGATGAAGGGGCGTTGCGGCCCGAAAAGGAGCTGCGCACCATCTTTGAACGGGCTGGCGTTGATATGGGCAAGCCTGTGATTACGACCTGCGGGTCCGGTGTGACGGCGGCGGTTCTGGCGCTGGCGCTGGAGCGGATCGGGCATCGCGACTGGGGCGTGTATGACGGCTCTTGGACCGAATGGGGTGCGTTTGATGAGTTGCCGATAGCGGTGGGCTGACACAATGCGTCTGAAAGACTGTCATAATTTCCAGGACTTCCGCAAACTCGCCAAGCGCCGCCTGCCGGGGCCGATTTTCAACTATATCGACGGCGCGGCGGATGATGAGACGACTTATGACCGCAATACGCAGGCGTTCCGTGAGTGTGATCTGGTGCCGAATGTCCTGACCGGGGTCAAAGACATCGATATGTCGGTCACGGTGATGGGGCAAAAACTGGACATGCCGATCTATTGCTCACCGACGGCGTTGCAGCGGTTGTTCCACCACGACGGCGAACGGGCGGTGGCGGCGGCTGCCGAAAAATACGGGACGATGTTCGGGGTGTCCTCGCTGGGCACGGTCAGCCTCGCCGAAGTGCGCAAGAAGCACAAAAATCCGCAATGTTATCAGTTCTATTTCCACAAGGATCGCGGGTTGAACCGCGCGATGATGGAGAGCGCCAAGGAAGCGGGCGTCGAGGTGATGATGCTGACGGTGGACAGCATTACGGGGGGCAACCGCGAGCGGGACTTGCGGACGGGGTTTTCGATCCCGTTTCGCCTGACCGTTGGCGGAATTGCGCAGTTTGTGATGAAGCCGATGTGGGGGATCAACTATGTCACCCATGAGAAATTCGCGATGCCGCAACTCGACGAGCATGTCGATATGGGCAGCGGGACGCTGTCGATCAGCCGCTATTTCACTGAAATGCTCGATCCGTCGATGACGTGGGATGATGTGGCGGAGATGGTGAAATTCTGGGACGGGCAGTATTGCCTGAAGGGGATTATGTCCGTCGAAGACGCCAAGCGGGCCGTGGATATCGGCTGCACGGGAATTATCCTGTCAAACCACGGCGGGCGGCAATTGGACGGCTCGCGGGCACCGTTTGATCAGCTTGCCGAGATTGTCGATGCGGTGGGCGATAAGATCGACGTGATTATGGACAGTGGGATTCAGCGTGGGACGCATGTGCTCAAGGCGCTGTCGCTGGGCGCCAAGGCGGTTGGTGGCGGGCGGTTTTATCTGTACCCGCTGGCCGCAGCGGGGCAGGCGGGTGTCGAGCGGGCGCTGGAGCTGATGCGGACCGAGATTGAGCGCGATATGCGGCTGATGGGCTGTAAATCGGTGGCTGAGCTTTCGCGGGCGAATTTGCGGTTCCGGTAAGCCTTAGAACGAGCGCCAGATGCCGAGCGTGAACCCGCGCTCTTTGAGGGTGTTTTGGCCGCTGACTGTGCCTTGCAAGCCGGCTTGGACAGACCAGTCATCGTCGATGCGATAGACGATGCTGGCCGAGATTTTGTTTTCGCGGGTTGAGAGAAAGCCGCCCGTGGCCTGACCGACTGACATGCTGTTAAAACTTTGCACCAAGGCCAGAATTTTGGGCGTGACGTTAATTCCGGCGGTCATATCAAGGCGAACCTCATCAGCCGGATCGCCAAAACGTACCCGATAACCAAGCTGCATATCTGTGAAGGCATGGCGGCCCAGAACGGTGTAGCCCTTGCCGTAGAGCAGGCGCCCGTCAAGCTCCCAATCTGTATCGCCGCCATTTGCAGGGGCGAGGCGGTCGTTGGTGCCGGGCATCCGGGCGACGCCCTGGACTGAAATCACCGCCACATCATTGCGCCACACCCGCACACGTGCGCCGAAATCCAGACGTCCAAGGCCGCGCACCGTCTCGCCGAACGCCGATCCGGTGGATTTGTGCCGCCATTCAGGCTGTGCGTGGAGGGTGAGCCAGTCTTTGAGGCCGTATTCCATGAAAGCGCGCAGTTCGGTCTTCTCGAAATCGGTCGCGCGGCCTTCTTCCCCGATCGCTGAAAACCGTTCGTCTGCGGCACTGTGCGACAGTGTGACGATGACCTGACCATCACCTTGCGGCAAAGTCCAAGCGCCCGCCAGAGACGGTGTGGCCGCTGTGCTGTTGTAAAGCGCGATTGCCAGCGCAAACATGGAAATATGGCGCATCAACAGGTCAATCTGTTTCAAATTGGGTCATTTGTATTGGATAGCGTATAAAATTGGGATGTTACAACCCGTAATGTGTAACTATTCGGGTAAATTCACTTTCGCGCCGAAACACAAATTTCAGGGGCGAATTGCACTTGCAAAGCATTGGTGGGGGCGCTAATACCCGCTCCACAGGCGCTGGTAGCTCAGTTGGATAGAGCACTTGACTACGAATCAAGGGGCCGGGGGTTCGAATCCTCCCCAGCGCGCCATTTCCATTATTAAGCGTTACTCTGGCTTGGTTCTCAGCGTTAAATGCGCCGTGCTTTGCGGGCAGCTTCAAGCGCTTATGCATGAACTTGCTCCAAGGCTTTGGTGAATTCCGCCGCTCTGACGCCAAACCGGATTTCTAGGTGAAACTAATATTGCGGCGAAACCTGAGGTTTTGGCGTGGCGTTTGTTGACGCCAAAGCCGCCGCAGGATAGGGAATGCTGCATCGCAAGGCAGACGCTGTAAAGACACGGGGCTAGGCATGAACGCATTCCTTCTCGAATACCTCCCGATCCTGATTTTTATGGGCATCGCGATTGGCCTCGGCCTCGCCTTCCTGTTGGCCGCATACTTTGCCGCCCCGTCGAATCCCGATGCTGAAAAGCTGTCCGCTTATGAGTGCGGATTCAACGCTTTCGATGATGCGCGGATGAAGTTTGATGTGCGGTTCTATCTGGTCGCGATTCTGTTTATCATTTTCGATCTCGAAGCCGCCTTCCTGTTCCCGTGGGCCGCGTCCTTTGGCGCCATTGGCATGGCGGGATTTTGGTCGATGATGGTGTTCCTGTTCGTGTTGACGATCGGGTTCGTCTACGAATGGAAAAAAGGTGCGCTCGATTGGGAATGATCCCGCGTTCGCGAAATATCGCCCCTTGCAAAAAGGCTATGGCATGAGTTCCACCGTTCTTGCCCCCTCCGGCGTTTCAGTTGGTGCCGATAAAGAGGTCACCACTCGGCAGATGTCGGCTGATCTGGCCGATAAAGGCTTTATTCTGACCAGCGCCGACGACCTCGTGAATTGGGGCCGGACCGGATCGCTGATGTGGATGACTTTCGGACTGGCCTGCTGCGCCGTTGAGATGATGCACACCTCGATGCCGCGTTATGATGCGGAGCGGTTCGGGATTGCCCCGCGTGCCTCCCCGCGTCAGTCGGATGTGATGATCGTGGCGGGGACGCTGACCAACAAGATGGCGCCCGCGCTGCGCAAGGTTTACGATCAGATGCCGGACCCGCGCTATGTGATCTCGATGGGGTCATGTGCGAACGGGGGCGGGTATTACCACTATTCCTACTCGGTCGTGCGCGGTTGTGACCGGATCGTGCCTGTGGATATCTACGTGCCCGGCTGCCCGCCCACGGCAGAGGCGCTGTTGTACGGTATCCTGCAACTGCAACGCAAAATCCGCCGTGTTGGTACGATTGAACGCTAGGCTTTCGGAGGCGAGACATGGACGAAGAAGCCCTTATTGAGCATGGTGAGCATATCTCGTCCGCTTTGCAGGATGCGGTATCGCGGTTTGAGGTTGTTGGCGGCGAGCTTACGATTCATGTGCCCCATGACCGTGTTGAGCAGGCGATGACGTTCCTGCGCGATGACGGGCTGTGCCAGTACAAATCGTTAATCGACTTGAGCGGGGTGGATTATCCGTCGCGCGAGAAGCGGTTTGATGTGGTCTATCATATGCTGTCGATGCGCCAGAACCAGCGCATTCGCGTGAAAACAATGCTGCGTGACGGTGAGATCGCCGAGACAATCACGAATGTCTTCCCCTGTGCCGAATGGTACGAGCGCGAGACGTTCGATATGTATGGCATCATGTTCGGTGGTCACCCCGACATGCGCCGCATCCTTACCGATTACGGCTTTCGCGGCTACCCGTTGCGCAAGGACTTTCCGGTCACGGGCCACGTTGAAGTGCGCTATGACGAGGAAGCCAAGCGTGTTGTGTATGAGCCTGTGAAGCTGGTGCAGGAAATGCGGACATTCGACTTTATGTCCCCGTGGGAGGGCGCGAAGTATGTGCTGCCGGGGGATGAAAAAGCGGTTGAGGGCAAAACGCCGGAGAAACTGACATGAACGAGATCGTCACAGTTGGCCCGGCCGAGGGTGACCCGCATGTTGCGCGTAATTTCAACATTAACTTCGGCCCGCAGCACCCCGCCGCGCACGGTGTGTTGCGCCTTGTGCTGGAACTGGACGGCGAGATTGTTGAGCGGGTGGACCCGCATATCGGCCTGCTGCATCGCGGTACTGAAAAGCTGATCGAGCAGAAGACCTATCTGCAAGCGCTGCCGTATTTTGACCGGCTCGATTACGTTGCGCCGATGAATCAGGAGCACGCTTACTGCCTCGCCATCGAGAAGATGGTCGGCATCGGTGTGCCGCAGCGCGCGTCGTTGATCCGCGTGCTTTATTCCGAGATTGGCCGGATTCTCTCGCACCTGCTGAACGTTACGACGCAGGCGATGGATGTGGGCGCGCTGACGCCGCCGCTCTGGGGGTTTGAAGAGCGCGAAAAGCTGATGATTTTCTATGAGCGGGCCTGTGGCGCGCGCCTTCACGCCGCGTATTTCCGCCCCGGTGGTGTGCACCAGGATTTGCCGCCCGCGTTGCTGGATGATATTTGGCAATGGACCGAGGAGTTTCCGCAGGTTCTGGACGATCTGGAAACGCTGCTGACAGAAAACCGCATCTTCAAACAGCGCAATGTCGATATTGGCGTAGTGACGTTGGATGAGTGCGAGGCGCTTGGTTTCTCCGGCGTGATGGTGCGCGGATCGGGTGGCGCATGGGATTTGCGGCGGTCGCAGCCTTATGAGGGCTATTCGGATTTCGATTTCCAGATTCCGGTCGGTAAGAACGGCGATTGTTATGACCGTTACATCATCCGGATGCATGAAATGCGCGAATCGACCCGTATCATGCGCCAAGCGTTGGAAAAGCTGGACCAGTGCAGCGGTGACCCGGTGATGAGCATCGATCCGAAAATCGCGCCGCCGCGCCGTTCGGACATGAAGCATTCGATGGAAGCGCTCATCAACCACTTCAAGCTCTATACAGAGGGGTTCAAGGTTCCGGCGGGCGAGGTCTATGCCGCTGTTGAGGCACCCAAGGGTGAGTTTGGTGTCTATATGGTCAGCGATGGCAGTAACAAACCCTATCGCCTGAAAATCCGTGCGCCGGGCTTCCCGCACCTCGCGGCGATGCACAAGATGTGTAAGGGACATATGCTGGCCGATGTCAGCGCGATTTTGGGGTCACTCGACATTGTTTTCGGGGAGATTGACCGATGAGAGCGCTCATTTCGACTGTTATCGGCGCGACGTTGGTTTGCGGATCAGCTTTTGCCCAATCCTCCGGCGAGATCGAGTTGGAGCAGCTGGAAATGCAGACCCAGACACGCGGGTATGCGGTGGTGAAGGATGAGAAGGGTTTTCATCATTACTGCGAGGCTAAAAATGTGGCTGATGCCTTGGAGATTGGCCCATGTAAGCCGATAAACATGGTCACACCTGTGACACGGGAAGTTGCTAAACCCGCAGCGCCGCAACGCGACTTCACCAAAGCGCAGATCGTTTCGTTGTTTGAGCAAAACGGTTGTTCGCTGAAATACGCTGATCTCACGCAAGCCATTCAGACGCTGGGCGCGCGGCAACAACGCGTAATCGCTGAGAAAATCAAAGAAATGACCGCCAGCGGCGAGATCGCAGACGACGCCGTGCGCGAGCGGGCGACACTCAAGTCCGGCACGCGCTGCCGCTAAAGCATACGGAGACCACCCCTATGAGTACCCGCCGTCTGGCCCCCGATGCCGTTCAGCCCGCCAGTTTCGCGTTCTCACCGGAGAATGCCGAATGGGTAAAAACCCAGATCGCCAAATTCCCCGAAGGCCGTCAGGCATCGGCTGTGATCCCGCTGTTGTGGCGGGCGCAGGAGCAAGAGGGCTGGGTCACGAAAGCGTCGATTGAGACGATTGCGCAGACGCTCGATATGCCCAATATTCGCGTGCTGGAGGTGGCGACATTCTACTTCATGTTCCAACTTGCGCCCACGGGTGAAAACGCGCATGTGCAGGTTTGCGGAACGACGCCCTGTATGCTGTGCGGGGCGGAGAGCATGGTTGCGGTTTGCGAGAAGCTGATCGGTCCGGCGCACACGGTTTCCGCTGATGGAAAGCTGTCATGGGAAGAGGTCGAGTGCCTTGGCGCGTGTGCCAACGCGCCGATGGCGCAGATTGATTCCTGGGTGAAGGGCGGGTTCCACTCGGATTACTACGAGGATCTGAGCGAAGCCGGTTTTGAGAAGGTAATCGAGGCGTTCCGTGCGGGTGAATACCCGAAACCGGGGTCCGAGAAGGGACGTTTTGCTTCCGAGCCGCTCGGCCACCAGACCGCGTTGATGGGCGATCATACCGAAGGCGTGAATGCCTCTGTGGCCGCCGCTTTAGCTGAGGATGCCGCCTGAGCATGACCCGTGAAGATCAAGTGATTGCTGGTTTGCGCGCTTTTGCCCTTCCGACCGTGGCGGTCGGATTGGTGACGCTACTGGGCACTCTGTTTCTGACGATGATCGGCGAACGCTCTGACGGAAATGATGAGACGGCGCGGTTGCTGGTGGTGGTTGGAGCCGCTGTTATTGGCGTTCTGATGTTTCTGATCCTGCTGCCCCGTACCTCGACCTTGCGGCAGAAATCTGTGATGGGCCGCGCGTCGGAACCGATGGCCAAGACCGCGATCGGCCGCTTTTTCTTTTGGTTTGGCATTGCTGATTCCGGTGTGATTTTCGTGCTCATCAGCGCCTTGATCGGTATGTTTGTCACGGGTATCTTTGCGGATACACTCACGAATATCCTACTGGCTGTCGGCGGGTTCTTTGTCTTCTCGACCGTCTTTGTCCTCTTTGTTATGCTGCCGTTTCTGAAGGGAACGTCCCAATGAGCTTCGATTTCCTCACAGACGAAAATCGCATTTTCACCAACCTCTACGGCCAGAAAGATCGCTCGCTGGCGGGTGTCAAGGCGCGGGGGCATTGGGATGGCACAGGCGATATCTTGGGTAAGGGCCGCGATTGGATCGTGCAGGAAATGAAGGATTCCGGCCTGCGCGGGCGGGGCGGGGCCGGATTTCCGACGGGGCTGAAATGGTCGTTTATGCCCAAAGAAAGCGACGGGCGGCCGCATTATCTGGTCGTGAACGCTGACGAATCAGAGCCGGGGACGTGCAAGGACCGCGAGATCATGCGCCACGATCCGCATACGCTGATTGAGGGTTGTCTGATTGCCAGCTTCGCGATGGGTGCTCATGCCTGTTACATCTACATTCGCGGCGAGTATGTGCGCGAGCGTGAGGCGCTGCAACGTGCCATCGACGAAGCCTATGAAGACGGGTTGATCGGCAAGAATGCCTGCGGGTCGGGGTGGGATTTTGATTGCTACCTCAGCCACGGCGCGGGGGCGTATATCTGCGGTGAGGAAACCGCGCTGATCGAGAGCCTTGAGGGCAAGAAGGGGATGCCGCGTCTGAAACCGCCGTTTCCGGCGAATGTGGGCCTCTATGGCTGTCCCTCCACGGTCAATAATGTCGAGTCGATTGCGGTTGTGCCCACGATCCTGCGGCGTGGGGCAGGGTGGTTCGCCGGGTTTGGCCGCGAGCGGAATGTCGGGACGAAGGTTTTTGCGATCTCCGGCCATGTCGAGCGGCCTTGCGTTGTCGAGGAGGCGATGTCGATTCCGTTCCGTGAGTTGGTTGACCGTCATTGCGGTGGTATCAAAGGCGGCTGGGATCATCTGAAAGCGGTAATTCCGGGCGGTTCCTCAGTGCGATGCTTGCGGGCGGAGCAGTGCGAAGACGTGCTGATGGATTTCGACGCGCTGTCTGCGCTTAAATCGGGTCTTGGTACCGCGGCGGTGATTGTGATGGATGACAGCACGGATGTTATCAAGGCGATCTGGCGACTATCGAAATTCTACAAGCACGAAAGCTGTGGCCAGTGTACGCCGTGCCGTGAGGGGACGGGCTGGATGATGCGGGTGATGGACCGCATGGTCGAGGGCAACGCGGCGATTGAAGAGATCGACATGCTCGAAGAGGTCACGCGCCAAGTCGAGGGCCACACGATCTGCGCGTTGGGCGATGCGGCGGCTTGGCCGATCCAAGGGCTGATCGCAAACTTCCGTGGTGAGCTGGAAGAGCGGATTAAGGCGAAGCAGGTCGGGCGCGTTAGTGCGGTGGCGGCGGAGTAGGCGATCTTCCAATTAGCGCTCTATTTTGCTATATCTGAAAAATGGCAGATGAAACTGAAAACCTGATTTTGCATCTTTTGCGAGATATTGGTGGTGAAGTCGCTGAGATAAAACAGACCGTTTCTAAACACAGCGTTCGCCTCGAAGGGATTGATCGCCTTCTTGGCGATCTTAACGAGAGTGTTGCTTTGGCGATGGGTATGGCTGGTCAGTCGCATATTTCACAGGAATCTCTAGGTCAGAGAATTGACGAGATGCGGGTTGATCTTGATCACATGAAAGAGCGTGTGGACGAGATGGAGCGTCCTTCTTGAACGACAGTTTGATCAGCCTCACCCCCTACTGGTGGGAGGCTGCGCCGCTTTCAGAGTCCGCCGAACACGCCATCCCCGAAACATGTGATGTTGCGATTGTCGGGGCGGGGTATACCGGCCTGAGTGCGGCGCGGGTTTTGGCGGCGGCGGGCCTCAGTGTTCATATTTTCGATAAACAGCGCGTGGGGGAGGGGGCTTCTTCGCGTAATGGCGGGATTTTGAGTGGTAATCTGCGCATCGGGCTGTCGGCGGCGATCCGCAAGTATGGCGTTGAGGTGGCTGTGGCGCTGTACCATGAGGGGGTGGCGGCGCGGGAGTATCTGGCGGCGACGATCAAAGACAACAATATCGACTGTGATTTCCAAATGAACGGGCGCTTTACGGGGGCGCTGAATCTGGAGGATTTCGAGGCGATGAAGCGTGAGGCGGATGTGCTGAACACGCATATCGGCATTGGCGCGGAGGCGATTGCCAAGCCTGATCTGCCGCATGCAACGGGTTCGACCGCGTATAGCGGTGGTCTGCTGCGGCCTGACATTGGCATGTTTCATCCTGCGAAGTTTCATCGCGGGTTGCTGGAACTTACAGAAGACGCAGGCGCGATTGTGCATGGTGAGACGGCGGTGAAAGGCATCCGTCGGGACGATGCGGGCTTTACGGTTGAGACGGCGCGCGGGCGGGTGAAGGCACGTGAGGTGGTGATTGCCACCAACGGTTATACCGATGCGAGTGACAAGTGGCTGCGGCGGCGACTTGTGCCGATTACCAGCCGTATCGTTGTGACCGAGGAAATCTCCGGCAATCTGATGAACCACCTGATGCCCAAGCGGCGGGCGATGGGGGAGAACCGCAATCTCTACCGCTATTACCGCCCGACACCGGATGGCAAGCGTATCTTGCTGGGCAGTCGGGAGAAGCCGTTTACCAGCGATCCCCGCGCCTCTGCCGGGCATGTGCGGGCGGGATTGGTGAGTATTTTTCCTGAGCTGGCCGATGTGGCGATCTCACATTCTTGGAACGGATATGTCGCGTTCAGTCGCGAAGAGTTGCCGTGCATCTTCAAGCGGGACGGGATGCACTATGCTTGTGCTTATTGCGGGTCCGGCACGGTCTGGGCGCATTGGTTGGGAACGAAGGTCGCGCTGCGGATATTGGACGAGGCGGACGGAGTCAGTGCGCTTGAGGGTATACCCAAGGCGATCCCTCTGTATGAGGGGCGTCCGTGGTTTTTGCCCGCCGCAATGGCGTGGTATGGGCTTCAGGATCGCCGCAAGGAGCGCAAGCCGCGCTAGCGATAGCCGGGCGGGAAGACCGCGCGTTGTGCGATGGTGCCGATCAAGACAAAGGCGGGCCAGAGGATGTAGATTTGCACCTCCATATTCTCGCCGAATGAGAACAGCCATAATGCGAGGATCAGGCCGAGGCCGAGGCGTGATTCTTCGCGGCCAATGGTGAGTTTCATCATCGACAGAAGGGTCCAAATCATTGGAATGGCAAAGAACGCTGCGCCGACGGCACCTTTGACGAATAAGAGACCAAACCAAGTGTGATGCGTGCCGATCAGCATGTATTCGGTCACATGCGCCCCCGGCTCGACAGTCGCATGGCCGAACCACGGTGCTTCGGTGCGCCAGCGTTCGCCTGCGATGCTTTGCAGGGCGTCGCGGACGCGGGTTGAGTCTGCTCTGGCAGCGCGGAAGGCGTGTTTTGCGTCCAGTAATCCGGTGATCGTTTTGTCGCCGATAACGGCCATCGCAGCGGCGATGCCGCCCAGTACAAACCATGCCCAGCTTTTTACGATCAACGGCAACAGGCGCGGGGATGCCGTGCAGATCACCAAGCCCATCAAACCCATCCGCGATTTGGTCATCAGGATGATTGCCGTGCCGCCCAGCAGCCCGCAGTTGCGCCAAAAACGTTTGCGTTCCTCAAGCGCGCAGACCACCATCACGACCCCAACCAGAGCGGCGAACGGGGACCAAGGTGTGTAGAACTGCCACCGCGACGCGCCATTAGAGGGGTCGATGGTATAAAGATAAACCGAGAAGTATTCCGGTCCCGGTCCGCCGACCGCTTTGAAAGGCGAGACGAACAGTTTTTCGGGCAAGCCGATTTTGGGAGCCATGATGAACAGGGGCAAAAGAATAAGCGTTTGCAGTCCGATGATGCACTGGCCCCGGCAAATGACCTCTGGCCGGATGCGGAAAACGGCACCGATGAAGATAAATATGAAAAAGAGTGCCCAGCCCTTTGCCCAGCCGATGGATGATTTGATGGTCTTGCCTGTGCCGAGATCGTAGTTGAAATGCCCGATCCACAGGACGACGAGCATTCCGAGCATTGATAGAAACCAGACCCAGAAAATTGCCGGAGGGGCCACACCGCGCCATTCCTCGCGTATTATCGGCCCCAAGAAGATGGTTGTTGCGGCCAGCCCGGCCAGTCCCCAGCCGAGGACGGGGCCAACCACGTAAAGCGCACCGATGGCATAAAACGCCCAAGTCAGCGTGAGCGTGCGGTAGAGAATACGCTCAGGGGGCGTCATTGCGACGTTCCGGTTTTTCCTCAAACGCATAGCGTTCGTGGATCGGTATTTGGTTTGGAATTTCGACCAAGGGTTCGTCGTCGAGTGATTTCGTGTCCGGCGCTATCGGATCCTTGCGTTGGAATTCCGGGTCTTTTGACGGGTGGGCGAACATGCGGCCCAGCGCCCGTAATATCCGTCCACGCAGCCATGCGAGCATCAGGCCTATGACGACAAACACGGTTCCGGCAATGGCGGAGATCATGCCGATTTTCTTGCTGGGTGAAACAGGCTTGTCGCTGGCGAGCGGGTATTCAACAACCTGTGCAAGCGGGTAGGTGCCGAAGAGGTCGGTTTTTGTTGTGTCGGCGCGTGCGAGCGCGGAGGCGAAGACGGCCTCCGCAATCTGTAAGTCACGGGCGAGGCGTTCAAACTGTGAAGAGGGTAATGCGAGGCGCTCAATTTCTTGAAGGGCTGTGGTCAATTGCGTGTTCAGGATGGCTTGTTCCGCGATCAGGCCGTCGCGGCGGGATGCGATGCCAACGAGTGTCGCCAGCATCTTTTCACGCTCGCCATGTGCCGCAAGATCGGCGGTGCTGAAAACTTCCGGCGACAGCCCTGTGATTGAGCGGCCCCGTGATCGCAGGGCAGTGAGCGTTGTTTTGAGGCGCTCGACAATGGCCAGATAGTCAGGGTGGTTCGGGCCGAAGGTGGCGCGGGCGGCTTCAAATTCGATCTTTTGGATGCCGGCGGCTTTGAGCAGGTCTTGGAACACGGGGTCGGCGCTGAGTTTCAGGGCAATGGCGGCCTCGCTTGCGCTGGTTCGCAGGGTTTGTTCAAGACCGCTTACCTCGCCGGAGAGGCGGACCTGTTTTGACTCCACTTCGCGGAGTCTGCCTTGCAGGTTTTCGACCAGTGCTTGCGCTTGTCCGTATTGCGCATCTGACGATATACCGGTGCGGGCGCGGAAATCGAGCAACGCGTTTTGTGCTTTCATCACCGCTTCTTCGTGAACCTCGATTGCGCTCCGGTTGGCGCTCTCGCGGCGGGCTGTGTAATTGGTACGCAAGGTGTTGAGTTCGACGTTGAATGCGTCAAGGAAAGCATTCGCGTTCGCTTCGGCGTCGTCTTTAGAATCGCCGCGCAGGGTGATCATCATCAGGTTGGTCTGATCGACGAGTTTGATTTTGGGTGTCGGGAAGGAATCGGGGTCCACTTCGCGCGTTTCGGCAGCGCGGCGTTTGACGGTGCCGGTCATCATCAGTTTGCGGTAGCCCTCGACCGGGCTGAGGCGGCTGCTCGACCAGGGTGAAGAAGAGTGCGTTGAGGCTTGACCGACCTGATCGAGGGTCAGGGATGCCGTAGGGCCGTCACCGGGTAGGATCAGGGTCATTGAAGCGTCGTATTTGGGCGGTGCGAACAGCATGTAAGAGACCGCGAGGAACCAGATCGGGGCAATGGACGCACCTGTGACGATCGCGTAACGCATACGCCGCCAGCTTGACCAATTGCGGAAGACACGCATCAGAGGCCGCTCACAATCGGAACGGGTGCGAAGAGTTCGATAAAGCCGCGCGCAATGTCGCGGGCGTTTGTGACCGTGCTGTCATAGCAAGCGATGGCGTCGCCCGACATGAGGACCGGATCGTGGGAAGCGCGGTTGGAGTGGCGCACGAGGTCTTCAATCGCGCGTTCGATCACCTCTGTCTCGCCCGTCACGGGATTGCGGGAGATCAAGACGGCCATGCGGGGTGCGTTTGTCGCCTCGATGCCGCCAACGCAGTTCATCCGCACCAGCACTTGCAGCAGGCGGGTGCCGTAGACGACTTCGCGGACATCGTCGTCAATGGCGGACTGCGCGTTGCTGTTGGCGGGTTGGGTGAGGTTGGACAGGTGGACCTTGATGCCTTTGCGGGTAGCAATGGTGGGGCGGGCGAGGCCGGGTTGGAAGCATCCGAGTGAGGGGACGTGGATTTCGTCGCCGGGGTGCAGCACAGGGTCGTGGAATGCGCCGTTATGCATGGCGCTGACGAGGTTGACGCGCCAGATATCACCGCCGCGTTTGATGAGGATGTTTTCAAGCTCCGCATCGGGGCGTAGCCCGGCTGCGGCGCGCAATGCGGCGGTCAGGCCGTAGCGATAGGCGGCATCGCCCAAGGCATCCTGACGGACGGGATCGCGATCTTCGGCTGTGCGGGCGATAACCTGCACTGTTCCGGGTTCAAACACCGCTCCGGCGACGCTGACACGGATTGCGCCGCGCTCAAGGGTCTCGACGGAGACCGCAGGCAGAGGCGCGCGGTAGAGGCCATCGGCGAGGAGGGCATCGCGCAGATCCTGTGTCAGTGCGTTAGGCGTGCGGCCCACGGCTTTGAGAGTGCGGAGGTGAGGCAGGTGTAATGCGCCGTCGGCCTCAATCTCATAGGTGCCGGAGAGGAGTTTGTCTTTGCCGACTGTAACGCGGATCAGATCGCCCGAACCCAGCGCGCCGCGTGTGGTCTGGCGCGGCATGATCGGGTAGTGGGCATAGGATTCGTGAGGGCGGCAGCGGCCTATTGTTTCTTGAACCCTTTCGGCGAAAGGGGGGGCGTAGCGGGCCTCGCTTGCCGCATCGGTTTGATTGCGCGTATCTTCATCGCGCATGGCGGAGCGTTGCGTGAGTTGATACCCGCCCTCGCGGGCGATCGGGTCGATATTATTGGGGGTTGGCAGTGATCCGCATCCGGCGACGGCCATAACGCCGAGCATGTAAACGAAAGGGGCGACTGTGCGCCAGAAGATAACAACGGCGATTCCAACGCTGTTTGCGGCGAGATCGTCCCACGAGACGGTGCGGTCCGGTGTGAAGCTCTGCCCGAGCTCTATCACAGCGCCCAGCGAGAAAACGCATAGGGCAATTCCCGCGCTCCGCTGGGGCCAATTAGCAAGCGCGAGAGCTGTTAATCCGCCATAGGCCAAGGCATGGCCAAACCAATCCGGCAGATCGGCCAAAGGGACGCTCTGCGGACAAAAAGACAAAAAGGCGATACCCAAGAGGCAGGCGATCAGGATGCGCATTGAAGACTCCGGAATATGGCGTTCCAACCCCTTTCGCAAGCCGCGAACCATCCTATAAGATACTGTATTTAAATGATTAAATAAAAGATAAGTGTTGTGTTTTTGCGTTGTGCAAATGCGAAGTGCAAAGAAACTTCGCATTATGCACGGGCTTTGCGACCCTCATCACGATCGGCCCAGCCTTCTTTTTTACGGTAAATCGTTGATGGGCTGACATTGAGGATGCGTGCGGCCTTTGGGATACTGCCGCCGCATGAATCTATGGTGGCCTCAATCAGCGCACGTTCGACTTCAGCCAACTCCTCGCCAATGAGTGCGGAAACACGTCCGGCAAGCGATGGCGGGATCGCGGGTTCTGTCACCTCCGGCAAGATTTCCGGCGGGAGTGTTGTTGATGGCACTATCGCTCCGGTCTCGACTTCCGGGGGCAGCATACTTGCCGTGACCATCTCGCCGTCATGCACCGCTGTGATCATGCGGATCAGGTTTTCAAGTTGGCGGACATTGCCCGGCCAGCGCATTGCCATCAGCCGCGCTGTTGCCTCGGCGTCAAAATCGTGGAGTGCCTTGTTTTCCTCTTTTGCGAAGGCTTTGAGAAAATGCCGGGCGAGGATCATTATATCTGAGGCACGCTCGCGCAAAGGGGGCAAGTGGATCGGGACAACGTGCAGGCGGAAGAACAGATCTTCGCGGAAACGTCCCGCACGCACTTCAGTTGCAGGATCGCGGTTTGTGGCGCAAACGATGCGGACATCGACAGGAACGGGGCGCGTTGCGCCGACGGGTGTAACGGTGGAGGTTTGCAGAAAGCGCAGCAATTTGGTCTGAAGGTTCAGATCCATCTCGCATATTTCGTCAAGAAACAGCGTCCCGCCATCCGCCGCGCGGGCCGCGCCAAGATTATCGGCGATTGCCCCTGTAAACGATCCTTTGAGGTGCCCAAACACCTCAGATTCGATCAATTCTGTTGGTATCGCGCCGCAGTTCAACGCGATGAAGGGGCTTTTCGCACGGTTGCTGACACTATGGATGGCCTGTGCGCAGACCTCCTTGCCCGTACCGCTTTCGCCTGTGATGAAAACGGTCGCGTTGGAGCCGCCCAAGTGTTCGATGCGTTCGTAAACGGCGTTCATAGACGGCGCGTTGCCGATGAAACCTTGGAAGTTTTTTGACGCCGTCGCGCTTTCTTGCGACGCGCCCGTTCCGGTTTTCAGTTTCGCATCAGCAGCGTTCCGCGCGGAAGCAACAAAAGCGGTTTCCGAGAAGGGTTTGACCATGAAATCGAACGCGCCAAGGCGCATCGCCTCGACCGCGCGATTGATTGATCCGTCTGCCGTAATCACCACGGCGCGGGTGTCCGGTGAGATGCGACCCGCAAATTCCAGCAGCTCCAACCCGCTCCCATCCGGCAACATAAGGTCGAGCAACAGCACATCATGGTTGCAGGATTCGATGCCTGCACGTCCCGCCTCTGCGGTGCGTGCCACGGTCACCGTGAATCCTTCACGCTCCAGCAGTTTGCTGTAAAGCATCGCCATTGACGGGGTATCTTCGACGAGAAGCGCGCGGCGTGATGCCATCAGCAGGCTTCCATAAAGCTGTCGAGGGCGGTTATCGTTTCACGCAGGCTGGTTTCAAACGCCAATCGGTGTTCCTCAATTTCTGTGATCTTGTTGTTTTGCGCGAGGGAGTTGAGACGCTCGGCATCGTTCTGTGCGCGGGTTGCGCCGAGTGTTCCGGTCAGACTCATGGCAATATGTGTGGCCTTGCGAATGCTCTCATCCGTTCTGTGATCATCGATGACCTGGCCGAGTACGTTTTCAAGATCTTTGCGGAATTCGACGGACAGAATCTCAAAATCCTCTTTGCCGAGGGTATCGCGCAGCATGGTCAGGCGATCAGCATCGACGATATTGTCTTTGTCTTCCCGGCTTTCCGGCATTGATTGGCGGTTCTCTTTTAGGACTTCAACGAGCACAGCGCCGAAGTCTTCTGGCGAGGAGACGGGCTTGGTGAGGATGGTATCTGCCCCGGAGGCGAGGATTTCTTCGCGCTGGGCGCGGATTGCGAACGCCGTGAAGGCGATTATGGGCGCGGTGGCGTTGGGGCCGTTGCCCACCCTGATGCGCCGGATGGCATCTTTACCGTTCAGCTTTGGCAGGTCGATATCCATGAAAATGGCGTCGAAGCCCACTTTTTCTGCTGTTTCGGCTCCGGCGAGGCCATCTTCACAGACGCTGACATCGCAGCCGATCATTTCGAGCATCTTTGTTGCGACGAGACGGTTTGTGGCGTTGTCCTCGACGAGCAAGACAGCGAGCGCATCGAATCTGGGCTGGTTGCTTGTTTCGGGGCTTAGTTCCGTGAGGCGTCCAGTGTCGAACTCAATCGTGATGCGCGATCCTGCACCCGATGCGGATTTGAGGTCAATCCGCCCGCCCATCGCCTCAGTGATGGTTTTGACGATGGCGAGGCCCAGGCCGGAGCCGTCTGTGGCTTGACCGATGGGGCGCAGGAACGGGTCGAAGGCGGTTGCGAGAGCGGATTCACTGAAGCCGGGGCCGTCATCCGCAACGATAATGCGCAGACCGACTAAGCCGTTGCGCTCGATTTTTAAGGATAGTGCTGCGCCGGGTGCGTATTTTGTGGCGTTGGAAATCAGATTGGCGATCACCTGCCGCAGTCGGTGTTCATCAATCAGGATGCGGCGCGGGGCGTCGTCGGCGATGTCTACGGACAGGCTGACTTGTGTTTTTGAGAGTCTGTCTTCCCATTCATGAACCAATTCCCCGACGAAATTTTGGATCATCAGCGGGGCAGGGGAAATTTCGATCTCCCCCGCTTCGAGACGGGCGAGGTCTAGCGTGTCGCTGAGAAGGCGTTTGAGCGTGCGGGCGCCATCATCGATACTGTCGATGATCTCGCGCTCTTCGGGTGTGAAGCGCTTTTTATCGAGCAGTGCGAGGTTGCCGATCACGCCGCCGAGTGCATTGCGCATGTCATGGGCGACCATTGAGACGACGAAAGACTTCGCGGCATTGGCTTTTTCGGCGCGGTCACGTGATTTCTCGATCTCCTCTTCGCGCAACTTACGGTCGCTGAGATCGCGAAGGAATGAGAGGATGAGGGTGTCTTCGCCGATTTGGAGGATTGAAAGGCCCAGTTCAACGGGGACTTCGTGGCCGTCGCGGTGGAGGGCTTCGATCTCTACTTTGCTGCCGATCAGCTTTGGTTGACCGGTTTCGAGGAAGCGTACCATTCCCGCGTTGTGGGCGGTGCGGTGGCGTTCGGGGACGATCAGGCCGGCCATTGGCCGGCCCAGAACATCTGCGCGGGCGTAACCGAACAGCTTCTCAGCTTCCGCGTTGAAGCCGACGATATGCCCGTGATTATTGACGGCGACCACAGCATCGAGGGCCGTGTCGCAGATTGCATGGAGACTTGATTGCAGACTCATCGGGTTTTCTTCTTCATGCGGCTAGGGGAGTTTGCGAGAGGGCGCTGGAGACGGTGGCTTTCAGGTCGCCGGGACTGGTGAGGATGGCGTCAAAGCCGATCTCAACGTCAGTGGCCCCGCAGGCGACGATCCGGCTGTTGGGGTGTTTTTCGCGCAGCGTGCGGCGGGCGTCCTCATCTAACATCGGGTCGGTCAGGGCGATGTGAAAATCGTCGTCGTCTGTATCCGCGATGTTGATGCCCTGGGCTTTGAGCAGCTTTGCGTATAGCCCGGCCATCGCGCTGGATGTCAGGTATAGGCGGGCTTTGGGGGCAACCAGACGGACGGGCATGGAGAGGTGCCAGCCGCGCTCTGTGCGGACAAGGGAGCCGTCATTTGATTCCACAAGGCCACGGGCGAGGGTTTCGCCAAACGCCTCCGGCGGTGTTTCGGCGTCAGTGGAAATGATCATGATGATCGAGTCAGCGGCGATATCAATCTTCAGGGCCAGATCCTTCGCATCGCCGCGTTGCAGGGCGTTCAGCAACAAATGTGAGGCAGCGTGGTTGAGGCGGGTGAGATCGCCCTCGGCATAGGTCGGGATCGGATGTGTGTTGATGGAGAGGTTGGCGTCGCGGCGTTTGAGTTCACCTGCAAGTGCCTCATGCTGTGCCGTGGCAACGTCTGTTGAGCTGAAAATCGTACGCGTGATCTGCACACCGTCATCTGCGCCCAAAGCAAGCGCATCGGTCAGGACATCAGAGAGCCGATGTGCCGAGCCGCGCGCTTCATCCAAGAGGAGATTCCTCTCGGCCCCGAATGGCATTGTGCGCAAGAGATTGAGTGAGCCTAGCAATCCGTTCAAAGGCGTGCGTAGTTCGTGGCTCATCATTGAGAAGAAACGAATTCTGCCTTCACTGGCCTCCTTCGCCTGTTTTGCCAATGCCGCGCTGTGACGTGCCTGACGGTGAAAGATTATCACCGCAGTGGCGGCGAGTACCATCGAGAGCACGACCGCCCATCCGGTCATCAAAAGACCTGTGCGCATGTCGTTGCGGATATTGGTCAGGCGGTCTTGGTCAGCGTGTAAAACATCAACGGTCGCGCGACGTATTGCGGGGGCGAAAACCGCGAGTTCATTGCCTATTTTCTGAGCGGCGGTGCGGTCATTTCCGAGTGACTGGACTTCAGGATCGAGTGTTTTGAGCGTGTCCAAGAGGCCACCGACTGCGTCGCGTGCACCATCACGGGCCATCAGGCGCTGGCCAACGTCACCGGAGCCGAATAATTCCAGACGGCTCCACAGGATGTCGAAGCGGCGCTGAACAACCGTTGCCCCGGTTTCCGGATTTAACGCATGTTGTGCAACGGCAACTTGTAACGCGTTGAATTCACGTTCAACCTGAGCGGCTGACCAGAAGACGTTTTGTTTTGATGTGCCGTGTAGTGCGGCAATATCTGCCCGCACGACAATAACTCCCACGATAATCAGGCCGGTCAAAGCCGCGATTATCAATCCGAAACCAAGGGGAAGCGCCCTCATTCGAGTTTCAGTTCGACAAGTTGCCAAATCCAGCGGGTGTTGAACTTGGGTTCATTCAGCTCAGCATGATTATCGCGGGGATATACGGCCCAAATCGGACCTTTGTCGCGCAAAGTCAGGCGTTTGCCGTCCATTTCAGTGGCGAGTATGACATCGTATTTAACGATATCGCTGACCGGAATTGCCACAGTATAATCGTTTGCCGCCTTTGCTTGAATCGTGTCCAGCGAGGTGGGGTCAATGCCAGCACTGGCGATCACTTCGCGGATCAGTGGCCCTTTGAAGTGGTTGCGTCCGTCGGTCCAGTCAGTGGTCGTCTCGTATTCTATTGCTTCCAGAGCTTCAAATGCCGAACTTGAGATTTCTATGACTTTTTCATCAGTCTGTATCTTCAGAAACGTATCGGCCCATACAGAGTTTGCCATTAAGGCAAGATATGAATTAAGCAAAAGCGCTGTAAAAATACGTTTCATGGCAATATTTCCTGGATTTCAGAGTCCCGGGTGATGGAACTGATCAACTGTCAGCAATATTTATACCGTGTACTTTAGTCGCAATTTGCAAAGAATTCGTTGCGTGAGGCGAAATGTTTCGTTCGATTTGCAATATGCAAGTGATTGAAGTTTTTTATTAAGTAGAGCTTAATAAGCGCCCCGTCGTGACAAGACGGCGATGGGGGTCAGGGCGATGATCAGAAAGTCGAGTGCGGTTGAGCGGGATTCGAGATAGGCAACATCGAGTTCGACCTGCTTATCAAAATCCAGATCAGCGCGGCCCGCAATCTGCCAAAGGCAGGTGATACCCGGTGCGCCATTGAGGCGTGCTTGTGCATTCTCGTCATATTGCGCGACTTCGCGTGGCAGTGCAGGGCGGGGACCAACCAGCGACATCTCACCGATGAGCACGTTGAACAGTTGCGGCAGCTCGTCAACCGATGTGCGGCGCAGCCACTTGCCGACGCGGGTGATACGCGGGTCATCAGCCATTTTGAAGGCAATGCCATCGCGTTCGCTGTTGGCGCAGATGTCAGCCAAACGTTGCTCGGCATCCATATGCATTGTGCGGAACTTGACCATGCGGAACAGGCGCCCACATTCACCGACGCGGGTTTGCACGAAGAATGCACCGCCTTTTCCTTCCCACATGATCGCGGCGGCGATGAAGAGAAAGATCGGAGCGAGCATTATCAGAGCTACGATCGAGAGCACAATATCACTCAAGCGCTTTGTCACGCGGTAGAGTGAAACCTGCTTGGTTTTCATGGTGCTGTTGAGCGAGAAACCAAACGATGATGTGATCGGGAGGGACAGGGACATGATGTAGCTCCGATAATGCGATAGCCCTCTCACATCGCCAGAAACAGGCCAGCATGATTTCTTTTGTCTACTGGTTTGAAAAATATGACTTATTTAGAATTTTATTCGCGTTCAATGTATAGATAAATCAATCCAGTTTGCGTATTGCAATCGTATTTCGCGAAACGGTGTTGCGTAACGCAATGCTTGCGTCTGAAATCTGTGCATTATGCAATGCTGTGGATTTATAGAAATCAGCGATTTGT
>CALFAK010000140.1 GCA_937948985.1 uncultured Neomegalonema sp. | reverse complement strand
CCATGCAGTGCTAAATATGTCCTTCTTCGTTGCCAACTCCGCATCAATAAGAACTTTATAGGAACAAATGTCAAGCGCACGCTGAAAATTACACGAAAATTCCATGATTCATTTTTACCGGGCACTCTCTCCTGACGTAAGGCGTGGCAGATGGTGAACACGCCGTGCGACGCTTCATGGCCCACCTGATCGCGGATGACTCTAATCAAATTCGACAAACTGATCCGGCAACACCGAGACAAGCATCCAATACCGCACCGCTGTTTCAACCACATCCGATAATTCCGAATACGAGTCAGGCTTGCGAATACAGGATACGCCGCCCAATGCGTAGAAATCCCCAAGCGCATCCTTGGCCAAACAACCAACCCCGGTCACGGGAATACGCCGCCAAAAGACATTTTGTTTCAAGGACGAAAGACTGTATTGCCAAGACTGGCGCGGCACATCGAGGTTCAAGATAATCACATGCGGGTAGACAATCCGCGTTTGGTCCATAGCCCCGCTAAGAACCGTATCACAAATTGACCCAATCCCATTGATGCAATGAACGGCCTGCCCCGCCTTCAATCTGTCCGCAGTTCCGGCGAACAATGAACATTCCAACTCTGAAAATGATACCAAGACAATCATAAATGCTCCGCGCCACCCCTTTTCAACCGCGCAGATTATCTCAGAGCATTAAATTAAGACCTAAATTTTGTTGATTTATTGATACTTAACGACCGTTGCCAGCCCGGCGCTCCCGGTTCCCAATATCGATCCTATCTCATCCGGCAACGCAGAAAACTTCACCTCTCCGGTAATCAAATGCTCAAACCGATCATCCCGCAGCAGGTCCAGCGCCTTCGACAACCGCCGGTGATAGGACCACCGCGCCCGTCGGCCTGTCGCCACATGCCCCACCTGAGAGCTGATCAACCGCAATCGCTGACTGTGAAACGCCCCGCCCAGTGGCACAGAAGGTCGCACATCCCCATACCAACTCAACTCAACCAGCGTCCCCTCAAACCCCACGGCCCCCATCGCCGTCTCCAGCCCGGCTTCAGAGGCGGAGGTATGAAACACCACATCACACCCTTCCGGTGCCTCTGGCGGCGCACAGAAACCCACGCCCATATGTCCGGCCAGCGCCCCCCGCGTCTGATCAATATCAACCAGCGTCACCTCGCATCCCGGAATCCGCCCGCACAGCCCCGCCACCAGACCGCCCAACACGCCACCGCCGACAATGCCCACACGATCCCCCGGCCCGACACCACTGTCCCACAGCGCATTCAACGCAGTCTCCATATTCGCCGCCAGCGTCGCCCGCCGCGCGGATAAGCCCTCCGGCACAGCCACCGCCATATCAACGGGCAGATCAAACCGCGTCTGGTGCGGAAACAGCGAAAAAACCGCCCTTCCCCGCCATTCATCCGGCCCCTCCTCAACCATTCCGACATTTGAGTAGCCGTAGATCACCGGAAACGGGAAATCCCCCGCCTGAAACGGCGCGCGCATCCGCCCGTATTCGGAAACGGGCACGCGCCCCTCAAACACCAATCGCTCCGTCCCGCGACTGATTCCCGACCACAAACTGCGGACACGCAGGCCGCACGATTCCGTGAAATCAGGTAATTCCACTGGAACCAATCCGGCATTTCGGGGCTTGTTGTATTGTAAGGCGTGGTCCAAAACTGGCCTCGTTTATCGCTATAAGATCTGAAAAGCAGCATCGGGGCGGATGGTGTGGTTATGAATACTCGGGGTAAAGGTCCAAATGACAGACCAAATCGAAACGGCTTCGTTGGGGACGCCCATCGAACCGGTGCCGCGCGTCACGCAAACCCGCGATGCATTGACGCCAGCCGGGTTACAATCGCGCGCCACATTGCTCAAACGCCGCTTTCTGATGCTCGGAATCTGCGCGGTGACTTTGATTCTTGTCCTTTGGGGCGTCTCAAACGTCTTCTCGGCGGACGGATTAGACGGGCTGGAGCTGGCGATCATCGCCTCCATCGCCCTCAGCGCACCTTGGACTATCCTCGGTTTCTGGAATTCCCTTCTCGGCCTCGTGCTGGTGCGCTCCAAACACAGCATCACCACCGAAGTCGCCCCCTTCGCCGTTGCACTGACCGATAATACCCCTCTCACTTCCCGTGTGGCGGTCGCAATGGCTGTACGCAATGAAGACCCCGCCCGCGCCTTCGACCGCCTTATCGCCATCCGGCGCAGCCTCGATGAGACGGGCTATGGCAGCCATTTCGACCTCCACATCATCAGCGATACCAGCCTCCCTGACATCGCAAAAGCCGAGGAGGCACTGTTCGCCGCCAACCGCACCGCCCTGAACGGGCGCGGCGTTGCCGGATACCGCCGCCGCAGCTCGAACGAGGGCTATAAGGCCGGCAATGTCTGGCAATTCCTGCAAGAGCGCGGCGACGATTACCCCCTGCTTGTCCCCCTTGATGCCGACAGCATCATGTCCGGCGACGCCATCGTGAAAATGGTCCGCATCGCCGAAGCCAATCCCCGCATCGGCATCCTGCAAAGCCTCGCTGTCGGCGCTCCGGCGGACAGCGCGTTCGGGCGTATCTTCCAATTCGGAATGCGCCACGGAATGCGCGCCTTCACCTTGGGCAGCGCATGGTGGCAAGGCGATTGCGGACCGTTCTGGGGCCATAACGCCGTCATCCGCGTCGCCGCATTCAAGGAGAACTGCGCACTGCCTAAACTACGTGGAAGACCCCCACTTGGCGGCGACGTGCTGTCCCATGACCAACTCGAAGCGACCCTCATGTGCCGCTCCGATTACGAAGTGCGCGTCCTGCCGCTCGAAACCGAAAGCTACGAGGAAAACCCCGTCACCATCCTCGATTTCATCACCCGCGAGCAACGCTGGTGTAACGGCAACATGCAGTATTGGCAGTTGTTGGGTATGAAAGGTCTCAAACCCACCAGCCGCTTCCAGCTGATTCAGGCGATCATGATGTATCTCAGCGCACCCGCGTGGATGGTCCTCACCGCCTTGGGCGCGGTCAAAGCCATCGTCGACCCGACAGCCACCTTCAACGCCGCCCTCGCCATCACCCTGTTCGTGATCATGGTCGGCATGAGCCTTGCCCCGAAAATCGTCGGCGCGCTGCATGTGGTGCTCGAAAAAGGCGGCATGGAGCGCTACGGCGGCGCGCGCCGGTTTTGGGCGGGCATGGCAATCGAGTTGGTTTTCTCCGTCCTCATGGCCCCGGTCGTCGCGTTCCAGCTGACCGTCTTCCTCATCGGCTTGCTGATGGGCCGCAAAGTCGGCTGGAGCGGTCAAATCCGCGACGCTTACGGCCTCGAATGGCGCACAGCCGCCAGCGCGCTTTGGCCACAAATGGTGTTCGGAGCGCTCATCCTCGCCGCACTCGCGATCTTCACCCCGAACGCCGTCTGGTGGGCGTTTCCGGTAATTGCCGGACTGCTGCTGGCGATCCCCTTCGCTGTTGTGACAGCGTCCCCCGCTTTGGGCCGCTGGCTCACCGCCCGCCGCCTCTGCGCGACACCGGAAGAGTTCGCGCCGCCCACCCTCTTCGCCCTGATTGCGGAACCCGCAGGCAACCAGGATTTAGCCGCCTGATGCGCCTGCCTGTGATCGCCATTGCCGCCCTGCTGTTGCACGCACCCGCCCTTGCTTGCGGCAGCGGCACAGACTGCACGGTTGACGGCGGCACGTACCGGATTGTGCAGCCTGACAGCGATACCCCAACCCCCGCATTGATTTTCCTGCATGGCTGGAAAGGAACATCGCAAGGGGTGATCGGCAATAAAAAACTGCGCAAACACCTCGATGATCTCGGCTTTGCCCTCGTCGCACCACAAGGGGCGGGCCGCACATGGTCATACCCCGGCTCCCCCGGTAAACACCGCGACGAGTTTGCCTTCTTCGATGCCCTGCGCACCGATCTGATCGATAACCACAACATCGACCCCGACAAAATCACCGTCTCAGGATTCTCGATGGGCGGCTCAATGGTCTGGAATCTGGCCTGTCAGCGCGGCTCGGATTATGCGGCATTCCTTCCCTTTGCGGGGGCATTCTGGAACCCGCTGCCGCAAAGCTGCCCGGACCCGACCGACATCCTGCTGCACACACACGGTACATCTGACACCGTTGTCCCCATCGCCGGACGCGCCATCGGTGACAGCTTCCGTCAGGGCGATGCATGGAAAAGTTTCGCCGTCATGCGCGCCGCCTCACCACAGCCGCTGAGCAAGACCACATGCGATGCGCTAACCACCTGCACCCGCTGGAGCGATGCTGACACCCGCTTCGAGTTCCGCGAACATCCCGGCGGCCACCGCTGGAGCGCCGATTGGCTGGCGGGAATGCTGCGTGAGCTTACCCCGCGTCCCTTACGCTAGACCCGCCATCCGCATCGAAAACGGACAGCCGCTGCGCCGTGTCGGGCAGCGCGTCGAACAGCGGCCATTCCGTCCCCGTCATCCACGCCTGTGCGCCCAGCCCGGCGATCTCCGCGAACAGCGCCTCGCGCCGGGCCGCATCAAAATGGGCGGCGATTTCGTCCAGCAACAGCACAGGCGGCGCCCCTGTCCCCGTATGAATCGCCCGCGCATTGGCCAGCAGCAGGCTCACCAGCAGCGCCTTTTGCTCTCCGGTCGAACAATCGGCGGCAGGCGCGTCTTTGCTGGCATAACGCACGATCAGATCACTGCGATGCGGCCCCACCAAAGTCCGCCCCGCCTGCGCATCCCGCCCCCGCTCATCCGCCAGCAACCGGGCGTAACCCGCCACCGCGTCACCCTCCTCCAGCACCGCGTTAAACGCTCCGTCGATCACCGCCTCCGCACGCGGAAACGCGCCCTCATCCTCACCTTGCGCCTCCAGCAAAGCCGATAGCGCCGCCGCACGCGACTGAGCCACCGCGACCCCGGACTCCGCCATCTGCCCCTCTAGCGCCCCCAGCCAGCGCGCATCGGTGACACCGTCTTTCAGCAAGCGGTTCCGCTCGCGCATCGCCTTCTCAAACCGCACCGTGGCTGCCGCGTGGTCGGGGTTCAGCGACAGCGTCATCCGGTCCAAAAAACGCCGCCGCTCAGCCGGACCCTCCACAAAAACCCGATCCAGCGCAGGTGTCAGCCACAAAACCCGCGCGATACGGCCCAGCGACAGCACAGACGCCGTCTTGCCATCCCGCTTCGCCACCCGCTTGCCGCTGTCATCCGCCCCGGTCCACAGCTCGACAGGATCAAGCCGCGTGGCCAGCGTCGCCGTCACCGACCAGCCGATCCCCTCCGGCTTACGCGCGAAATCCGTCGGCGCGGCCCGCCGCAACCCGCGCCCCGGCGACAGCAGCGACACCGCCTCTAAAATATTGGTTTTCCCCGCGCCATTCGCTCCGGCCAGCGCGATAATCCCCGGCTTCAATTCCAAATCCAGCCGCGTGTGGGAGCGGAACGCGATCAGGCGCAATGTTGTCAGAGCGAGCGTCATGCATCCTCAGTAACGCTAAAAATCGCCCCCGTCAGGGATATTTCGGCTCCAGACCCAACATCTCATCCAACTGTCGTCCCAGCCAACCATGCGGGATAAAATGCCCGCTGGGATGCAGGTCAAGCACCACCTGACCGCCCTCACAATCCCAGCTGTAGCGGTTGAATTTCAACCAATCAACGATCTTGTATTCGCCCTCATCCGTCTCCGCCCCACAGCCGAACTTATCCCGCCACAGCTTGACCGGATGCAGCACATTCCCGTCCGGTCCGAACGGAAAATCCATCACCGTGTCTTTCGTCCCGTGAACATGCCGCACAGTCCGGGGCGCTTCAGGACACGTTTCCGACTGCCGCAATGTCCCCGACACCGCAAACACCGCGCGAATATCATTCCCGCTCTCGCACACAAACCGCCACGCCATCGCCGACCCGAAGGAATAGCCGGAGACAAAGATGTTTTCCTGATCCACCGGATACCGCTTAATCACATCGCGCAGGACGGCGTCGGCAAAGTCAACATCACGACGCCCCGTCCAAAAACTCCACGTCTTGTTCAGCCCGTTCGGCGCAATCAACAGCACCCCGCGCCGGCGCGTATGCCCCGAAATCCGCTGATGCTTCACAGGCAACGCCCCCGTACGCGCCCAGCCGTGGAAATGCAACATCACGGGCAAGGGTGTAACCCCGTCCCACCCGTCCGGTTCTTTGACGTGATACGACCGCTCGCCCACCGGGCAGGGTGTTTCAGCGTGACAGGGATTACCCGGCAAAACCGACCCCTGCGCCGCCGCTTGCGTGGTGAAAAACAGTAGAAAAAGCGCGATATATTTCATAGCGCCAAACTGCCTTTGCCCGCGCCCCGTGTCACATCACGTATCTGTGGGCCATGACAAAATCCCCAGCCGCGCCATCGCGGCCCTGTTCAGCGCGACGCCGCCCCGATACTCAACCTCATCCGCATCCAGCCGCGCCAACGCCTCCTGCAACGCGCCCGCCTCATCCGGCCTCAACGCCTCAAGCGGATCGATATAGGTGCGGATGCCAAACACCACCGCCCGCGTCTGAGGCAACCGCACGAATGTCTGCCGCTCCACCCGGATATAAAGCCGCCCGTCAGGGTCTTCCGTCTCGCGAAAATCACCCGATGGCTGGTGCAGCTCATCCGTCGAATGCACCGTCCAATTCGCCCGCCACAACGGTTGATCCACCCGCACCGCCTCAAACATGCGGTTCACCCGTTTGGCAAGATCATCGGTATAGTCCGGCACAGGCCCGTGAATATGCGTCAGCTGATGCCCGATTTTCTCCGTCAGCGACCAGCGCGACGGAAAGCACAAAATCGCCGCCGTCAGCCGATACTCTCCGCCCGCCGCATCTTGCTGAAGGATACAAAAATCCTCCTGCACCATGCGCCCCGCCGCTATAAGTGCCGGACCATCCGGCGCAGTATCGACACCGCAATGTGCAATCAACGCGGCCAGCAACTCCGCCTGCGCGGCCCGGCTTTCCGGCTCCTCCGCAAACACCACATCACGGCGCCCGTCAATCAGTCGTTCCCGATAGGCCATCTGCGCCGCATAATCATTGCCCCGCTCGATCCAATTCGCCGGATCAAGCGGCTGCACACCGGGTTTTCGCGCCAGTTTCGGATCGGCCCAGGGCGCATAGGCAACCATCAGCGATCAGGCCGGAACGGCCTCCCCAGCATCGTCGGCGCGGCCCGCCTTGCACCCGCCGCCGAAATCACCACCAGCGCGATGATCGTGGCCAGATACGGCGTCATCGCCAAAAATTGAGACGGGATCGACAGCCCCAGCGTCTCGCCATAAAACTGCGACAGCGATGCGGCGGCGAACAGATACGCACCGAAGATCAGGCGCATCGGCCCCCATCCGGCAAACACCACCAGCGCTAACGCGATCCACCCGCGCCCCGCCGTCATGTTCTCCCCCCACAACGGCGTATAGGCCAGCGACAGATACGCCCCACCCAACCCCGCACACGCCCCGCCGAACAGCACAGCGGCAAACCGCGAGCGCAACACTTTCAGGCCGACGGCATTCGCCGATTCCGCATCATCCCCAATCGCCCGCAGCTTCAGGCCGGAGCGGGTGTAATTGATGTAAAACCACACCAGCACCGCCAGCGCCAACGCGCCATAAACCATCGCATCATGGCCAAGTACCGCCCGCGCAATCGGCGAGTCAGGCAGGTTTTCCGCCGGGACAACAGGCGGCAAAGGCGTCACCGTCTTACCGACATATCCCTGCCCGATCAGGCCGGACGCGCCCGTACCGAATATCGTCAGCGCCAGCCCGCTCGCGGCTTGATTGGCCGTAAAGCCCAGCGCCACCAGCGCAAACAACGCCGCCGCCGCCGCACCCGCTGCAGCCCCCGCCGCAATACCCATCGCGCTCGATCCGGTGCTGAACGTCACCGCAAACGCGGCCACCGCGCCCAACAGCATCATGCCCTCAACCCCAAGGTTCAGCACACCCGACCGCTCCGCCACCAACTCCCCCAGCGCCGCGAACAGCAGCGGCGTGGCGGCGACGATCATCGCAAAGATAAACGGCTCCATCGCTTACGCCCCCGCCCTTGAACGCAACCGCAGCCGGTAATGCACCAGCGTGTCGCAAGCCAGCAGGAAGAACAGCAGCATCCCCTGAAACAGGAACGACACATTCTTCGGCAGCTTGAGCAATATCTGCGCATTCTCGCCCCCGATATACGTCACCGCCAGCGCCACCGCCGCGATCAGCGCGCCAATCGGGTTCAGCCGTCCGAGAAAAGCGACGATAATCGCCGTAAAGCCGTATCCGGCGGAAATATCCGGTTGCAGTTGCTGGATCGTCGATGTCACCTCAACCGCACCCGCAAGCCCCGCAAGGCCGCCCGACACCAGCATCACCCAAGTGATCGTCTTCGCCTCCGAAAACCCGGCAAACTTCGCCGCCAGCGGCGCCATGCCCATCGTCCGCACGCTAAACCCGCGCCGCGTGTGATAGAGCACATACCAAAGCGCAAACGCCACAATCACCGCCAATGGCAAACCCCAATGCAACCGCGTTCCGGGCAGCAGGATCGGCATCAGCGCCTCTTCTGGGAAAGACGCGGATTTCGGAAACCCCCGCCCCAACGGATCATTCCAAGGCCCGCGCACCAGCCAATCCAGCAACAGCGCCGCCACATAGGTCAGCATCAGACTGACCAAAATCTCATTCGCTCCGGCCCTGATACGCAGGATCGCGGGTATCCACCCCCAGAGCATCCCGCCAATCACCCCCGCCACCATGCACAGCGGCAGAAGCCACAAGCCCGCATAGGCTTCGGGCACAAACAGCGCCACACCGCCCGCGAAAATCGCACCAAGCGTATACTGCCCCGGCGCACCGATATTGAACACGCCCGCCCGGAACGCCAGCGCCAACCCGCTACCGATCAGCGCCAGCGGGATCGCTTTGACCATCAATTCCGAACGGCTATAGGCATCCGCGAAAGGCGACAGGAAATAGACCTCCAGCACTTTCACCGGGTCTTTGCCCATCACCGCCATCAGCGCCAGTCCGGCCCCAATCGTCAGCGCCACGGCCAACAAAGGCGACAGCACAGCGAACAGCATCGACGGCGCGGTCCGGCGTTCCAACCTCATGCGCCCGCCTCCGCCAGTGAAACGACATTCGCGTCCGATCCCCCCATCAACAGCCCCAGCGACTCCGCCGTCACAGCGGACGCAACCTGCGGCTCCGACAATGATCCCCGATGCAGCACGGCGACCCGATCACAGATCGCGAATATCTCGTCCAAATCCTGAGAGATCACCACAACCGCCGCCCCATCCTTGCTCAGCTCTAGCAGCGCCGCATGAATCGCCGCCGCCGCGCCCGCATCCACGCCCCAAGTCGGTTGCGCCACCACGAAGACGCCCGGCTTGCGCACAATCTCGCGCCCGATGACAAATTTCTGCAAATTCCCGCCCGACAGCGCACCCGCAAAAGGATCACTCCCCTCCGCGCGCACATCAAACGCCTCCCGCACCTCCCGCGCGGACGAATCCGTCTTGCCCAGCGCATTGTGAGTCAGATGATAATTCTCCGACAGCCGCATATCCGCAATCGCCGAATGGCCCAGTCGCCGCTCCGGCGCGAATGCCATACCCAACCGCCGCCGCCGTGTCACGCTGAACCGCCCGATCGGCTCACCGTCAATCATGATCGCATCATGCTTGCGCACAGGGGTTTCACCGCTCAGCGCTGCGAACAGTTCCGACTGCCCCTCACCCGCAACCCCGGCAATGCCCAGTATCTCGCCCTTACGCGCGGAAAACGTCACATCATGCAGCGCTTGCCCGCCTGTTGCCGCAACGCTCAACCCCGCAACCTCCAACCGTGCAGAGCCCACATAAGCGGGTATCTTCTTGGGCCGCTCGATTACACTGCCAACCATCATTTCGGCCAGCGATGACGCTGTTTCCTTGCGCGGATCACAGGTCGCAACCACCTTGCCCCGCCGCAATACCGTGGCCGTGTCACACAGGCCGCGCACCTCCTCAAGACGGTGCGAGATGTAAAGGATTGCGCAGCCATCATCCGCCAAACGGTCCAGCGTCTTGAACAGCGCTTCCGCTTCCTGCGGGGTCAGCACCGATGTCGGCTCATCCATGATCAGCAGACGCGGATTTTGCAGCAGGCACCGGATAATCTCCACCCGCTGCCGCTCTCCGGCTGACAGGGTCGACAATTGCCGTCGCGGCTCAATCGCCAGCCCGTATTCCTTGCTGATCGCCGCCACGTCTTTGCGAATGCCCGACAGCGAGCGGTCCGGCAGCACAACGGCTAAATTCTCCGCCACGGTCAGCGCCTCGAAGGTCGAGAAATGCTGAAACACCATCCCGATGCCCAGCGTCCGCGCCATTGCCGGGCTTGTGATGCGCGCGGGTTTGCCATCCAACACCAAACGCCCGCTGTCGGGTTGCAACACGCCGTAGATCATCTTGACCAGCGTTGACTTACCCGCCCCGTTCTCGCCCAGCAACGCATGTTTCTCACCGGGATACAGCTTCAGCGACACCGCATCATTGGCCCGCAATTTCCCGAATGATTTACTGACCGTTTCAATAGACAACAACGCCTCGCGCGGCACAGTGTCATTCTGCACTTTCAGGTCATCAACCACGGGTGTGGAGGCTGGCGGCAACTCAGGTTCAGATTGCCCCGCCGCAACCGCACTCCCCGCAACCGCTGCCGCCGCGACCACTCCCGCCGCGCCTTCTATCGGTGATACGGGCGCCTCAACAGGATCGGGAATCGGCGCTGCCATCGCCCCCTGCGCCTCAGAGGCCCGCGCTTCTTCCGGCGATAAAACAGGCGGCGCTTGTTTGGGATGCGGCAAAGGCGTGCGACCGGAAGGGGTACGCTTGCCAGGGGGCTGTTTTGGCTTCGCAGCGGCAGCAAGTGCCAAGCGGTTGAAAGAAATGCTCACAGTGTCCGGTTTTCGCGGCGAAGCGCCCAGCCGCGCGGAAATAGGCAACGGCCCTGTAATCGGCGGCATATCAGCGGAAAACGCGGCAGGAAAACCACGTCCCCCAATAGAATAGGACGCGGTAAGACTCAGCTTTAAGGGCTGGTTTTCCAAGGCGCACATGCTCCGTCGATGCGTGATAGTGGCAGCGCGTTACACATGACCGCCCGCGTAAGGACTGTCAACATTAACAACTTTAGCGAACCGGACCCGACACAGTGGTCGTAAACGGGCTGGTGCTTTGTCTGGAACTTGAAGGTTGCAAAGTCAGTCGATCTATTTCAGCGTATCGTGCATCCAGGGTATCAAATGACGGAACCATATCCGCACCGATTTCCACCTCTTCGGCTTCAACATTTTTGCGTGAAAACCACTTGGTCAGTAAATTAGTCATCGATTCGCCCCCGAGTCGCCGTGCCAAAATCATACTAGTTTGGATATCTGAAGTTTCCAGTGCGAAATCCGGTCCAAATCGTTATTTATACGCCACAAAAGAAACAATCTTGCGCCAAATATCCAAAAAGGAAACATTCTTTCATGAAACAACTCACAATCGGACTGGTTGCGCATGACCGCATGAAGCCCGCCCTTGCCGAATGGGCGGCGCGGAATGAAGCATATCTCGCCCCGCACCGGATCGTCGCCACGGGCACAACGGGCAAGGTTTTGGCTGAACATGTCCCATCGCTGAACATCCGCAGTCTCAAAAGTGGACCCTTCGGCGGTGACCAGCAACTCGGCTCCATGATTGCGGGTGAGGAACTGGATGCGTTGATTTTCTTTCAGGATGTTATGACCAGCCAGCCGCATGACGTGGATGTCAAAGCCCTGATCCGCCTGTCAGTGCTGTACGAGATCCCCGTCGCCTGCAACCGCGTCAGCGCCGATATGATCATCACCAGCCCCCTCTTCAACGACCACAATAAACTGCCCGATTACGGCGGACCGGAAAAACAGTTCAAGGATTGGCTCAATCGCCTGAACTGAATTTCATCGTGTATTGCACTGCAATCTCACGCAGCAATTTTTGCAGGATCGCCGCCGGGTAATCACCATAATCCTCGACCGCCATCACAAACGATCCCGGTCCCCGCGCGACGTTTTCCTGATAATAGGGTTCGGGGTCCGGCTCGGCACCGCGTATCACAAGCCCGTTGATAACCAGCGCATCGAACAATCCGCGCTTGGCAAAATAGCCCGGCTCAATCCCGATATTCGACACGCCATCACCCGTCAGATCAATGATTTTGCGATCACAGCGCGTTTCTTCGAGCAGTTTGGCCGAAAATTGCAGTCCCTTGGCCACCGCTGTTGGCCGGTCATCAAACCGGCGCGGAGCCGCCGCCACCGCACGTGAGAACCGCGCAATCGCCGCCTCATCGGACAACAGAGTCCACGGCACGACCTGCTCCTGATGTCTATACCCGCTCCAATGCACCACCGTTACGCTGACATACGCATCGGGCACAGCCAACATCGCATCACGCAAGATCGGCGTGCGAAATGCCCGCGCGATCCCATCCATTTGCAGGCGGTATTCCTCCTCATCAATACTGCTCGACACATCCGTCGCCAGCACCAACGCAAGCCGACACTCCGCAAATGCCGGAGCTGTCAGAGAAAACCAAGCCGCCAGAATGTGGGCAATGCGCATTGATCCAGCCTACCAGCGCCCTTATGTATTGCAAATAACCGTTTCATCCTGAACAGGAGCGCCCCATGAAAATCGCACTGATCTGCATTGCGCTTATCATGGTCGCACTGATTGCAAGATGGGCACATAACCGCGCGGAACCGCCTGCACAAACCCACTCAAACGCGGCAACCGTAAAAGGCCACAACAAAGACGCGCTCGTCGGCTCCGGCAGTGAAGGGCAAGGCATCGGCTAGAGTGATCCTTGAACGACGGTCGGCAAAATGCCGATGGTCGTCCACACAATCCCGGCAAAAGCCTAAACCGCTTGTGTTTCCACAAGCTCCCCATCCCAATCCAACCAGCGCTTCAAACACGCATACATATCTTTTGGCGAGATCGGCTTAGCAATATAATCATCCATCCCGGCGGCAATACAGCGGTCTTTATCGCCATTAATCGCATGGGCAGTAACGCCAATAATCGGTGTGTGACTACCGTCCAGCATTTCCAACGCCCGTATTGCCCGCGTCGCATCAAGGCCGTTCATGACAGGCATGGACACATCCATACAGATAAGGCCCGGACGCGCCGACTTATAAAGCTCAATGCCCTCTTCCCCGTTCGATGCGATCTCAACAGAACATCCCTGGGCGAGCAGAATTTGCTTCAGGACCACTTGATTGATGATGTTATCCTCAACGATCAACACATCAACGTTACACTCTGACGGGGCTGTTATTTCCTCAACAACCTGGTCTCGCTCAACCTTGGCAACCATGTCATCAAGCAAAGCCTCAACAACAACATTGCGAAGCGCTGTTGCGGTGACAGATTTTTTCAACGCCTCCTGCGCCCCTGATCTTTCAAAACGCCTGATATCCCGCGACTCGTCAATATCCGCCAAAACCACCAGCGGTGTATTGGAAATCGCGGCATCATAGCGGATCGCCTCAACCAATTCCAATCCGTTCAAAATCCGCACATGATCGTCGATAATCGCCAGATCGATGTCCACTTTCCGTCGCTTGGCGGAGTGCAGATACGCAATCGCCTCGGCACCCGATGATACCAGCGCCGTTTCACAGCCCCACTCAGCAACCTGCTGCTCCAACATCGCGGTTTTTGACTGCGGATTTCCGACAACCAGAATGCGCGAAGACTGCAATTCTTCGGGCAATGGCGCCGGCAAATCCGCTTCACCCTCGACAGGCAACTTCAAAGTAAACGAGAAACTCGACCCGATACCCGTTTGCGATTCCACACTGATCGACCCGCCCATTTGTTCGATGAGCGCTGTGGCGATTGACAGGCCCAACCCCAGCCCCTCATGCTCGCGTGTTTTGGAACCGTCCGCTTGAGAAAACATTTCAAAAATAGTTTCTTGCTTACATGCGGGGATGCCGATGCCGGTATCCGTGACAACGAAATCCACCGTGGCCACATTCCCCGCTCCGACACGCCCGGCCACATCCACTGAAACCTTGCCGTGATGCGTGAATTTGACGGCATTGCCGACGATATTGGTGATGATCTGATGCACACGATCAGGATCACCGATAAAAAACTTCGGAAGCATCGGGTCCAAATTGACCGACAGATGCAGACCTTTTTCAGCGAGCGGCAGCTCAAACTGTGCCATCGCGTCTTGAACTGTTTCACTCAAATTAAACGGCATCGGGTCCAGCGCCAATTGACCGGAACTGATTTTTGAAAAGTCCAGCAGATCATTGATGACCGTCAAAAGCGCAGACCCCGACCGCAATATCATATCGGCAAACCCGACCTGCTGCTCACTGAGATTGGAGTGTTTCAGCAATTCCGCCAATCCCATCACCCCGTTCATAGGGGTGCGGATCTCGTGGCTCATGTTCGCAAGAAACTGGGATTTCGCCTCTGCCGCTTGCTCGGCTGCAATGCGCGCTTCCTCGCTTTGACAATGCTCGGTGACATCAACGACATACCCGGTTAACTGAGTGATTTCGCCGGATTCATCAAACACGTTTTGCGTAAATTCGGATACATGCCGCACCGCACCTGATCGTGTCAGGATACGGTATTTCATATTGATCCCGGTCGTGGATCGCTTCTCTTTCCAAGCGTCCTCTTCCTCAACAACACGCGCCAGGTCTTCGGGATGTATCAGCTCCGCAAAACTCACGCGCCCGTCTACGAAATAGGATGCGGGCCAACCCGTTAAGTCCTCAACATTCGGCGTAACATCGGCCACGGGCCAAATGCCCGTGATGTTATCCCACAAAAAGATGCACACCGGCCCTTGGGAAAACGCATTCCTGAAGGTATCGAGATTCATATCACCGCCCGAAGAAGAAACTCAACGTTTGATTGAATGTACTCGAAACAAGTTATTTGTAGCTTATTACATCCAGAATATGAATATTAGCAAATCATGTAAATTTACGTTGATTATCAACGCGCCCCCACCATATTTTCAGACGTCGAGGGCGCGTCGGGATGGTTATTTAGAGTCAGCCACGATCAAGTTGAGCCATAGAGTGTCAGAATTCACGCAAGTCTTGGCGGGAATTCTTACCCAAGTTGATCGTGAATGACTCAAGCTTTGGTCTGAGCGCCTTTGAACGTCAATTTCATCTGTTCAATGCCCACGGCGGCACCCAGGCCCTCCCCGGTTGAAACGCTCACAGGCTGCAACGCGATCGAGTTGTCGCCACCGCCGACAAGCGCACGGGCACCAAGGCTGTAACCCAGTGCAGCATCAGCCGATGCACCCCCATAACGGCCCTCAAGCACGCCCTTTTCTTCAAAAGTGGACGGTGCCACCACGGCCCAGCGCAGTGTTTCATCATCCGTCACGCTCAGATCAACGCCATATTTGCGGATTTCCATCGCATACAGCTCTTCTTCATTGGAAACCGGATTCTGAAAACTGCATACAAACTCCTGCGACGAATAGACGACGAAGTTTGCCCCATCAACCATGTCACAATTCAGATAACCGATCTCAAGCCGACCATCATTTTGCTCGGCATCCGTTTTCGCATTGGCAGCCAAAGTCGTTGCGCCCAGAGCAACAGCGATAGCGGAAGCGGCAATCTTACGTGCGATAGTCATGATGTTGTACTCCTCAATTGGATCGTACCGGGAGAAGCAGATGCCCCCCGGATCAGTTCCAAGAAAATTGTGCCCGATTTGCAGGCGTGGCTTTTCGGCATCGCATTATGACGCAGATACGGCAGAACATCTCAACCGGGGCGAAAACCCGGCCAATAGAGGAGAAATTACGGCGACTATCGCTCCAAATGCGCAATCGCGTTGGCATAGTAGCGCAGGATATGCGCGTCATCGGGATTGACGCTGATCATCCCGTCGTCTTCCAAAATCAACCGCCGCAAGCGCAGCATCCGCAAGCCGACCTCCACCGCATAATCATCATCCCCGCGCGGAATATGCGCATGAGCGCCCGCCGCCACCAGCCGATGCAACAACGCCAATGTCCGCGACTTCAACTCCAACGGACTGAGCGCCGCATCCGCCTCCAGCAAGACAGTCGCAATCAGCGATACGGGCAGCACCGGGATCACATTCCCGACCCGCCGCAACAATTCATCCCCCAACGGCGCGAGGTCACCCGCGTCGCTTTGACCGGCCATAAACTCGGACAGGGACAACGGCTTCCCGAAACTCACACAGGCATAGCCGAACTTATGCATCCGCCCTGTAATCCGCCGCCATGTCAGGCGACCAGTAAACGCCAAAGCCTCCCAAGGCCGCACCTTGAAACGCCGTGAACCCTCCGCCTCACCTTTATCGGTGAGGATACGGTCCTCCAACACACGGTCATAATTCAGCCCGACCGGAATAAAAACCACGTCCCGCGACACGCCCGGCTCAAACCTTTCGGTCATATAGGCCAGCAACCCCAGCTTCAGCGGCTGTAATGTGCCGTCACGGCTCAGCCCGCCTTCGGGAAAAACCGCTTGCGTGACCCCGCCCTCCGTCGCCATCGCCACGTAACGCGCCAGAACTTTGCGATAGAGGGCGTTCCGGGATTTGCGGCGAATGAAATATGCGCCCATCGACCGGATCAGGCTTTGCAACCCCCAAACCCGCGCCCATTCACCCACGGCATAGCTGAGCGCAGACCGTTCCGCCGCCAAATAGGTGACCAGCAGATAATCCACGTTCGAGCGGTGATTCATCACAAACACCACCGTCGCGGTCGGGTCCACCTTCGCCAGCGCATCCTCGTCGATGAAACCCAACCGCACCCGATACAGACCCTGACTGATCCACCGCGCCACCCGCGCACCGAATGCGAAATAAGCGAAGGCTGAAAAGGCCGGCACGGTCTCGCGCGCGTATTGCTCAACTTTTTCCAACGCAACCTCGCGCGGAACCCCTTCTTCACGCACATAGTCATCCATCGCCTCCATGACCTGCGGATCATAGACGAGACGATCAATCAGAACTTTACGTTTGGTCAGCTTGAAAGGCTGGATTTTCAGAGCCAGTCGTTGATTAACCCGATCAATCGTCCGGTTCACCCGCTTCCGGAACATCCAGCGTATCGACGGGCCGATAATCCGGTCCAACAATCCCGCAAGGCCCAACAGACCCGCGCACACGGCTAACCACACAGGAATTTCAATGGTTCCAAACATTGCCGCAGGCTATCGGTGATCACGGATAAAAGCGATGGGATTAAACTCTAAAAGCTCAATCGTAATGACGAGGCTCCTAAGAACCCCGCCATCAACTGTGCAAACAACACGTATACTAAGGTACACAACGTCAGATGTGTCACACGGCGGCTTGATGTGGGTCAGGGTGGGTCTCACCGCAGTGTTCGACCCATTCTTATTTGCACAGTTTTCTGCTGAACAATGTGATATATATCACACTCCCAATTTAACACAGCATGGGTTAAGATCGAACCGATTCAATATCAGGGGGTCGGTCGTGCCATCATCAGTCATCAGTTTTCTCACCAATTCAGCGATGTTCGGCGGTATCAGGGATACTTTGTCCGAAGGTTTGGTCGCACGCGGCACCTCAGTGGCACTCGTGGCAGGGCAATCACTTTTTCTTGAGGGCGATAATGCTGAGGGATTTTACGTTGTAAAATCAGGGGGTTTGAAAGCCACGCGAATCTCTGCGGATGGCGGTGAGCAACTTCTCGCGGTTTTCAGCATGGGCGATGCCATAGGGGAAATGGCTATTTTCGACGAAGCACCCCGTTCAGCCACCATAACGGCATTACGTCCGTCGACATTGATATACTGGTCAAAAGCGGGTTTCTTCCGCTTTGCGGATGAACATCCCGAACTTTACCGCCTGATGCTCAGCATGATCGCGCGGCGGCTCCGCGATACGAATGATGCCCTCGCCGCACGTGATTTCCTGCCCCTCGCAGGTCAGCTTGCCCAAGTCATGCTGCGACTGCGCAAAGGGTTTGGCGAGGCGATGGGCGATGATACGGGCCGCATCGCCCATAAACTGACCCAGGCCGAACTTGCCGCCATGATCGGGGCCAGCCGCGAAAATGTGAGCCGCGTCCTCAATGAATGGAAACGCAAAGGCCTGGTGTCGCGAACAGGCGGTTATTACCACTTGCTTGACGAGGAAGCTTTGGAAGACCTGAGTGTCGGTTAAAGTAATTTCGCGATTAGATCGGGCCACAGAGCGTCAAAATTCCCGCCAGGACTTGCGCGCATTCTGACGCTCTGTGGCCCGGTCCAATAGGCTCTAGCCCTCATAAAACTCGCTGCTGCCACCGACAAAACTCTGCCAGCCGAACCAGTAGGAGATATGCCCCGGCAAGCGCGGCAGGCGTTGGCCATTCGCACCGATCAAACCTTCTTCCTCAACCCGCCATAGCGACCCGTCAGAAGCGGTCAGCGTCTCGCCAGAGCCGGAAAACCGCATCCCGCCGGAACCATAAGCACGCACGGTTCTGCTATCGGTTTCGCCCACAAGAACCACATCCTGAAAGCCCACACGGTCATTGATGACCGGCTTGGTGCGGAATTTCTCAAGAGGATACGCTTTCGCGCCGCCCGGAAGACGCAGACCGAAAACAAAGTCTTTCTGTTGCAGATTCCTGCCGCCACCCAGCGACGGGAACATCAGCTCTGATGAGGCGAAATATTCGCGATACACCGCACCGGAACTGTAATCGCGGCTGTGCCCGGTTTGCAGGGCCAAAACACGTGTATCGGCGTGCTTGGCGCGCCATTTTGCCCACGTCGTAATGGTGACAGGCAAGGTTTTCAGTTCAATACCGCTGTTCACCAACGGCCCCGCAACAGGCTTGCCTGTGAATTGATTCCAAAGACTATCCGTCGCGCGGTCAAACATTAGTTTATTAGAACGATAGAGGAAACCGGACGAGCCGAAAACCAACGGTGCATCGAAACCCGGCACGGTCGTCTCATAGAGCACCCCCGCCCCGCACAATGTGCAATAGGCCAACGCCACGGGTTTGCCGCCGATCACGTCGTTAAACATCTCGTGCCAACCCATGATCCGCAACGGATATGCACGGGCGTCGCCATTGATCTCGACTCCGAAAACCAGATCGTCATCGACCATATAGCTTGCTTCATTGGCCGTGATCAGC
>CALFAK010000139.1 GCA_937948985.1 uncultured Neomegalonema sp. | reverse complement strand
AGGTCGAGGGGCAAGAATGTCGTGATCGTCGCAGAGTGCAATTCACCGCTTGCGTTTTCGGACATCTCGGATACGCTTGGTTTTAGTTTTTAACAAATCGAAAGGAGGTGATCCAATGGTCAGTGGGATTCAGGTCAAAGGGACTGTTGCAGGGCTAACGGGTTTCATCTCTAACAAGGTGACTTCCGCCTGAGATACGGTCTTTGATGACCATTCCTGCGAGGGTCGCGCCAAGGCGCGGCCCTTTCTTTTTTGCGTGAAGCAAAGCGCTTGATACCCCATCGCTTTCGCCGCATCGTGAAACCCGAACACGTTTCTGCGGGCATTATTATGGCTAAATCATCCCTTCCTCTGACAGCGGCCCATTGGGGCACCTATCGCGTTGAGACCAAAGATGGTTGCGCCGTAGGCATGACCGATTTCGAGCGCGACCCCGATCCCTCGCCCATCGGGCATGGTATTATTGACGTGCAAAGCGGCCCGACCCGCATCACATCGCCGATGGTGCGCGAAAGCTGGCTTGAGCATGGTCCGGGCCACAGAACGGATCGCAGGGGGGCGGAGGCTTTTGTCGCGGTCAGTTGGGAAAAGGTTGAGCGTCTGATTGCAGATGAACTGAACCGCGTGATTGCCGCTCATGGCAACAGCGCGATCTACGCCGGCTCGTATGGCTGGGCCAGCGCGGGGCGCTTCCATCATGCGCAAAGCCAGATGAAGCGGTTCCTCAACACCATCGGCGGTTTCACGGGATCATTCGGCACCTACAGCTTTGCCGCCGCCGAGGCGATGGTTCCGCATATTCTGGGTGATTTCCGTGGGTTTCTGAACAAGATTACAAGCTGGGACTCCATTGCGGAAAGCACTGATCTCTTCGTCGCATTCGGTGGTGCACCCGTTAAGAACGGTCAGATCGAATCCGGTGGGGTGGGGGAGCATTTTCAACCGGGCGGAATGCGCAGCGCCCGTGCCGCTGGAACTGAATTCGTGAATATCAGTCCGCTGCGCTCGGATATGATGGACGAATTGGACGCGGAATGGCTGGCCGCGCGGCCCAACACCGACACTGCACTCATGATTGCCATTGCACATACGCTTGTCGCTGACGGGCTGCATGACCGCGCGTTTCTCGACCGATATACGGTCGGGTTTGAACGCTTTGAGGCGTATTTGAGTGGAGAAGTTGACGGTATCGTCAAAGATGCGGCTTGGGCCGCTGAAATCAGTGAATTATCGGCGGAAACCATCCGCAACCTCGCGCGGCGCATGGCAGCGGGGCGGACGATGATCTCGGTCGCATGGTCACTCACCCGTCAGGATCATGGCGAGCAGCCTTACTGGGCCGCGATCACTCTTGCCTCTATGCTGGGTCAGATCGGCCTGCCGGGGGGCGGGTTCGGGTTCGGTTACAGCGCGGAGAACAGCATTGGCGGGCAAATGACCCCGCTGGAGGCCGCATCGTTACCGCAGGGGCAAAAACAAGTGGCGGATTTCATTCCTGTCGCGCGGGTATCAGACATGCTGCTGCATCCCGGTGAGCCGTTTGATTTCGATGGCCAGCATCTCACATACCCCGATATCCGTCTTGTCTGGTGGGCGGGCGGTAACGCGTTTCACCACCATCAAGACCTGAACCGTATGCTGCGAGCGTGGCAAAAGCCGGAGACAATTATCGTCAACGAGTGGTGCTGGAACCCGATGGCCAGGCACGCCGATATCGTCTTGCCTTGCACCACGCCGCTGGAGCGTAACGATCTGATGCTCTGTCCGCGCGATCCCTACCTGATCGCGATGGAGAAAGTTTCCGATGCCCCCGGCGAAGCGCGTAATGATTTCAACGCTTTCGCCGGAATTGCAAAGCGTATGGGCACGCATGAGGCCTTCACTGAAGGCCGTGATGAAGACGATTGGCTGCGCTGGATTTATGACCTGACGCGCCAGCGGATGGCTGAAAACAAAGTCGAACTGCCTTCGCTCGACGAATTGCGCGCACAACAATATTTCAAGATGGCACCGCCAAGCGAGCCGACCGTCATGCTGCGGGATTTCCGCGATGATCCGATCGCCAACCCGCTCAAAACCCCCAGTGGCAAGATCGAAATATTCTCCGCAACCGTTGATGGTTTCGGCTATGATGATTGTCCCGGCCACACGGTCTGGCGTGAGCCATTGGAATGGCTTGGTAAAGCGGATGCGAAATACCCGCTGCACCTGATCTCAAACCAACCAAGCGCGAAGCTGCATTCCCAGCTTGATCACGGTCCGGTCAGCAAGGCATCGAAGCTCAAAGGCCGTGAACCGGTGATGTTGCATCCCGACGATGCCGCCGCGCGCGGACTGTCGGGGGGCGATGTCGTGCGGGTGTTTAATGATCGCGGCGCGTGCCTTGGCGCGGTCGTTGTCAGCGATGCTATCCGGCCCGGCGTGATCCAGATGAGCACGGGCGCTTGGTATGATCCTGAAACGCCGGGCCGCGCGGGCAGTCTGTGTAAACACGGCAATCCCAATGTCCTGACGCCTGACAAGGGCACCTCAAAGCTCGCGCAAGGCCCGATCGCTCATACCTGCCTCGTGGATGTCGCCTTATTCGAGGGCAAAGCGCCCCCTGTTACCGCCTTTGAGCCGCCGGAAATCAAACAACAGTCGACGTAAACCCGCACTCTCCGGCGAGCGGAGTCTTTACCTTCGCTTAATAATCTGCGCATTTAGGCATTAGACAGTTTCAAGGTGCTGCTGATGCGCAATACGACCCGTATGGGTTTGATCGTTATGCCTATTCTCCTGCTCGTCTGCCTTTGGGCGGCGGCAAAAAAGGGACGTATGGGTAGCGTGATTGCGGCGTCAGAAAAATTCCGTTTGGCGGGTTTTGAGATGCTCGGCTGGCTGTTCATCGGTGTCGCGGTGCTGGCGGTTTTGGCCATGTTGCTGGGTGCGGGAATGTTGGGCCGTATCAAGATTGGCGGGCCGGATGCTTTGCCAAGGCTTGCGCCCTTTGAGTGTACAGCTGTGGGCGTCGCGGCCAGCACATCTATCGGTCTGTTGTTCTGGGCCTCTGCCGAGCCGCTGTTCCATGCGCGCAGCTTGCCCGGCGCGTTCGATGTGATGCGAAATTCGTTGGAGGCGCAAGTGTTGGGGCGCAGCGCCGCGTATCTGCATTGGGGTATTCTCGCGCATTTGATTTACGGCATGTTTATGATCGGTTTCGCCGTCACCGTGCACACCCAATGGGGCGCGCCGTCGCTTGATACGGTGCTTTCCGGCCCGCGCTTTGGAAAGCGCTTACGGGTGCGTGGCGGTTTGATGGATGGTGCGAGCATTGGTTTCGGCTTACTGGCGCTCGTGGCCGGATTGGCGGGCGGGGCGCTGGTGTTGTCTGCGCTGATGTCGCATCTCAGCGGTACGCCGCACGGTGGTGGTACAGCGGCGATTATAGTTGCCATTCTGGCCATTCTTGCCGTGATGATCGGTGCGCGGCCTGTCAGCCGATCCTACGCTGCGCTGGCCTGTGCGGGGCTGACGCTGTTGTATGTTTTCCTGCTGGCCCTCTTTATCCTCGGTCCCTCCAAAGGCTTTGTGCTGGGCGGTGGATTGCGGGCGCTTTGGTGGTCAATCAAGTATTCTCCGCAATTCATGATTGATGGGCTGAACGGTGTTTGGTCTGAACGGTGGACCATTGTTTATCTGGGTGGCTGGATGACATTCGGCCCGTTGGTTGGTTATTTTATGAGCCGTGCGGCGCGCGGGTACAGCCTCGCAAACGCGTTGAGAATGTTTGTGTTCGCACCGATGTTTATCACCATTCTGACGATCTTGATCATCGGCGGTGTGACGCTGGCGGTGGACCGCAACAGCGGCGGCGCGATCTGGGTGGCGGTACAGGGCAGAGGGCCGGACGACGCCATCGTCGCAACACTCAGTATGCTGCGCGGGTCGATCTTGCTCAAATGTCTTTTGCTTGTGCTTATCACACTGTTTTTGGTCAGTTTTGCAGGAGGGATCGTGCATTCGGTCCTTTACATGGTCGTGCCCGGAGACGATGCGAACCGCCGCGTGATTGCAGATCGTCGGGCGGGCTTGATCGTCATGTTGCTGTTATTCGCAGGCGCAGCCATCGCAGCAATACGCTGGAATATGGTTCCGGGCATTGAGGCGTTGGCCAGATTGGGTGCGTTTCCGGGTGTGATCATAACGTTGCTGAGCGCCCTCGCAGTCCTGAGCCTGTGCTTTACCCCTGCCTCTAAACTCGCGCCACCAAAGGCAAAACCTGACGCCGGCAAGGGCGGACAGCAGGGAACACTAAAACTCGAATACACTGATGATCCGCACGCAGTTGGCGGTTCGATCAAGCGACCACCAAGGAGAGACCCGTGAGTTCAGACAGCATTTTCATCGGCGGCGGCGGCAAGGATTACGCGGTTAAGCAAAACCTGCTGCTGAAATACGGCAACCGGCATGGCCTGATCGCGGGGGCAACGGGCACTGGTAAGACGGTGTCGCTGCAAATCCTCGCCGAAGGTTTCTCTCAAGCCGGGGTTCCGGTTTTCATGGCTGATGTGAAGAGCGATCTTTCTGGGCTGGCCGCTGCGGGAACCCATGAACATAAACTGCATGACAAGCTGGTTTCGCGGGCTAATACCATCGGCTTTGACGATTACGGGTACGACGATTTCCCTGTTGTTTTCTGGGATTTATTCGGCGAACAGGGCCATCCGATCCGCACCACGATCACCGAAATGGGGCCGCTGCTGCTGTCCCAACTTCTCGGCCTGAACGAAACGCAAGAGGGTGTCGTCAATATCGCTTTTTCCATCGCGGATGATCAGGGATTGCTGCTGCTCGATCTGAAGGACCTGCGGTCGATCCTGAATCATGTGGGTGAGAATGCGAAAGAGATTTCAACCACTTATGGCTATGTCACGCGCGCCAGCGTTGGTGCGATCTTACGCCGTTTGTTGGTATTGGAACAGCAGGGTGGGGACAAGTTTTTCGGCGAACCTGCGCTGAAACTCAAAGACATGATCGCCCTGACCCCCCGCAAGCAGGGCCAAATCAACATTCTCGCCGCTGAAAAGCTGATGCAATCGCCAAAACTCTACGCGACTTTCCTGCTTTGGCTCCTCTCGGAACTGTTCGAGGAATTGCCCGAAGTTGGTGACCCCGATAAACCCAAATTCGTCTTTTTCTTCGACGAGGCGCATCTGCTGTTTGAGGATGCCCCCAAGGCATTGATTGATAAGGTTGAAATGGTTGCGCGCCTGATCCGTTCAAAAGGCGTCGGCGTTTATTTCATCACCCAGAACCCTGCCGATGTGCCCGATGATATCCTCGGCCAGCTCGGCAACCGCGTCCAGCACGCCTTGCGCGCTTATACGCCGCGCGATGCCAAGGCCTTGCGTGCGGCGGCGGAGACGTTCCGCCCGAACCCCGCGTTTGATGCGGAACAAGCCATTCCCGATCTGGGTACGGGCGAGGCGCTGGTCTCCACGTTGCAGGAAAAAGGTGCGCCGTCGATGGTCGAGCGTACCCTGATACGCCCGCCATCCTCGCGCCTTGGCCCGCTGACCGATGCTGAGCGTCAGCAAGTGATGAACGATTCTCCCGTTTACGGCTTCTACGATGAGGCCGTTGATCGCAAGTCGGCGTTTGAAGTGCTTACCGAGCGCGCGAATGAGGTATCGGAAGAGGTGCAGCAGGTTACTACCCAATCCGCATCCGGCGGTTTGACGCTTGATTTCGAGCAATTTAACAAGGGCCGCCGTTATCAACCCAAATCTATGCCGCAAGTCCGCGAACCTTCTGCTCCAAAGCAGAAAAAGGCCACTGCCCGGCGTGGCAGCAACCGTCAGACCGTAGCGGAAGCGGCCATGAAATCCTTCGCCCGCTCCGTTTCTTCTCGGATCGGGCGGGAGATTGTGCGCGGTGTTTTAGGCGGGGTGTTCCGGGGGCGGTAAGAGAAAGCGCAAGATCGCGCCACCCGTCAGCTTTTGCGTAAAGCCAATACCCATGATTGCAAGTCTTGCCCCGGCATATGCGCGCCGTATTCGCGGTGCAGGAGTTGGGCGAATCCGGTATCGGTGATCTCGTGAATCCTGCCCTCATAGGTGCCATCGGCAATGGCGTGGTCGTTGAGTGAGAACACGAAAATTCCCCCCGGTCCCAGCGCCTCCAGCGCCTCATCAATTACGGTGGCAGGGGCATGGGCGGGGTTGAGCACGCCCACGGCGGTGATCGCCGCATAGGCATTTCCGCCGCCGAAGCTGCGCAAATCCTGCTGGCTGAGCGTGCGGTATATCCCTTTGGTTTTTGCGATTTCCAGCATTTCCGGCGAGAAATCGGTGCCGTCGATGGTGGTGAACCCTTGCGCCCGCATGGCGGCCCCGCTCAACCCGCTTCCACAGCCGATATCGAGGATCGGGGCGTCTTTGTCCAACCCTGTGGCGGCCAGCGCTTCGGCGCAGCGTTGCGGGGTTATATAACCGTTTCCGGCCATCGCATCTTCATAGCCACGGGCGAATTTCGCATAATGTGCCGCCGTTTGATCGGCATCGGTCAGCTGGTAGATATTGTCGAAGAAGTCTTCATCCGCCCCGGACATTTATACCCCAATCGGTTGTTAATAATGAAGGTACGATGGACCGCGTTGCGAATAATGGCAAGTCCGACAATCCAGCGCTTTGTTACCGTGCCGCTGTATTGCTAGCCGACCGCCTGCAAATACTTCTCAGAGCGCATTTCGGTCAGCCTTGATGCTGTGCGTTCAAACTCGAATGCCCCATCACCTGCGATATAGAGCGCGTCCGGTTCTGCGGCGGCGAGCAGGACGAGGCGGGTTTTGGCCTCGTAGAGGGCGTCGATCAGGGTGATGAAGCGCTTGGCCTGATCGCGTTTTTCCGGTGACATGACGGGTACGTTTTCCAGGAAAACGGTCTTGTAGGACTGCGCCAACAGCAGATAATCAGCGGACCCCAGCGGCTTTGCGCACAGGTCGAAGAAGGTGGCGCGGACCTCCGTCTTGGTGGCCAGCGGCAGCTCGACAAACCGTCCCTGCACGTTGAGCATGGCGGGGAAGGGGACGTTATCACCGCAAAAACTGCGCCACAGATCATCAAAAGCGGCACGGGTGGCATCCTCCACAGGGGCGAAATAGACGCCGCCGCGCTCTGCCTCCTGCTTGCGGTAATCGGGCGGACCGTTGACATGGAGAATGTCGAGATGCGTCTCCAGTTTCTCGATAAACGGCACGAACAGGTGGCGGTTTAGGCCGTTTTTGTAGAGGTCTTTGGGGTGACGGTTCGAGGTGGCGACGATCACGACCCCGGCGGCGAACATCACCTCGAACAAGCGCCCCAAAATCATCGCGTCGGCAATATCGGTGACTTGTACCTCATCAAAACAGAGCAGCCGTGACTCTGCGGCGAGTTCCGCGCCGACGATGTTCAGCGGATCTTCCGTGCCCTTGGTGCGCTGTATGCGCAGGCGGCTGTGCACGTCTTGCATAAAGTCATGAAAATGGATGCGGTGCTTGGGTTCGATCGGCGCGTCCTTGTAGAACATATCCATCATCATCGACTTGCCGATCCCGACACCGCCGTAGAGATAGAGGCCGTTAAGCGTTGGTTCCGGCGCGGCTTTGCGCCCGAAACCGAACAACCCGCGTGATTTTTGTGCGGCGGGTTTAACCTCGCCCAGCCGGCCCCACAGCATCTGCAATTTTTCCAGCGCCATGTTTTGACCCGGATCGGAAATGATCGAGCCGTCTTTGACTAACGCGCGGTATCTGTGCAGCGGGCCGCTCATTCTCACTTCCGGGGCTGTTGCAGGAACGGATGAGGGGTAGCGGATATTTGCTGGTTCGGGAATATATTTCTCCCTAAAAGCTGTGTCATACGATGTGTTGTATTTTGACAAGCGCGAGGGTCGAATGCCTGAGAAAATTATCGTCATAGGCGCGGGCATTATCGGCGCGTCAATTGCGTATCAGCTGACACTGGGCGGTGCGGAGGTTACCGTGTTGGATCAGGCCACCCCTGCGAGCGGAACGACGGGGAATACGTTCTCTTGGATCAACGCCAATTCCGCCGCGACCGCTGAATATTTCAAACTGCGCCATGCGGCGGTGGCGGAGTTTCGCGATATTGTCGGGCAGTTGGGTGTTGAGGATGCCGCGCGTTGGGGCGGGTCACTGACCTGGCATAGCGACCCCGCTGAAACAACCGCAGAACAGGCGCATCTGAGCGGGATGGGCTATGAGGCGAATTTCGTGGATGCGGCGCAGTTTGCCGCGCTGGAACCTGCCTTTGCCGATCCGCCCGAACGGGCGATCCATACGCGCGAAGAGGGCGGTGCCAACGCGGAAGCGGTCGTAGCAGCGTTGATTGCTGCGGCTGTGGCGCGGGGGGCGACGTTGATGAGCGGCTGTGCCGTAACGGGCTTTCTGCGCAATGGCGAGCGGGTTGTCGGGGTGCAGACGGCACCGGGCGAGATGCGCGCGGATGTGGTGGTCTGTGCCGCCGGACCGCAGGCGGAGGCATTGCTGGCTGGCGCAGATGTGCGTTTGCCGATGGCGAACAAGGCGGGGATTATCATCCAGAGCGCACCCGTTACGCCCGTACTGAACCACGTGATCTGGGCGCATGATATCCATATCCACCAGCGCAACGACGGGCGGCTGATCCTGGGTGAGATTTACAGCGATGGCTTGCCCGACCCCGCCGAGTTATTGGCGCGGATGCGGGCGCGGTTCAAGGGGGTTGAGATCGTGACCGAGCGGATCATGCACGGGGTGCGACCCATCCCGGTGGACAAATTTCCGGTGGTCGGCGTGCCGCATGGCGCCCCGGGTCTGTTCCTCGCCAGCACCCATAGCGGCGTGACGCTGGGGCCGATGATCGGCAAGCTGGCGGCGGGGGAGATTTTGCGCGGTGAAATGTCGCCGCTGCTGTCCCCTTATCGCCCGACGCGGTTCAACTGAGTTCTACCCGCGCGCTTCGATCATGCGGCCCATGATTTCCTTGGCGATCTTGGCCGCGACCATCGCGGTCATGCCGTAGGGGTCGCGGTGGGGGTTCAATTCTACAATGTCGGCCCCGATAAGCGTGCCTTTGAAATTATGGATGATCGAAAGCACCTCCCGTGTTGAAAGCCCGCCCGGCTCAAAATGCGAGACGCCTGGCGCAAAAGCGGGGTCCAGCGCATCAAGGTCGAAGGACAGATAGACGGGGCCGTCGAAGGCGATGGCCGCAACCCCGCTCAGGTCGCGCATCTCGTGAATTTCAACACCAAACCGCGACGCTTGCGCCCGTTGATGGGCGTTCAGGGTACGGATGCCGACCTGCACCAGCCGCTTGACCCGCCCGCTCTCCATCAACCGTGCGAAGGGTGAGGCGTGGCTGAACGGGTTGTCTTGCATATCGTCATAGAGGTCCGGGTGGGCGTCGATATGCAGGATGTTCAAGCCGTCATATGCCTGCGCATGGGCGAAAATGGCGGGGTAGGCGACCGAATGATCACCGCCGAGGCTCAGAACCCGGCCTTGTGGGATCAGCGCAGCAACGCGGGAGTGGATGGCGGTAAAGGCGGCCTTGCCTGCGAGATCGGCCAGCGCCACATCACCCGCATCGCTCCAAAGACCATCCGCGCCCAGATCGTGGCCTGTTTCTGTGAACATATTCGCGGAATCACAGCGGATTGCCTCGCGTATCCGTTGCGGGGCGAGCGCCGGGCCGGTCAGATAGCTGGAATTATTGTCTTGTGGCAGGCCAAGTAGAGAAATCATATCGTCGCTCCGGTAGGTCAAAGGGTATACTCGCCCCTCCGGTGACAGATGACAATCAGATGACTCGGAAATCGCGACGAAATAATTTAAGTATAAGCCTCATGAATACGGATATTCTCACGATTGCCATTGATGGTCCTGCCGCGTCCGGTAAGGGCACTATTTCACGCGCCATTGCCGCAAAGTTCGGGCTGCGGCATCTGGATACCGGATTGCTGTACCGGGCGGTTGCCGCGTGCTGTGCCAGGGCGAAAGCCGATCCGTCAGACCCTGAAGCGGCGGCGCGGATTGCGCAAACGTTGTCGCCCGAAGATCTTAACCGTGCTGATTTGCGCAGTGCGCAGACGGGGCGCATGGCATCGGTTGTCGCGGCGCATCCGCCTGTGCGCGCGGCGCTGTTACGCTGGCAGCGGGATTTTGCGGTTGGCGCGCCTGGCGCTGTGCTGGACGGGCGCGACATCGGCACGGTGGTTCTGCCTGATGCGCGGGCAAAGTTGTTCGTGACGGCGGAGGCGGATGTACGGGCGGCGCGGCGGTGGCGGGAACTGTCGTTGAAATCTGATATCGCCTATCGCGATGTGCTGCGCGATATTCATGAGCGTGATGAACGCGATGCGGGGCGGGCCAATGCGCCGATGCGTCGGGCCGAAAACGCGGCAACGCTCGATACGACGGAGATGAGTATCGAACGCGCCGTTGATGAAGCGATCCGCCTGATCGAGGCGCAGGTTTAGTTTCCATACTACCGGCGTTTGGTGCGGTCGGGGCCATTGGCATTAATGCCGGAAGTGCCGCATTCCTGTGAGCATCATGGCAAGGCCGCGTTCATCGGCAGCGGCTATGACTTCCTCGTCGCGCATGGAGCCGCCGGGATGGATAATTGCCGTTGCCCCCGCTTCGGCAGCCGTTATCAACCCGTCCGCAAATGGGAAAAACGCATCGGATGCCACCACCGATCCAATCGCGGGCGAGGTGTCCAGCCCCTCGGCCTCGGCAATATCGCCCGCTTTGCGCGCGGCGATGCGGGTGGAATCCACACGGCTCATTTGCCCCGCGCCAATCCCTACCGTCGCGCCGTCTTTGACGTAGACAATCGCGTTCGATTTCACATGCTTGGCCACCCGCCATGCAAACATCAAATCGGCCAGCTCCTGATCGTTTGGCTGGCGCTTGGTAACGCAGGTAAGATCGGCGGCGGTGAGACGTCCTGTGTCGCGGCCTTGTGCGAGAAAGCCGCCCGAAACAGGCTTGAGCAACATCCCCGGCACAGTTGGATCGGGCAAGGCGTCGGTCAGCATCAGGCGCAGGTTTTTCTTCGCCGCAAAGATCGTTTTCGCCTCATCGCTCGCACCGGGCGCAATGACGACTTCGGTGAAAATCTTGGTGATTTCCTCAGCCGTTTCCGCATCCAACGGCGCGTTCAGCGCGACAATCCCGCCGAAAGCCGACGTGGTATCAGTACGATAGGCGTGGCGGTAGGCATCGGCGAGTGTCGCGCGTGTGGCCACGCCGCAGGGGTTGGCGTGCTTGATGATGGCGCAGGTGAAGTTGGTTTCGGGGGGAAACTCGCCCACCAGCTCAAACGCCGCGTCCGCGTCGGCGATGTTGTTATAACTCAGCGCTTTGCCTTGGATCAGCGTCGCCGTCGCCACACCGGGCCGCGCGTCGCCGTTGGTATAGAAAGCCGCCGATTGGTGCGGGTTCTCGCCATAGCGCAGCGTCTCGCGCAGCGTGCCGCCCGTGGCGCTGTAGGCAGGAACCGCCTCGCCAACCTGCGCCGCGTACCAGTTTGAAATCGCCGCATCATAGACCGCCGTGCGCGCGTATGCTTTGGCCGACAAGCGCTTGCGCCCCGCCGCATCCATGCCGCCAGCGGACGCAATCGCCTCCAATACAGTGCTGTAATCGCCGATATCAACGACAACCGCCGTATGCTGCCAATTCTTCGCCCCCGCACGGATCATTGCCGGCCCGCCGATGTCGATATTCTCCACGCAGGTATCAAAATCCCCGCCCGCCGCGACGGTTGCCTCGAATGGATAGAGATTGACCACCAGCAGATCGATTCCGCCGATGCCATGCTCATCCATTGCCTTCGCGTGATCCACATTGTCGCGCAGCGCCAGCAATCCGCCATGCACCGCCGGATGCAGTGTTTTCACACGACCGTCCATCATCTCAGGATATCCGGTCAGCTCGGCCACATCGCGCACAGGCATTCCCGCCGCCGCGATGGCCTTGGCCGTCCCCCCCGTCGAAACCAGCTCAACCCCCGCATCATGCAGACTTTGCGCAAATTCGATCAGCCCCGCTTTGTCAGAGACGGAAAGCAGGGCGCGGCGGATCGGCTGTATATCAGTCATTTAGCTCTCGTGGTTTGAGTTCGCGGTCGCGAGGCGTTTCAAGGCCCAACGCACTTGCCCCTCCGTATCGCGCAACGCGCTCTCAATCACAATCTGTTTGCACGGCGCGGGCGCTGAAAGGCCGGGAATATAGACGCTGTCTTCAATCCCGATTTTTCCACCCGATTGCATCATCTGCCACTGCTCACCGTTTTGCAGCGCAATCAAAGCTTTATTGTCGGCAATCGAGACACGCACATCGGGGTGCAAGTGGAAGCGGATGGCGAAGTGCGGCCCGTCCGGGCTTTTACGGGCGGCCCGTGATTTTTCCAACGTCCGCGCGCCGCCCTTGGCCAGTGTCAGCGTGTCCTCGCCCCGGAAATCCGCCCCCGTCGCATCCATGAACAGGCGGCGATAATGGATCAGGCCATAGCGCGCCGTATAGCCGTCATGCGCGGCCAGCGCCCATATACCGCTGTCATCGCGCTCGCAGCGGCGTTCGAGAATACGTGCGCAGCGGTGAATTTTACGGAAAGGGGTACTTGGCTTACCCTCAAAATCACACGGCGAGCGCTCGGCAACCGTCAGTGCCGAATGTGCAGCTGAGGCGCGGCACGGCGAATGCCAATCCGTTGCCAGATGCACCCCCGACCCGCAATTGACAATCATTCGCTGCCCGCTGGAGGATACGTTCAGCGCCAGCGGCGCCGCATGGGAAAACCGGGCATAGGCACCCTCCGCAGCGGCTCCCGCATCCATCAACGCGTTGGTTGTACCCGCGTTAAGGCGTAGATAGCCGGAGGCTGTGGCCTGTTCGGGCGCGGGTTTTGTGTCGCCGGATTCCACCAGCACCAGATTGATCCGCGCCGCATCATCGGCCCGCGCGCCGTTGAACAGCGCCAATCCGCCATCACCCGCGCGCAGCATCCGCAGGATCGGGGTGCTTTTCTCGATCAGCGGGGTCAGCTTGGCGGAGAGAACGCCTTCGCCTGCTTTATCGATATCTTCGCGCAATTGAACCAGCGCTAGCAGCAGGGTGAGCAGATCGCCGGGATTGCGGCTCGACGGGCCGCCATCCGCAAGGGTTGCGGCACGTGCCGCGTTCATCACCATCCCGATACCGCGTTCGAGCATGGCACCGTGTCCGGGCAGAGAGATGCCCGCATAGGCGACGCCAAGGCTGGCGCGCAGCCTGTCTATGGGCAAGGTTTCGCCCGCCGCTGTGCGATCAAGGTAGCGCGCTTGCGTGGCGAGGGAGCGGAAGAAGTCGCTGCGATAAACGGGTTCGGCATTTTCGGTCAGCAGATCGGCGCTCATGCACCACGCGACGACGCGGTCGCCCACAATCGCCGGACGCCAAGGCAGCCCGCCCGCTTTGCCGTGCCTGTGCAGCCACGAATCCGTCACACGCCGCGCGGCCTTGCGCGCCGCATCACCATCGGAGGCACGAAAATCCGCCATCCATTGAAACCCGTGAAGCGCCTCGGCCCAGCCTGTCGAGGGTGCATCGGTGCGCCACGGATCACCGCGCTCAATGCGGATTGTGGTGCCGTTCAGCGTGAACTGCCCGCGCAGCTTTGCTGCCGCCTGCTCCGCTGAACCCAGCGTCAGGCTGGCAGGTTTAAAGGCGAAACTGTCCGGCACATCGCCACGCTCTGACAGGCGGCGTGTCACCGACGTACGCCAGCGCTCGCCCAGATGCCCCAGCGCCCTGCGTCCGGCACTGCCGGTGAATTTGGGATCGTCTTGCGGCATTTTTCGCCGCCTTTCTGCTCATTTTTGTCTGTGTCAAAATGGTATGAAATTTCCGTGAGAATGTCACGCCCTGATGACGCGCAGAGCATTGCTCAGGATGAGCGACGGAATTGTGGCAGGCATAAAGTTTTGTCATCCGATCAAACGCCGTTAGTGGCAAGCACCTCGAGTCTGCGGCGCTGCGCGCCCCAATGTGCATAATTAAGTGACGTGTAGCGTTGTCAAAACCGTATCCCCGCTCCATTCTATTAGACTTGGCGTTTGCGCTGCTCATAATTTGAAAACCCGGATTTTCTTGGTTTTGGATCTCGCTTGAGTTGTGTGTTGCACCCTAGCGAAATTCGTCCGCTGCCGTGATACCACACTCTCCATCATCAGAATCACGGGCGAGCCACAATGACGCTGATCTCCAAAATCGAAGACCGCACCGCGCTGATCGGGATCATCGGCCTCGGATATGTCGGCACGCCTCTCGCCCTGCGGTTCAGCGAGTGCGGGTTTGGGGTGCTGGGCTTTGACGTGAATGCTCCGCGTGTGGACGGCTTCAACAACGGTATCAGCCCCATCGGCCACATCCCCGACACCCAAATCGCCGCGATGCGCCAGCGCGGATTTGAGGCGACCACAGATTACGCCCGCGCCGCCGAACCGGATGTGCTCATTATCTGCGTTCCGACCCCGCTGGGCGTCCACCGTGAACCGGATATGAGCTTTGTCACCAACACCATCGCCGCCGCCGCCCCCTATCTGCGCGCCGGACAGGTTATGAGCCTGGAAAGCACCGTCTTTCCCGGCGCGACCGAGGAAACCATCGCTCCGGTCATCCGTGCGGCGGGGCTGGAGATTGGCCGCGACTACCATCTCGTCTTCTCCCCGGAACGCGAAGACCCCGGCAATGCGGGTTTTTCCACCGCCACCATCCCCAAAGTCGTCGGTGGCATGACGCCGGACTGCCTCGCGGTGGGCGAGGCGCTGTACTCGGCGGTGGTCGATCAGATTGTCCCGGTCAGTTCGACCCAAGTGGCCGAGATGGTCAAATTGCTGGAAAACATCTACCGCTCCGTCAATATCGGCCTCGTCAACGAGATGAAGGTGCTGGCTGACCGGATGGGCGTGGATATATTCGAGATCATCAAGGCGGCGGCGACCAAACCGTTCGGCTTTACGCCGTTCTATCCGGGACCGGGGGTGGGCGGCCACTGCATCCCGATTGACCCGTTCTACCTGACATGGAAGGCCCGCGAGTACGGGTTGCATACGCGGTTTATCGAGCTGGCGGGGGAGATAAATGCGTCGATGCCGGGCTATGTGGTAGACCGCCTGTTCCGCGCCCTGAACGAACGCTCTGTCAGTATACGCGGGGCGAAAATTCTCGTGCTGGGCATCGCTTACAAACCTGACATCGGTGACCCGCGCGAAAGCCCGTCGGTGCTGGTTATGGAGCAGTTGCGGGATTTGGGCGCTGTGCTCAGCTACAGCGACCCGCATGTGCCGCATTTCCCGCAAATGCGCGCTCACGCGTTTGATCTGTCGTCCGTGCCGCTGACGCCGGAGGTGCTGTCCGCCCAGGACGCGGTGGTCCTGCTGACCGCGCACCGTGATTTTGACTACGCGATGATCGGGGCGCACGCACCGCTGATCATCGACACACGTGGCAAGTTCGCGCGGGGCGGCGGGGTTGTGAGCGCTTAGCGTCATTCGCGATCAACCGGGGTCAGAATTCCCGCCAAAACTTGCGTGAATCCTGATACCCAACAGACCCTAGAAAATGGCGATGTCCGCGCCCAGCGTCATTGCGTCGATGCCTGTGCTGTTTTGCACCTGCAGCACATCGCCGTCTCCGAAATCGAGGGTCAGGATGGTTCCAGTGGCGTTGGTGGTGCCGAACATATCCACCACCTGCTGCCCCGTGAGGCCGCCGCCCCAGAGGCCGTCATCGAGGCTGATCGCGTCGATGCCCTGGTCGTAGCCGTTGATGCGGTCCTGATCATAGCCGTCCGCGAAGATGAAACGGTCGGCCTGATTATCGGCGCTGTCGACGAGGATGTCGTTGCCCGCGCCGCCGTTCAGCGTATCAAACCCGATGCCGCCCGCAAGACGGTCATCGCCATCGCCGCCCGACAACCGATCATTGCCGCGCTGGCCGATAATCACGTCATCGCCCTGATTGCCCGCGAGGCTGTCTGCACCGATGCCGCCAAGAATGCGGTCATCCCCCAACCCGCCGGAGATGCTGTCGAGGCCGTCCTCGCCGTTAAGCGTGTCCGCGCCGTCACCGCCGTCGATCATGTCTGCACCGAGGCCGCCGAGAGCGAGATCATTGCCGTCGCCACCGATGATATTGTCGGCCGCACCGCCGCCGTCGAGCATGTCATTGCCCGTGCCGCCG
>CALFAK010000138.1 GCA_937948985.1 uncultured Neomegalonema sp. | reverse complement strand
ACATCCTGAAAGTGATAGATAAACCGTGCGCCCAGGATCTTTGCCGCGATCCCGCCGCAGAACCCGTTAACCACGGGCGGAATTGTCGCCGTCCAGATCACATCACGTTTTTCCCCGCGCAGCCGCCTCCACAGCGCATCCGCCACCAGACGCGCCGGAAAAAGAACCGCCCCGACTTTCTTGAGGATTGGCAGTTTGGCCATAAATGGCAACCGCCGCAACCGCTTCACATCAATCCCGTCCAACGTTTCCTTGCGCGCGGGATTAAGCTTCAAATCGCCAGATTTATAGTTTGGCTGCTCTGCCAGCATCCCGACATCATGGCCTTGCTCTGCCAAATGCGCGCAAATCCGGCGCAGCATCAGGGCATAAGGGGGGCTGTCGGGCCAAAAATGGCGGTAAATCGCGAGAATTTTCATCTATTCAACCCCGTGTTCAGCCAAATGCGCCGTCGCCAGCAGATAACGAATGTCTTTACGGAAACTGTAATCCGCCATGTATTCGCGGTTGATCCGCACTTTGTCGGGCCAAATCACGGTGTCATTATACGCCTGCGGATCATCGGCATTCGCGAGCAGTTCTTCCTCATGCCGATATTTCAGCGTGGCCGGCCCTGTAATTCCGGGCCGCAGAGCTAAAATCTCACGATCTTCGCCCTGCAACGTATCCATATAGCCGGGCACATCCGGGCGTGGGCCGACAAGGCTCATTTCGCCTTTCAGCACATTCCAAAACTGGGGAAACTCATCGATCTTCAACTTGCGCAGCTTGGCCCCCAAAGGTGTGATCCGCGCATCATTGCCCGCCGTCACTGTCGAGCCGCTGTTGACCACCATCGTGCGCAGCTTGACCACCTCAAACGGTTTACCGTTTTTGCCCACACGTTGCTGTCTGAAAAACCCCGAAGCCCCGGTATCACGCGCCGCCAGCATCCAGCCGACTATGATGACAGGCCAAAGCACCAGCAAAGCGCAGGCCGAAACAACGACATCGAATACACGTTTACGGAAGAAATCGAAGGGGGTCATTCAGAACGCAACCATACCAATATGATACACACAAAAGTTAATCTCAGTGTTATGAAGTGTCTGCAAGATTTTGTCCAGATCGCCGGATTATCCTTCCGGCAATTCCAATCCCATTTCCGCATACCTCTCACGATCTTCCAGCCAGCGGGGGTCAACCTTCACCCGCAAAAACAGATGTACCGGATGGCCCAGCATTTCGGCCAGTTCCAGCCGCGATTCCTGTCCTACCGCTTTCAGATTGCGCCCGCCTTGGCCCAGCACAATCGGCCTGTGGCCTTCCTTGGCGATGTAGATCACCTGCTCGATCCGCACCGAGCCGTCTTTGCGCTCTTCCCAAGAATCGGTGCCGACGGTCAGCTGATACGGCAATTCCTGATGCAGCCGCAGCATCAGCTTTTCGCGCGTCAACTCCGCCGCGATCGAGCGCATCGATGCATCACCGAGTTGGTCTTCAGGATATAGCCACGGGCTTTCCGGCATTAATCCGTCCAGCCATCCGACAATATCGCCCAGACCATCCTCGCGCGTGGCGCTGACGTAGAAAACCTGCTTGAAATCATAGAGCGCAAGCGCGTCCTCGGTCAGCTTCAGCAAAACGTCACGGCGTGTGCGGTCAATCTTGTTGATGGCCAGCGCCACGGGTTTGTCCGGCGAGAATTGCTGCGCAAATTGCTCGATGATCGTCTTCACACCATCGGTCAGTCCGCGATGGGCCTCAATCAGCAGAACGACCGCATCCGCCTCGCCCGCCCCGGACCATGCCGCCGCGACCATCGCCCGGTCCAGTGTGCGTTTCGGTGCGAAAAGACCCGGCGTATCGACAAACACGATCTGCGTCTGTCCTTCGTTCAGCACGCCGCGAATACGCCCGCGCGTCGTCTGTACCTTGTGTGTCACAATCGACAACTTTGCACCCACCAGTGCGTTCAGCATCGTCGATTTTCCGGCATTAGGCTCGCCGATCAGCGCCACGAACCCGGCACGGGGGGATTGGCTCATTGGGTCGCTCCAATTCGGTAAAGGCTGCAAATTTCGCTCAAACTAACCGCCGGATCAACAAACGCGCGCACGGCGGTGGAGGCGCAGCGTAATTCGCGGGCGATATCCGCATCGCCGGTATCCGCGCCCGCGCCGAAACTGACCGCGTGGCCCAGATTTGGAAAGATAAACCGATCCAGCCCGCTGAACCGCCGCTCCAATACGCCCGCCCACGGTGCGGGTGTTGCGGTGTCCAAGCCGCCGGACAGAATCATCACACGCGATTGCACGGGTACAGGCCCGGCATCTTCAGGAACAAACGCCGCCTCCCGTGCGGCATCGCCCTGCCATGCGGCGTAGGCGCTCAACAGATCACGCCAGCCTTGGCGGTCGGTCGGGTAGCGCACCGGATACGCAACCGCCTTCAAATCCGCATCAGAATATGTGTCTGCATAGGCGGAAAGGCTCAGCGGCAGGTTCGGTTTCATGAATTCGACGCTCGACGCGATATCGTTACGCATGAACGCAATTGCGCCCAAGCGGTTGCCCGCCAATTGATCCACCAGCGCGAGTGCCACCAGCACCCCGTCGGGATAGGCGCTTAATTCGCCGAGAAAATCCAGCACATCCGCGCCGTCCATCGACCAGTCCGTTTCTTCGGGGCCGATCATAAAACTCACAGGCGTCTCATCAAACTGCACGGCCCAATCTGCGAGCGTGTCATAGCCCGCCCGCGCAAACGGGGCACAGTGTTCGCGCGCAAAGCACCGTTCCGATACCGCATCCAGAAATCTGTCCCGCGCGGCCAGCTCGTCATCATAACCCGACAGGCCGGGTGGCGAGACGGAGTCGAGTATCGCAAAATCCAACCATTGCGGCGCATCGGCAATCAGATGCAGAGCCGCTTCGGTTCCATAAGAAATCGCATAAAGCCCCGCTTGGCTCAGCCCCAGTGCGGGGATCATTTCGTCAATATCATCCGCGATCGCACGGGCATTGAACAGCGCGGGCGACAATCCGTCCTTCTGAACCGCCGCGCGACACGCCTCCAGCAAAGGAAGCGCGGCCCCGCTGTCAAATTCCTCCCGCCATAGCAGCGCGCTGATATCGCAATCCATACGCGGGCTGGTGCCCGGCACACCGCGCGGGTTCAGCATCAGGACGGTATGATTGCGGAAATACGCCAGCAGGTCCGGCGGTGGCCCGTCCTCAGACACAGGATCATCGCCCGGTCCGCCCGGAATATAAAGCACCGCCCGTTTTTCCGGCCCTGCCGTCGGCGTCAGGCGGGCGATGTCAAATGCGACGGTCACATTCCCGTCTTTGCGCGTAAACCGATAGCATTGCGCGCGATGGGTCGGTTGATGGGTCTCCTCCGCGAAGGGGCAGTCGCTATCGCTCAGCGATGCCGCTTGCGCGGACCCCATACCCAGCAGCAGGACTAAGGCGCCCGTTCTTATCATCGCGCACCCGTAAGATCGGCGAGCAGCTTCTCGGCACAGGCCCTCTCCGCAAGCCGCTTCGATGGTGCTTGCGCTTCTGCGGACGGACCTGAGGCCAGCGTGACGCGCATCGTGAAGACGGGTGCATGGTCCGGCCCGCTGCGGTCGATCATCTCGTAATGCGGCACGCGCTGTCCGCGCCCCTGCGCCCATTCCTGAAGTTTGGTTTTCGCATCAATCGGTGCGCTTTCCTGTGCGCTGAGCAAATGCCGCCATTGTCGCAAGATCACCCCGCGCGCCGCATCCAAACCGCCATCCAGATAGACGGCGGCAATCACCGCCTCCATCGCGTTCGCCAGCAGTGCCGCCTTGCGCCGTCCGCCACTCATCGCCTCGGAACGCGCCATTGTCAGGAAGGAGCCGAGATCAATCCGGTTGGCAATCTCACCACAGGTTTCGCGACTGACCAGCGCATTCAGGCGCGGGGCGAGTTGGCCCTCGGTCTCGTCAGGATGTCGGGCGACCATCGCCTCGGCAATCACGAGACCCAAGACGCGGTCGCCCAGAAACTCAAGCCGTTCATTGGAAGTGCGGGCGCGGGTGCTGGAATGGGTAAGCGCCTCAATCAGCAGGTTCTTATCCGTGAACCGCCAATCCAAAACGCTCTCAAGCGCCCCTATGTCGTCCTTTTTCACGCGGCCCCATGCGTGAAAACGCCTGCCGCATTGTTGCGGCGGGGGGATGTCGGCTTAGCGGATGGCATTCAGGAACCGTTCAAACCGCCATTTCCAGAACGTCACCAGATTGCCTTCGGAGGATAGGAAAATCACCTCTGCGCGGCCAATCAGGTCTTCAAACGGTACATAGCCCAGCTTGCGGCTGCGGCTGTCACCGGAATTATCGCGGTTATCACCCATAAAGAAATAGTGACCTTCAGGGACAACATAGCGGCCCGTGTTATCAACGCCGGTGCGGTTTTTATCAGAGTTCAATGCGAGGTGTTCGACACCGTTCGGCAGGGTTTCCAGAAACTGTTCTTTCACACAAGAGCGTTCACCGTCACGCACGACCCGCTCTGAGCAGACCTGACTGCGCCCTGCGACCGTTTCAATCGGTTCCACAAAGTCACCGATCTTTTCGACCTGAACAGGGGTGCCATTGATCTGAACGATGCCTTCCGTCACTTGGATCACATCACCCGGCAAACCGATCAGGCGTTTAATATAGTCTTTGTTGCCGTCACGGCGGTTCTTGAAAACAATCACATCGCCCCGTTCAGGCTCTGCTGCCCAGATACGGCCCTCAAACAGCGGTGGGCTGAAAGGGATTGAGTGACGGGAATAACCGTAGGCATATTTCGATACGAACAGGTAGTCACCGATCAAAAGCGTCGATTTCATTGAGCTGGAAGGGATGCTGAAGGGCTGGAACAAAAATACGCGGAAAACCAACGCGATCAGCAACGCGTAGATAACAGTGCGTACGATCTCTCCGACGCTTTCGGTTTTTTCCTCGGTGCCGGAGTTGGCCATACTGTTCGTTCCTGTCAGGCTATCAGGAGCCTTATTAACTCTATCGGATAAACGGTTGCACTCCGAAATTGTCAGAAATGCGAACGCATACCAAATTCAGACATTTAAACCGAAAAAGGCGCAACCCTTGGGCAGCGCCTTAAAATTCTGAGTGCGATCAATCTGTCACTTACTTGATCTTGCCTTCTTTGAACTCAACATGCTTGCGCGCAACGGGGTCGTATTTGCGAACGACCATTTTCTCGGTCATCGTGCGGGCGTTTTTCTTCGTGACGTAGAAAAAACCTGTATCAGCCGTGCTGTTGAGGCGGATTTTGATTGTCGTTGGTTTGGCCATCGGGATGCCTCCTGAAAACGGGAATAGACCGCATGGAAACACCAGCGGAGAAACTTTCGCGGTAATTGCCCCGACTGCCTGCCATGAGTCAAGTGGTTCTCGCAGTTTTCGGCTGTGATAATGCGATTTTGCGGTATAAGAACAGCGCATCACGAACCGCACCGACGGGCGCGCTCCTCTAAACACATGGAATCCGGTTTGCTCACAAGAATTCTCCGCAAGCTGCCGCGTGTGATCCTTTCGGTGATTGACCAGCTTTTATTCGCAATCAGCGGGCTTGCGCTGACATTCTATGCCATCGGTTATATGGAGCGTGATGCCGCGCGCCTGTTCGTGATCGCCTTCGCCTGTGCGCAAAGCTATGTGCCGATCCACAATACGCTGGTCAATCTCACGCTCAGCTCTTTCGCCCCGGCCATGACCGCCGCGCGCAAGCAGGGATACGGAGTATTTTCTTTCCGCCTGATCATCATGACGGCGGCATTGCACGGTACGGCGGTGACGGCGCTGGTCTGGGTGTTGTTCCGCAATGAGGTTGTTGCATTCGATCAGGTCATCAGCATCTTTTTCTTCGCCATCCTGACGGGCATTTTCAATTTCCAACGCTATTGGTTTTTCCAGGATCTGCGCTTTGACCTCGCTTTGCTGTTGGACCTGTTGGCGGCTGTTTTGGTTGTTGGCGCGCTTGTGAGTGTGCAAATGCGCGGCGGGTCCACGGATTGGAGCATTCCGGTATGGGCCGCCGTTTTCGCACGGGGCGTATCAATTGCCGTTTTCTTCCGCTGTTTGCCACGCGGACGCGGGGCGCAGGGGCAAATCCGGCGCGGTTTTGTAGCCAAGCACTTTCAGGTCGGCAAATGGACCATGTTGCTCGCGGGCGCGAATTATCTGCGTCTCAATGGTATTTATATCCTGCTCGACAGTGTGATGGGCGCAGGCGGGTTGTTGTTGCTCAAGGCCGCAGACACGCTTCAGGGTCCGGTCCGGCAAATTTCCGGCGGGATTATCAGCTATCTGGTGCCGAATATCAGCAAGAGCGGGATCAAAGCAGGGGGCATCCGCAAAATCCTGATCGCTGCGGGGGCGGTCGGGGCGGTCGGGGGCGTGACTTTCTGGTTGATCAGCCTGACGCCTGTCGTGGATATTCTACCACCCCGTTTTGTAACAGCGCTGGCGATGGCCGCGCCGGTTATCGGTTTGATGATCTTCACCCATTTCCTCAGCGCCGCCTGCATCGGTATCCTGCGGGGACGATCCGAATTTCCGCGCCTTGCCCGCGCGATGTTTATCGCCAGCACACTGGCGGCTTGTGCCGTCATAGCGGGGATCGCCGCGACCGGAGAATGGCGCATCGGTTTGATCGGTTTCATCGCGGTTGACCTGATTTTCATCACCATCGCGGCGCTGTGGAAAAAGGCGCCTCAGAAGTTCCGTTCAGTCTGAGCGGGCAAATCCGCTCATGATCTGGCCGTTGTCGGGCATATGTGCGAGCGGATTGCGGTGATGCAAAAGGGCAGATCGTCGAGATCATGTCCGTCGAAGACATGCGTGCCATGCGGATGACCCACCCGTATTCACGGCATCTGTTGGAGGCGTCGTTGGGGTATAAGCAGACGGATCACATCAAGGTCTCCCCTTGAAGCCATGCGCAATCGCGGGCATGACTTTCCTATCGGACCAGCACCGCAGGGGAAGCAGCCATGCCACTGACAAAAGATGACCATCTCTATCTCGTGGACGGGTCCGGCTTTATCTTTCGCGCCTTCCATGCCCTGCCGCCCTTAACGCGCAAGTCGGACGGGATGCCCGTCGGGGCGGTGTCGGGGTTTTGCAACATGCTGTGGAAGCTGGTTGCGGATGCGAAGTCCGATACTGACGGGGCCGCGTCGCATATGGCGGTGATCTTTGATAAATCCTCGCAGACATTCCGCAACGACCTTTACGACCAGTATAAAGCGCACCGGCCCGAACTGCCCGAAGACCTGAAACCGCAGTTTCCGGCGATACGCGATGCTGTGCGGGCGTTTTCGATCTCGTGCATCGAGATGGAGGGCTATGAGGCGGATGACCTGATCGCCACCTATGCCAAGGAAGCGCGCGCGGCGGGGGCGCGGGTGACGATCGTGTCGTCTGACAAAGACCTGATGCAGTTGATCGGGCCGAATATCGTCATGTATGACGGCATGAAAAACAAGATGATCGCCGAGCCGGAGGTGTTCGACAAATTCGGGGTGACGCCGGACAAGGTGATCGATGTACAGGCGCTGGCGGGGGATAGCGTGGATAATATCCCCGGCGCGCCCGGTATCGGGGTCAAGACGGCGGCGACGTTGTTGGGCGAGTATGGTGATCTGGAAACGCTGTTGGAGCGGGCCGGAGAGATTAAGCAACCGAAACGCCGCCAGACACTGATCGATCATGCGGATCAAATCCGGCTGTCAAAGCTGTTGGTGACGTTGAAGGATGATGTGCCCGATGTCGAACCGGTGGATGATTTCAAAATCCCTGAGCCGGATACGCAAAAGCTGCTCGATTTTCTGAGCGATATGGAATTCACGACCCTGACCAAGCGGGTGGCAACCGCCTATGACGCCGTGCCGCCGGAGCCGAAAGCCGCGCCTGCGCCGAAACTCAGCGCGGCAGTAGAGGGGGCGGCTCCGGCGGAAGACCCCGCGCTGACCGCGCCGATTGACCGCGACAAGTACGAGGTTGTCAGCGACAGGGCGGCGCTGGACCGGTGGTTGAATGCGGCGCGGAGGCGGGGGTATGTGGCGGTTGATACCGAGACAACCTCGCTGAACGAGATGGTCGCTGATCTGGTCGGCGTCTCGCTGTGCGTGGAGCCGGGGCAGGCGTGCTATATTCCGCTGGCGCATACCGAAGGCGAGGGTGATCTGTTCGGCGGGGCCGCGCTGGCGGCGGGGCAGATGCCGTTTGAGGAAGCGGTTGCCGCGTTGAAGGAGGTGCTGGAAGACCCGGCAATCCTGAAAATCGGGCATAATCTGAAATACGACGCCAAGGTGCTGGGACGGCTGGGCATTACGATTGCGCCCTTCGATGACACGATGCTGATCGCCTATGCCCAAGGGGCGGGGGGTGAGTTGTCCGGCGGCTATGCGATGGATGCGCTGGCGAAAAACCACCTCGGCCACACGCCGATTCCGATTAAAGAGTTGATCGGTGCGGGCAAGGCGCAGGTGACGTTCGACAAGGTCGCGATTGAGAAAGCTGCGCCTTATGCCGCCGAGGATGCGGATGTGACGTTGCGCCTGTGGAAGCTGCTCAAACCCTGCCTTGTGCCGAACCGCGCTGTGACGGTGTATGAGACGCTGGAGCGCCCGTTGATGCCTGTGCTGGCGCAGATGGAGCGGCACGGGATTTCCGTGGACCGCGATATGCTCTCGCGCTTGTCGAACGGATTCTCGCAGCGAATGGCGGCGCTGGAGGATGAGATTTACGCGTTGTCGGGCGAGAAATTCAACATCGGCTCGCCAAAGCAGATGGGCGAAATCCTGTTCGATAAGATGGGGATGCAGGGCGGGAAAAAGACCAAGACCGGGGCATACGCGACGGGAGCGGATGTGCTCGAAGATCTTGCTATGATCCACGATCTCCCGCGCAAGGTGCTGGATTGGCGGCAGCTGTCAAAGCTGAAATCGACTTATACCGACAGTTTGCAGGGGCATATCAACGAAGAGACGGGGCGGGTTCATACGTCGTTTTCGATGGCTTCCACCTCGACGGGGCGGTTGGCCTCTACCGATCCGAACTTGCAGAATATTCCGGTCCGCACCGGGGAGGGCCGCGAAATCCGCAAGGCGTTTGTGGCGGAGGAGGGCAATGTGCTGGTCAGTCTGGATTACAGCCAGATCGAGTTGCGTATTCTGGCGCATATGGCTGATATTCCGGCGCTGAAACAGGCGTTTGCGGACGGGCAAGACATCCACGCCGCCACCGCCAGCGCGATGTTCGGTGTGCCGCTGGACGAGATGACACCGGAGATCAGGCGGCAGGCCAAAGCGATCAATTTCGGGGTGATCTACGGCATCTCCGGCCACGGGCTGGGCCGGAACCTGCGGATTCCGCGCGGCGAGGCGCAGGCGTTTATCAACGCGTATTTCGAGCAATTCCCCGGCATCCGTGCCTATATGGACGCGATGAAGGACAAAGCCCGCGCCGATGGTTATGTCGAAACCCTGTTCGGGCGGCGGATTTACACGCCCTCAATCAATGCCAAAGGCCCGATCCGCAGCTATCAGGAGCGCGCCGCGATCAACGCCCCGATCCAGGGGACAGCCGCCGACGTGATCCGCCGGGCGATGATCCGCATCCCCGATGTGCTGACGCGTGAGGGCTTTGCGGCACGGATGTTGTTGCAAGTGCATGACGAATTGATCTTTGAGTGCCCCGCTGACGAGGCGGATACTTTGATTGAGAGTGTTCGCCAAGTCATGGAAGGCGCCGCGCATCCCGTTGTACAATTTTCGACGCCCTTAGTTGTGGATGCGGGCAAGGGAGCAAGTTGGCAGGAAGCGCATTAAAGTTATGCGCGAAAAGAGCGTGTGATTTTCTGCTTGAAGTAGCCAATACAAGGCTTTTAGTATTTAATAGAAACTTTTATTTGATTGCGCCAACCTGAAAATGTTGCAACTCTGAGTCAAATTCAACGACGTTGGGAGCTCAGTCATGGCCGTCAGTGGTACCGGATACTATACAGTTTCAGCACCAGATTTTAGAGTTGGTACAATTGGCCCGTATGGTGCGGGAAACGGTACCGCCAACATTAATGGTGCGGCGGGCGGTTTTTCCGGGATGTTCGACCGGATCGAAATCGGTATGAACGGCTATATCGGCAGCGTTGTCTTAACCGATGCGGGCGGGGCGGGATCGGTTGATGTGCGCTCAGAGTATGTGGGCGGTTCAGGCGGATATTCGGAAGGTACAGTGCGCGTTGGCAATTATGGCGGCACAGGCACACTGTCGATTCTTGCCGGGGCGACACTGATTTCGCAGAATGGCGCGTTCAATGATCCCATGAACGGCGGCAATATCGCTGGCGGATATAATAACGTCAATATTGGCCGTGCGGGCACAGGAACCGTGAATGTTAATGGTCCGGGATCGTTTTTAGGCGCATACGGACTCGCGGCGCGGATTTCGGT
>CALFAK010000137.1 GCA_937948985.1 uncultured Neomegalonema sp. | reverse complement strand
CCGCGTGTTGCCGGCGGGCGCTGTGTCGGCTTGCGGATTCCGCGCGGGGCGGGGGCTGCGGTGCCCGTGTTTGCGCTGTTTGATCCACGCAAACGGGTCGGGCCGCCGCGTCCGCGCCATCCGGCGGGTTTCGGGCCGCGTATCTGGGAGCCGGGGATGGATTATCCGGTTTTTGAGACCAAGGCAGCGGCGAAACCTGATGATCTGATCGATGCGCGGCGTCTGTGCCAGCGGATGCTGGCGGTGCAAAATGCGCTGGGTGATCTGCCGAAACAAGCGCGGCGGCTGGCGCGGATGGAGGCGAAGCGGGAAGCGGCGCGGGCCGAAACAGGTAAGTATATCAGGGCGATGCGCCCCGGCAGACCGCCGGGGCACCGGGCGCGTTGGACTCACCCGATTGATGATGTGCTGCGCGATTGCCATGCGCTAGCGCTTTACGTGTTGCATCCGCCGGATACGTGATGCGAGTCACTGTTTTAGGTGACCTCACCCCGCCCGCCTCTGTCGGGAGCGGTTGAATCGTCGTGAGGAATTTTTGAATTGGAGTGATTCCCGATCAACTTGCGTCAAAATTCCCGCCCTGATTGCGCTTTCCGGCCAGCGCTCTCGTCGCGCCCCAAAGGATGCGTGTATCCGCTTCGGTGAGGGGCGCGCGGTGATAGAGATTGCGCAACGCCTCGACCATTGAGGCGGCTTTTTCGTCGGGCCAGAAAAACCCGGTCTCGCGCAATTCGGCCTCCATAAAATCCAGAACCCGATCCACGCTTTGATGGGTGGCGATGCCGGATTTACCGGGATTATAGACACTTGGCGGCGTCTCGTCAGCGGCTTGCAGCCACTCATACCCGATCAACAGCACGCATTGCGCAAGGTTCAGCGAGGCGAAACCGGGGTTTACCGGAGCGGTGATGATGGTGTTAGAGAGGATGATGTCGTCATTCTCAAGACCGGACCGCTCGCGCCCGAAAAGGATGGCGACTTCTTCGCCCGCCGCCATTTTCTCGCGTATTTCCTGTGCCGCAAAACGGGGGGTGACAACGCGTTTGGTCATGCCGCGCGGGCGGGCGGTGGTGGCGTAGATGTGTTGGGCATCGACGACCGCTTCGCGGGTGGTGGCATGAATGGTTGCGTTATCAATGACTTGCGCCGCCCCGGCCGCCATCGCCACAGCCCGCTCGTTCGGCCAGCCATCACGGGGATTGACGATGCGCATCCGGTCCAACCCGAAGTTGAGCATCCCTCGCGCCGCCGCACCGATATTCTCGCCCATTTGGGGTTCAACAAGGACGATAAGGGGTGTTTTTTGCGACATTGGAGGGCTTTCCGGCGGGCAGATAATATCGGCACCATAGGCAGAAACCCGCAAAACCGCCATCTAAAGTCACGCGTGGCCCGCATGACGGCTTTATTTGCTATATCGCTGATTTGTTTAGAAACTTTGTGTTATCTATATTTACTATAGAGTTTTAATATGGGTCCGAAGAAATTCACATTCGCTATAATTACGATGCTCGCTGCGCTGATGCTGGCGTTGTTGTTTGGTATCGTTTGGGCGGAGATGAGTGCGGGACCACACGTGATCTTGGTGGCATTGTTGTTTGCGCCGATGAGGCCGAGGCTGCGCCGCCGGACGTTCGTGTTGCCTGATATTTGTGGTTCAGCCGGATCGCAGGTGAGCGTGGTTGAACGCAATGTCGTATCCGGTATGCTGCACTGAATTTATGCGGGAGATGGTGCGATGAAGGCTTTGGCGGTTTCGTTTGTGGCGATGCTTGGGTGCCTGTCCCCCGCGCTTGCGGCGGAGATTGAAGTGGATTCGGCGGTGATTGCGGCGACGCTGTACCCGCAAGGGGCATCGGTTGAACGCAGTGCGGATTTTGAGGCCGGAGCGGGGCGTCACACCGTGCTGATCGTCGGGATGCCCGCGCAGTTCAGGCGCGAAAGTCTGCGGATTACAGGAGAAGGATCATCCGGTTTCCGCATCCTCTCAACCGACGAGCGGAAGGCGGCGACGCGGGCTTTGGAGGCGCAGCGGCAGAGCAAATCGCGGGATATTCGTAAAGCGATCGAGGCGTTGCAGGACAAGCAACAATTCGCGCAAAACGCCGTAACAGCTGCGCAACAGCAGCAGCAATTCATTCAGATGATGGCCAAAGCGCAGGCACAAGCGAGTGCGAAAGACAGCGCGCTGATTTCAGCCGATCAATACACCGGCATGTGGTCGAGCATTGGCGAGGGCGTGAAATCCGCGCTGGACACGCAACGCCGCGCTCAAATGGAGATGCGGGAAATCCGCGAACAGATCAACGAATTGAATGCGCAGCTGCGTGATGTGGGGGTCGAGCGTAGCTATGGCCCTGTTTTGGCTGTGGAAATCGAGGCGGATGCGCCTTTGGACGGCGCGCTGTCCGTGAAATATCAAATCGATAACGCGGCATGGGCGCCCGTCTATGATGCCCGCCTCAGCCTTGGCGATGCGCCCGATCTGACCCTCGTCCGGCGCGCGCAGGTGCAGCAATATACGGGCGAGGATTGGAATGATGTGGCGCTGACACTTTCCACCGCGCGCCCCAGTGGCCGCAGCGCCGCGCCCGATCCGAGAGAGTTGTTCGCGCAGATTTATGAGGAGCGGCC
>CALFAK010000136.1 GCA_937948985.1 uncultured Neomegalonema sp. | reverse complement strand
CCCTGTTGTTAGTAGATTTCTGATTGCAGTATTGCGATCTTAATTCCCGAAATCTTTAACGAGGGAAGCATGGAATACTTCACGCTTTGGCTAAACGCTTGTGGTCTACTAATTTGCCTGATCGCCGCTCTTCTGAGCATCTACTATGGTTAGTCGTTCTGAGCACCCGAGTCGTACGCAGCACGACCGCGCGCCCGCCCGCGCCATGGCGGGTGCGTTCGCACCCACCCGGTCGGGCGCTTGAGCTTTGAGGCGAAATAGTCACAGGCTGCATCACACCGTCCCCATCACATCACCATTGAATCCCATCACGCGCCGCGCACCGCCGAACGGAACCAGCGTCACCTCGCGCGATTGACCCGGTTCGAAGCGGACGGCGGTTCCGGCGGGGATGTCGAGGCGCATTCCGCGGGCGGCCTCGCGGTCGAAATCGAGGCCGCTATTGGTTTCGGCGAAGTGGTAGTGGCTGCCAACCTGCACCGGGCGGTCGCCGGTATTGGCAACGGTGAGCGTGGTGGTCTCTGCGCCTTCGTTCAGCGTGATCGCGCCGCCAGCGGGGATGATTTCTCCGGGGATCATGGGGTGTTCTCCTGTCATTCCCGCGAAAGCGGGAATCTGGTCGGGGTGGCGATAGATTCCCGCTTTCGCGGGAATGACATCGTTATTCGCTTCATCGGATCGGCTCATGCACGGTGACGAGTTTTGTCCCGTCCGGAAACGTTGCCTCGACCTGCACGTCGTGGATCATCTCAGCCACGCCCTCCATTACCTGCTCGCGCGTAATCACATGTGCGCCCGCTTCCATCAGGTCGGCGACCGAACGCCCGTCCCGCGCGCCCTCGACCACGAAATCGGTGATCAGTGCCACGGCTTCGGGGTGGTTCAGCACCACGCCCCGCTCCAGCCGCCGCCGGGCGACGTTGGCGGCCATGCTGACCAGCAGTTTGTCTTTCTCGCGGGGGGTCAGAATCATCGCACTTCCTCAAGATGTGAAACGTGATGCAATCGTGCAGGAAATTGCCCCAAACGTGGGCATTTTCCTGCGCTCTCGATACGTTCCATCTCGTTTCCCATTATGTAAACCAGACGCGGGGCAGGGGGCCGGGGCGCAGTGCGGCAACCGCGCGGATCAGCGCCGCGCGCAACGCCGCCCCATCGTGGCCCAGAAGCCGCGCCGCGATCAAGCCGTTCCATGCGGATGCTCCGCCCGCATCGCCGATCGCCTCGCGCACCGCGTCGATCCGATCCCCGGCATCCGGCGCGATATAGACGAGGGAGGCGCAGGCGCGTGCGCCACCCAACGCTCCGGCGGCATCGGTCAGCGCGGCGATATCATCGGTCAGGCGCAGCGCGTCGGCATAGGCCAACGCACCCCCGCGCCGGATGCGCCAGTGATCAGTGAAAAACCCCCGCGCGACAGCCTCGCCCATCGCTGTGCGTCCCAGTACAAGTGGCTCTATCGCCAACAAAGTTGCATCCGTGGCCATATCGACCGTCAGGCTGCGGCGCACACGGCCCCCGTCGAACAGGATTGTTTCCTGCGGCAACCAGTCGAGCCGCGCACCCGCGCCGAGAGTAAGCGTATTCACGATCCGCGCATCATTCCCGGTCGAGCGATAAATGCGTTCGGCGGTCTGGGTGGTGACGGTAAGCGCGGTATCGACGGCGGCATCGACGCTGTTCTCGAACAGATCGCCCCCCGTGACGCCCCCGGCGGTGTTCAGCAGCACCGCCTCGAACCCGTCGCCACGCGGTACGCGCGCTTTGCCGGACCCGCTTTGATACAGGCGGTCAAGCACGGTCGCGTCGCCGCGCCGCTTTGTGGTGATGTGCACTGCGCCCCGCGCCCGTTGCAGGGCGAGTGGCTCAAACGCTGAGGCTGCGTCTAACATCGGCCTCCACCATCTCGTTGCGTTTGCCCTGCATGACGATTTCTCCGCGATCCATGACGTAGAAACGGTCAGCCAGATCGCGGGCGAACTCGAAATACTGTTCCACCAACAGTATTGCGATATCGCCGCGCCGGCGCAAGTAATCGATGGCCCGCCCGATATCCTTGATGATGGACGGCTGGATACCCTCGGTGGGTTCGTCCAGTACAAGGAGGGAAGGCCGCGTCACCAGCGCCCGCCCGATGGCGAGTTGTTGTTGCTGGCCCCCTGACAAGTCGCCGCCGCGACGGCCCAGCATTTCTTGCAACACGGGGAACAGGTCAAAGACTTCCGCCGGGATGGTGCGCTCGTCTTTTGGCAGACGCGCGAATCCGGTCTCCAAGTTCTCGCGCACGGTCAGCAGCGGGAAAATCTCGCGCCCCTGCGGCACGCTCGCCAGCCCAAGCGACGCGCGTTTGTCGGCGCGCAGGCGGTGGATGGGGTCGCGGTCCCAGACGATCTCGCCCCCCGATACCGGATGGCGGCCCACGATGGCGCGTGCGGCATGGTCCGTTTTCGCGAACAGCGTCGCGAAAACACTTCGGTCGTCGCGCAGGGACAGGAGGAGGTTATCCTCGACGGTATGCGTCTCGAACACGGTCGGTTTCTGGAACTTGTGAGCATTTATGCCATCCATCATTGGCGAATTTCTGGTGGGCGCCATTCATCTTGGATTGGTCTCGCATTGTCCTGATTTTCGACTGCTGTGCAGTATCAATGGCAACCGAGGCTCACAATCACTATACTGTGAGAATG
>CALFAK010000135.1 GCA_937948985.1 uncultured Neomegalonema sp. | reverse complement strand
GGCGACGGTGAAAAATTGCCGGGAGCCGCCATCTTGACGCTCAAAAAACAATCAGGAAGTCTAACGCTCAGCCATCATTTGCATCGGCAACGCCGACGATGGAAGATTCCAAAGAGGGGTAAAGCGAATGACAGAGTTGTTCATCGATGAGTCTGGCAACTCCGGATATCTAGAATTTTTTAAAAATTCCGATGACCCGAAGTTTTCTGGGCATCCATTTTTCACGCTCTCAGGTATATTGATCGACCCTGCGAATTCCACCAGATTTGATGAGGTCTTTTCGAAAGTATGCAGTGAAAAAGCTATCAATACCGAACTGAAGTCTGAAGACGCATATCAATGACACCTCGACTTAATCTATGATATATTTAAAAGTTGTCATAATGTTTTTGAATCAAATACTCAGCTTGTAGACAAGAGATACCTGATTTCCACTTCGATCACCGAGCATGGTCTCCTGAAAGGAGCAGATAAAAAATACAACCACTTCAAGCAGTGCACTGCGACGGCCCTCCATAATTCCTTGCAAAACACCACGCTCAAACAGTGGATCAAGGCGCAGCAAGAGGAATCGGGTCCAAAACTGATGGAGTGCTATATCCAAATCGCACAAGATTTGATCGATAGTGGATTTAAAGAGATTGGAGATGCATTTCTCAACGAAGGGGCTGATTTCGAAGATTGCTATATCGTTGATATTGATAGAGAGCGCTTTCGAGAGCTGATCGAAGCATGTCCACCCGACAAATCTAAAAAATTACTCTCGCCTCATACATCATCGTTCGCGACGATAGTCGCTTACTTTAACGATCAGAAAGTTATCTCAAAAATTGTTCACGATGAAACTTCCGAAATGAAACCTGTGTTGCCAGCGATATTGGCGTACATGCGAGAACTAGCTGGTACTGCGAATCCCATACCTTCTGCGCCTTCCGTCTACGATTATGGCCTTGTGAACGATGTCGAAATTTTGTTCGTCGATTCAGAGTATTCCAAAGGCGTACAATTGGCCGATCTCCTCGCTGGCACTGTCATGCGATATTTTAGGGACTGGAAGACCGATGAGAACGCAGAACTGTTTCAACATTATGACCCCTTAATTCGGAAACTCTATAGCTCAGGTTCACTTAATTTGGTGATGCCGATAGACCAACTCAATGATTGGGTGAACAGCTAAATTGGCTCGCGTTTAGCCACTGCTATATGCGCACTTAGAAGCCTGTTACGCTATGCACCCCAACGGCAACTTGTGGCCAGCCATCGCCGTTTTTTGCGCTGCACCCAAACGTTAGAAATGCGCTCTTTGCTGCCTGTTGCATTGCAAAACCAGTGTTTTCAATATGGCCCATCACCGGAAAATGCGCCTCGATCGTCTACTGCTCAATCGGCTCCGCGATGCGGATGTTGCGCATGGAGACATCGGATTCGGCGGTGAAGAACGCAAAGCCTTTCCACGGCTGCTTAAACACCGTGTCGCGGGCGGTGATGATGGGGCGGCCATCGATCAGCACGAACATCTGCCCGTCTGACAAGCGCGCCCAGCGCAGTTGATGCGGTTTGCCTTGGGTAAAGCCCGGCGCCTCGACCTTCATAATGTCCTTGTAGCCACTCGCCCCGCGACGGGCGAGAACGACCAGCGGACGCGGTCCCGCGCGCAGCTCCAACCGGTAACCGAGCCAGTTCGCGCCGCCCTGATGCAGGATAAAATGCGCGGCACCCTCGCCGTCATGGTCTGTAATCGTCGCCACCAGCGAGAACGCGTTGCCGATATCCACCGACGCCTCGATCAGGCCCGCAGCGGTATCAGCGACCTCCGCGTTCGCTTGCGGTTTCTCATCACCGATCAGGTATTGCAGCAATGCTTGCGGCGTGACCTGACTGGTTTGTTGGCGTTCGGGCGAAAACGGGCGCAGGCCATACGTGCTGTCCACAACCCAATTGCCTTGCCGCACACTCCATGCGGGATTCGCGATGTAATCACCATCGGCGAAATCATCGCGCAAATAGACGAGCGACGCGGGAGCGGGGGGCAATGCGGGAATCGGCTCTACAGGTTCCGGTGTTGGCGTCAGAATGGCAAGCGGCGGGCTTGGTTCCGGCGCGGGAGTGGTATCAATTTGTTCAGGTTCAGGCTCCGCAATTGCCACCTCGACAGGCGGTTGAGGGGCCGGGGGAGGACCGACTTCGACGCCGGGTTCGTCAGGCGCAATGGCGGAAACGGGCGGCACTGGCGGGATTGTGACCTCAGGCTGTTGCGCCGCGATCAAGCTCAAATCGCCCGCAACCCCTTGATATTTATCGGCTAATGCCTTCAGATCCTCCAGAAAGCCGGGGCTGGCCGCGCGGTAGCGCTCGCCAAGCTCCACAATACGCATCAATTCAGCCGAAAAATCGCGCAACGCCCCTTCTTGCCGCGCTGCCGCAGGCTCGCTTACCACCGCAATCGCGGGTTCCGGGGCGCGCTGGACCTCTGGCACCTGCTCAACGGATTGAGGCTCAGGGCGGGCAATAACGGCAGGGCGTTGCGGCTGAGGCTCAACGCGAAACTGCGGTTGCTCTGCGGGTGGCGGGGTGGGAATCACGCGGAATTCCCGCTGTGGCTGCGGCTCAGCATTGCCGCGATAGACTTGCACACCGGGGTCAATACGGACAGGCGCTTGCACAGCAGGGGCACGATAGGCGGGCTGCTGCTGAACAGGCGGCTCCACATAAACAGGTTGCGGCGCTTGCGGCACAGTCTCGTAATACAGCGGCGGACTGCTCGGTTGCGGCTGGCCGATGAACGGTTGTGGCTGCCCCTGAAGCGCAGGATTCTGCGACTCGCCCCACAACACAGTCTGCGCCATCGCAGGGGAAAAGGCACATCCAAGCGCCAACAGGCTCACAACACTCGTTCTCAACATAGAAGCATTCCTTTTCTTTCAGTCGATGCCAGCCCCGCGTTAATGAATCAATAACGTGAAATGATCCTTGACGCCACGACCTGCTGACGCGCTATCTCGTCAGTAATATGACGGTTGGGAAAAAATCATGACATGTGTTCTTTATGCCGGAAAAGCGCGCGACGCTGAGGCGTGGATAGGTGCTGTACGCGCTTTGCGGCCTGAACTCGATATTACAGCAGATATCGAAGGCACCGATCCGGCGAAAATCGACATTTTGCTTTATGAACCAAGCGGGCCAGTCAAAGACCTGACCCCCTACTCCGGGATTCTCGCCATTCAATCGCTGTGGGCGGGGGTTGAGACATTGCTCGATAACCCGACCCTGCCAAAATCCCCCGCCCTGTTACGCATGGTAGAACCGGGGCTGACAGAAGGCATGACAGATTATTGTGTTGGCCACGTCATGCGCGTGCATCTGGGTATGGATAAGCAACGCGCACAGCAATCGCGCAAAGAATGGCTGAACGTGGCTCCCCCTTTGTCAAGGGACCGTAAAGTTGCCATACTCGGTTTGGGCGCTTTAGGCGTCGATTTGGCGCAAAAACTCGCAACTTTACGTTTCAACGTGCTGGGTTGGAGCCGCAGTGAGAAAACGATCGCAGGGGTCAAGACTTTCCATGGTGATCAAGGATTGGCAGGTATCATCGCGCAAGCTGATATTGTAGTCATCCTCGTACCGCTGACCCCGCAAACGACAGGCCTGTTCGATGCGGAGCGGCTGGAAGCACTGCCCGACGGCGCGCATATCATCAATGTGGCGCGTGGGCCGATTATTGAAGATGACGCGCTGCTGGCCGCCCTCAACAGCGGCAAAATTGCCAGTGCGACACTAGATGTCTTTAATGAAGAGCCTTTGCCGCAATCTCATCCGTATTGGGAACATCCTTCGGTCACGATCACCCCACACATAGCCAGTGCAACACGCATACAGACGGCAGCAAAGGTGATCGTTGAGCAAATAGAGCTTTTTGAGACCGGAAAGCCCTTCATTAATGTTGTGGATCGGTCGCGGGGGTATTAGATCATTGTGCAGCGCAGCGTATCGAAAAGTTTAGCGGATATACGGTGGTATGAATAACGAAGATCCCAAACAGGATGAAGGTCGCACGATTACCTTTCTGGAGCCTGCACGTAAGCAGAGCGCTTGGGTAAATCTGCGATCCAACTTCCTAACCGGATTCGTCATTTTCGCGCCGATTTCGATTACAATCTATCTTGTCTGGACATTTGCAGAATTTGTTGATGCCCGCGTGTTGCCGCTGGTGCCGATTGTCTACAAACTTGAGGATTATCTACCCATTTCACTGCCCGGATTCGGCGTGGTGGTGTTTTTCTTCTTCGTGGCGGCGCTTGGCGCGTTCACCAAAAACCTGTTCGGGCGGCAGCTTTTCAGGATCGGCGAGCGGTTCGTCGACCGAATGCCGATTGTCCGCTCAATCTATAACGCGCTCAAGCAAATTGTTGAGACAATCTTTGCCCAAGGCGGCAAGGCGAATTTTGAGAAAGTGTGCCTGATCGAATATCCGCGCAGGGGCATCTGGGCAATTGCTTTTGTCACAACGGAAACTTCGGGCGAAATCCTCACACGTGCGAATTCAGAAGAAATGGTGAGTGTTTTCCTGCCCACAACGCCAAACCCGACCTCCGGTTTCTTGCTTTTCTTGCCGCGCGAGGATGTGAAGCTGCTCGATATGAGCGTCGAGGATGCTGCAAAACTGGTGATCTCAGCGGGTCTAGTGACACCGGAATGGCCAGCGCCACCACCTGAAGAGCCAGCCTCGATCCGCGAAACGATTTTGGGTAAAGATGTTGAGTAAACCGCTTGGCCTGAAAACCTTGAAACATCGTCTGCAAAACAACCGGGCTTTGTGAAATGCATATGAATGTACGAAATCTGTGAGTCATCATAATTGCAAAACTTCGCAAACTGTTCGGATGAAAGCGCATTAATTTGAAAGCTCATGGGATATCCTCATGTTCAGATGTCCCATGAGTAATCAACTGTGTGGGCCGAAGGCGACCCGTTTCATGCGGTCGATCAGATTCCCCCGCCCTCCATAAACCAAGCGCCGCTATCAAAAGCGAGGGTATGGTCCATCGACTGCGAAGGATGCGAGCACCCGGCGTCCCCGACAATGCGTGCGGGAACACCCGCAACTGTCTTGCAAGGCGGCACATCGGCCAACACGACCGAGCCTGCACCAACCCGTGAGCAATCGCCAATACGGATATTGCCAAGAATTTTTGCCCCGGCACCAATAAGCACACCGCGCCCGATTTTCGGGTGGCGGTCGCCCCCTTCTTTACCCGTACCGCCCAAAGTGACGCTGTGCAGCAGGGAAACATCATCGCCGATCACCGCCGTCTCGCCCACAACCACGCCCGTCGCATGGTCAATCATAATGCCCTTGCCAATGCGCGCACCGGGGTGGATATCGACCGCAAACACCTCGGAAATCCGCATTTGCAGGAACTGCGCGAAAGGCCGCCGACCGTTGTTCCACAGCGAATGCGCGATACGCGAAGCCTGCAGCGCCATAAAGCCTTTAAAAAACAACAGCGGTTGCACATAAGACGTGCAAGCGGGATCACGCTCGAACACCGCGACGATATCCGCCCGCGCTTTCTCACCAATCTCAGGCGCTTCCGCCAACAGCTGCGAAAATGTCTCGCGAAGAGAGGCTTCTTTAACGTCATGGACGCTCAGTTTTGCGGCGATCCGCGCAGAGAGCGCTGCCTCGAAACTGCCACGCCCCAACACGTTCTCTTGCAACAAAGAGGCGATCAGCGGCTCCTCCTCCTGCATTTCCCTCGCATGGCGGCGGATGTCATCCCAAACAGGATCGCACGTCGCCAGCTTAGGCGCAGGGTGTTTCGAAAAAATTGACATGACACTTCCCCATTCGGTCCGATTGCGGCTACGCTATCTACTATGAGGTTAAATGGGGCATCTGAGGACACGGGTCAATGAACAAGACAGAACGTGAGACCGCGCGTACCGTGCTTTTGGCCTTGCGCGAAACACTGTCAGACCTTGCCGGGACAAACGCCCTAGACCGCGCCGTTGTGGAACTCGACCAGCAGAGCGTGGGCCGTCTCAGCCGCATGGACGCGATGCAGCAACAGGCAATAGCCGAAGAAACCAACCGCCGCCGCACGCTAGAACTGCGCAAGATAGAGGCAGCACTCGTACGTCTGGATCAGGACGAATACGGCTACTGCGTCAAATGTGGCGAGGAAATTGCGCCGAAACGCCTTGACCTCGACCCCACCGCCGCGCTCTGTGCCGAATGTGCAAAATAGGCATCACGCCGCCCAACCCAGCCGCTAAGGAAACATCCATGACTTCTGACATCTTCTCCGTCTCAGGCCGCGTGGCATTGGTGACAGGCGCATCAGGCGGTTTGGGCCGTGCCATCGCTACCGCGTTGTCGGAGAACGGCGCAAAAGTTGTGGGGGTCGCACGGCGGGCGGAACTCCTAAAAGCATGGGAAGCGCAGACGGACGGGGAGACCGCCTCCCTCGCCGCTGATCTGTCGAACCCGCAGGAGGCGCAAACCCTCGCCGCGCAAGCAACCGGGATTTTTGGCGCACCGGATATTTTGATCAACGCGGCGGGCGTCAACACGCGGCAAACGGCGGATGAGGTAACGCTGGAGGGATGGCAGTTGACGCTTGATCTCAACCTCGCGGTCCCGTTTTTCCTCGCCCAAGCGCTCGCTCCTCAGATGAAAGCGCAAGGCTGGGGCCGGATCATTAACTTTGCCTCGCTGCAAAGTTTCCGCGCGTTTCCGGGCGGGTTGAGCTATGGCGCGTCTAAAGGCGGGATTGCGCAGATGACGCGGGCAATGGCGGAGGCTTGGTCGCCGCATGGCATCACCGCAAACGCGCTTGCGCCGGGCTTTTTTCCCACCGAATTGACAGGTCCGGTCTTCGCGGACCCTGAACGCGCCGCACGCAACGCCGCACAGACCTGCGCGGGACGCAACGGGACGATGGATGATATCGTCGGTCCGGCACTTTTCTTATGCGCGCCGGCATCAGATTATGTTACAGGACAGATACTTTCTGTCGATGGTGGGTTCACAGCAAGGTGACGTTAGGGAGCCATTATGGAGCCGGAACCCGGCAACACCGGCGCAAACCATATGGTTGAATTACCAATCTGCGAAACTACCGCAAACGAGTCGCATTTTGCGAACACAAAGTGAGGATGACTTCACCACAGGGGTATTGCCTTAATTCCGATTCATTTGAGCAACTGCGGCTAATCAGTTGTAATTGAACTATATTTCATTTTTTCGTTGACACCGAAGGTAGTATTAACCAAATGGCATTGCGCTTGCTACCTAACCTATACGTCAAGTGTGCAAGCATAAAAGATAGAGAGGCTACTCCTATGAAACATCACGTGGATATCCATGTCGGACAACGCGTTCGTCGTCGTCGCTGGATGCTGGGCATGACGCAGCAGCAGCTTGGTGAAGCGGTTGGAATCAAATTCCAGCAGATCCAGAAATACGAGACAGGCATGAACCGCGTTTCTGCGAGCCGTCTTTATGACATCGCGACCGCGCTCGATGTTCCGGTGTCTTTCTTCTTTGACGGCGTCACCGAAGGTGACAGCGCTGAACAAGTGATCACAGAAGAAGATGTTGTTGCGGCGAACGAAAACGCCGAGAATGAGGTCGATCTGTTCTCCGAGAAAGAAACGCTCGAACTGATCCGTTGCTACTACAAGATGCCTGAAGAACCACGCCGTCGGTTGTTTGAGCTGACAAAATCGCTGTCGCGCGCTGCCACTGCAGAAGCTGCTTAATAACCGTGGCGCTTGCTCAGAAAAGGTTTGACGGATGACTGAGGCCGGGATTGCAGATTGCGTCTCGGTCGCCCACCGTCTGTGCGACGCTGCACAGCCAATCGCGCTGGAATACTTCCGGTCGGGCAACCTGAAAACCGAGAGCAAAACCGCCCAAGACGAAAGTTATGATCCCGTAACTTTGGCGGATCGCGCCATTGAAACGGAAATGCGTAACATTCTCAACGAATTGCGCCCTGAAGACGGTATTTTGGGTGAAGAATGGCCCGATAAACCGAGCGGGAACGGCCTGCAATGGGTACTTGATCCTATTGACGGAACCCGCGCGTTTATAAGCGGTTTGCCCAGTTGGGGCGTGCTTATCGCGCTGAATGATGGCGAAAAACCGATTATCGGAATGATGTTACAACCGTTCACCGGAGAACGGTTCATTGGCATCGACTCAACCACACAAACGTCCAAACTTTTCCACGCTTCCACCGGGCGTGATTTACGAACGAGCGCCACTCAGAGCTTGGAAAAAGCATTGATGTGCTGCACCGCACCGGACATGTTTTCAGGCGATGATGAAATCAAAAAATTCGAGGCGATTTCCCGCCGCACGCGGCTGACGCGTTTCGGGACCGATTGCTATGGCTATGCCATGCTCGCGATGGGGCAGATAGATTTGGTGGTTGAATCCTCTCTGAAACCCTATGATATTCAAGCGCTTATGCCCCTCGTCCATGCGGCGGGCGGCATCGTGACGAATTGGCAAGGCGGGGATTGTCAGCATGGCGGGCAAGTTATCGCCGCCGCGAATTCTGTCTTGCATGAGCAGGCGCTGAAGGTGCTTTCGTAAACATTCCGGCTTGCGCCGTATCGCGCGCCCCGCCAAGAATGCCTCATGAAAGACGACACACCCTCCCCTATCGACGCCTTGCTCGAAGTTATGCGCCGCTTGCGCGACCCTCAGACGGGTTGCCCTTGGGATATTGAACAGACTTTCGAGAGCATCGCACCCTACACAATTGAGGAAGCCTACGAGGTCGCCGATGCGATCCACAAGGGCGACCGCGACGCCCTGCGCGGCGAGCTTGGTGACCTGCTGCTGCAAGTGGTCTATTACGCGCAGATGGGGAAGGAAGAAGGCAGCTTCACCTTCAACGATATAACACGCGCCATCACTGAAAAGATGATCCACCGCCACCCGCATGTCTTTGGTGACAAGGAAATCACCTCCGCCGAAGAGCAAACGCGGCATTGGGAGGAGGTCAAGCAAGCCGAGCGCAAAGCCGCGACCGACCAGAGCGCCCTTGCAGATGTGGCCATCACCTTACCCGCCTTAAACCGTGCGCAAAAGCTGCAAAAACGGGCCGCGCGGGTGGGATTTGATTGGCCGGATACGGGCGGCGTGCTGGATAAGATTGTCGAGGAAACCAACGAACTCGCCCAGGCACAGCGCGACGGAGAGAAGAACGCGCGAATTGCCGATGAATACGGCGATGTCCTGTTCACGCTTGCCGTTCTCGGCCAGCATCTCGGCATTGATGCCGAACAGGCTTTGACCCAAGCCAACCGCAAATTCGAGCGCCGTTTTCGCGGCGTCGAAGCCATGCTCGCCGAACAGGGACGCAGTCCGGCGCAATCCAATCTCCAAGAAATGGACGCCATGTGGGACGCGGTTAAGCGTGAAGAACGGGATGAGACATAAAAAAAGGGCTGCACGGGATTTCCCGCACAGCCCATTTTATGAAAGTAAAAACAAAGCTCTTAACCGCGCAACGCACCGAGCGAGTCAGCGATTTGAGCTTGCGTATCGCGCAATTCAAAGCGGACACGGTGCGACGAAACCTCACCAATCGGCGTTCCCGCATTCACGCGCTGGCCTTGTACAACACGCGGGCGCTCAACACCCAATGTCAGACTGCGCCAGCCATCATTATGCTCGATCACGACCAATACGCCGCGCGGGCCGTCCTCGACATGCACAACACGACCCGCCGCTGAAGCCGCCACTGTCGAACCGCTCTGCGCTTCAATCTCGATCTGACCCTCTGAAAGGCGATAGACTTCACCCTGCACAGGCCATGCGAAAGCCGATTGAGCAACCGCCGCCGGTTGTGCCGCCGCCTGATAAGTCGGGCTGACATCCGGTACAAACGTTTGGATAGACGCTGTCACGGGCGATGGTGCCGACATGACAGGCTCTAAAACAGGCGCGGGTTCGGGCGTGTGCGCCATCGCCCGACCTGGATCGGATATATACTCAACCGGGTCCGAAACCGCTCGCCCGCGCATGGACTCAGCGGCTTGCGCACTGATTGTCGGCAACTCGCCAAAGCCTTCCTGGCTGTTACTCTCTTTGAAATAACGGGCCAACTCCTCGATATCGACCATATCGACATTCTCAGAAGCCGTGCCGGAGGCCCGCACCATAGGCTGTGGGGCCATCGGTTTTTCAACAACTGTCGGCTTGATCATTTCAGCGGTTTGCAGAACCACAATCGGCGCATCGCTTAGGGTTTCTTCCCCGCTTACCTCAACCGGCTGAGGAACCGAAAGTGTATCGCCAACATAAATCGGCGCATTCAAATCGCGATCATTCGCATCGGCCAATTTCGCTGCACTGATGCCATAGTTGCGCGAGATGCCGAACAACGTGTCACCCGCAACAACGGTATATTGTCCGCCAAGGCTGGTCTGCTGCAACGCCTCGTCAATATACGTTGCACTGGACGCTTCCTGAACAAGCAGGTCAGACACTTCCGAAGGCTGGAATGACGCGAATTGCGGGGCAGGCTCAAACACTGCTTCCGGTGCAGGCGCTGGTTGCGGTGCAACGAAAGAAAGCAAATCACCACCGGGCTGCTCAAGCGGCGGGAAGAACCCCGGCGGCAACGCCTCATAAGGGCGTACATACTGGTCTGACGCGGTTGGAATCGCAATATCGCCGGATGGCGGCGTCAAAGCACGCTGTACCGGAGGCTCAATCGGCAGCGGGCCGGGCAGCCTGACTTCCTGCGCAACAGGGTCCGCAGTTTGCTCGGCCAGATCGTAATAATCGATTACCGCGTCCACATCCTGGCGGGGCGGTATCGTGCTTTGAATACCGGCAAACTGCTGCGCGGGCGCGCTCATCACGGACAGGGAATCGGTAGGCAAAGGCTCAGGGGCCACGGTGCCGTAGTCAGGACTTGCCGAATAAGTCGGCGCGGCAAGCTCTAACGTATCAATCGGAGCGCCCAACGGCGCGCTCTCAATTACCGGGGCCGAAGGGACGGGGGATGTAAATTCATAACTTTGATCATTCAGCGGCTCATACTGCGGCTCCGGAGCCGACTGATAAACGGGCTGCTGAACTTGAGGTGCGGGTGGCAACGGCAGACCGAGAGACCCTGCACCCGGCGCCAGAAACGCGGTTTGCGGGCCGGAGGTATCAACCGCACCATACTCGCCAACGCTCACAAAACCATCACTGGACAGAACGGTATCCGGCGTCAACATCGGGCTGGGCGCCACGCTCTGCGCGCTGAATGACGGATTGCTGTAGGATGGGTCGATATAGGCCGGGCTGGCATAGGACTGCGCAGGATAGGATTGCTGCACAATCGAATTATACCCGATGGACGGGTCAAGTGACGCCACCTGATTGCCCGGAATATAGGATTGCGCGAGCTGCGACTGCGGTACGTAAGTTTGCGGCAACCCGTTGCCGAAAGGGTCGGTATAAACCTGCGTGGACTGGTAAACGGGCAGACCGGTTGTCGCGCTGTACTGGGGCTGAACCCCACCCCCAGAGCTGCCACTCAAGTCAACGGTTGCATAGGACGCCGGTTGCGAACAGCCAAACAGCAAGGTCGAAATCGCAAGAACACTGACTGACGCGTGCGCCTTGCTGAACCCGGTGGAACGCTTCATGGGAAGACCTCTTAAGCGAAAATGACATTCGCAGTAAAATCTATACCCCCCTAAAAAATCATTAAACCACTTAGTGTGTTAAATTGAGATTCCATCACAAGAAACCATTAAGAAGTGGCACAAAACGCACAGAAATCAGCTCCTGATACTCATATCCGGACTGCGTTTTCTCCACCCTGATTAATTGTTGATCCTCATCATGCTCACCCACAGGCAGAATCATAATGCCGCCGGGCTTGAGTTGGTCGAGCAATGCTTTGGGCGGATCAGCGGCGGCGGCGGCAACCAAAATCCGGTCAAACGGCGCGTGCACGGGCCAGCCGAGCGAGCCATCGCCATGCGTGACAACCACGTTCGATAGCCCCAAATCTTGCAACCTGCGGGTTGCCTGCCCCGCCAAGGCCTCATGCCGCTCAAGCGCATAGACCCGCCGCGACAATCGGGCGAGAATCGCGGTCTGATAACCGGAACCTGCCCCTACTTCCAACACCTTACACCGCGTATCTAACGCCAAGGCTTGAGTCATAAGGCCGACAACAGAAGGTTGGCTGATGGTTTGCGCACATGCGATCGGCAAAGGCAGGTTCTCGTAAGCCCGCGCCGCGAACTGCGGTTCGACAAATTTCTCGCGCGGCACCCAACGCATCGCATCCAGCACACGGCGATCATCCACGCCATCCCGGCGCAGCGTATCCTCATACGCATCCAGCGTCTGCACACCAACACCGCTCATGAGAACGTGGCGTCTTTTTGTAGCGCTTCGAGCGCGGAAACATCAGTAAAATCAGCGCGCAACGGCGTCACGCTGATACGACGCCGCGCCATCGCCCCCAGATCCGTATCCGCCGGAGCATCCCCCGCATCACGGCGAAACCGCACCCAGTGATACGAATGCCCGCGCCCGTCATCGCGGTCATCGGTAAACACCTCATGCATCGCACGACTGCCTTGCCGGACCAGCGCCATCCCCTCAACCTGATCGGCGGGCACAGGCGGGAAGTTGACGTTGAGAATACTGCCCCGCGCCATCGGCGCAGCGGCAAGTTTAGCGATCGTAGAAGCGCAATGCTCCCGCGCAGCCGTCCAGATATCGATTTCACGATCCTGCCCAAGGCGCTGATATGCCTGTGATAAAGCGATAGCACGCAAACCCATCGTTGCCGCATGAAGCGCCGCACCAACGGTACCGGAATACGGCATGTCGTCAGCGATATTGAAGCCCTGATTCACCCCTGACAACACCAGATCGGGCGGCCCGTCCATTGCCACATGCATGGCCATTGTCACACAATCAGCCGGCGTCCCGGAAACCGCAAACCGCTTCTCCGACAGTTTGGCAATACGCAGCGGATCGGCCAGCGTGATCGCCTGCGACTGCCCGCTCTGCTCGGTTGCCGGGGCCACGACCCAGACATCATCGCTTATCGTGCGCGCGGCGTCTTCGAGTATTTGCAAGCCCGGCGCATCGATGCCGTCATCATTGGTGATCAGAATACGCATTTTCATGTCCGGACATTTTGAAAAACCTGCCACCCGATAACGGCTGTCGGTGCGAAAGCGCAAGAAAAGTATCATTGACCTTGAGACCCATCAAAGCCAAAGCATACGCAAACCAAGTTTGGAGCGTCCCGCGCATGATATTGCCCGTTCTGCCCTTCCCCGTCATTGACCCGTTCGCCATCTCGTTCGGGGGCTTTGGTATCCGCTGGTACGCGCTGGCGTATATTGTCGGGCTGATGCTGGGCTGGCGGTATGTGATGATGCTGACCGCGCGCCCGCATTTGTGGCGCAACGACACGCCGCCCTTCGCGCCGGATAAGGCGGAGGGGCTGCTATTCATGCTGACCTTCGGCGTGATTTTGGGCGGACGTTTGGGTTTCGTGTTATTTTACAATTTCGATTATTACCTCGCTAATCCGCTTGAGATTTTAAAGACGTGGAACGGCGGTATGTCTTTCCACGGCGGCTTCCTTGGAGTCGTTGTCGGGGCGCTGCTGTTCTGCCGCTGGAATCCCGCACCAAAGCTGTCCACCGCTGATGTGATCGCTTGTGCGACGCCTTTCGGATTGCTGTTCGGGCGGATTGCGAACTTCATCAACAGCGAGCTTTGGGGCAAGCCTTGGGACGGTCCCTGGGCGTTTGTATTCCCGACCGATCCCGCGCAAGTGCCGCGTCACCCCAGCCAGCTGTATGAGGCGGGGCTTGAGGGCTTACTGCTGATGATTGTACTGGCGCTGGTCGCGTGGCGGGGTGGTTTGCGTCGTCCGGGACTGGCGGCGGGCGTTTTCCTCATCGGCTACGGCCTGTCCCGTACCATCGTCGAGTTTTTCCGTGAGCCGAATGAAGGATTAGGCTGTGTTATCAAGCCGCTGGGCGAATGTTTGCAGATGGGACAGTTACTATCACTGCCGATGATTATTGTCGGCGCGATCCTGATCATCGCCGCAATGCGCCGCGCACCCGCATGACGGCGCTGGAACACATCATCCGCCAACAAATCGCGGCGAACGGACCGATGAGCGTGGCTGACTACATGAGCCTGTGCCTCGGCCATCCCGAATATGGCTATTACATCACCCGCGACCCGCTCGGCAAAGGCGGCGACTTCACCACGGCCCCTGAAATCAGCCAGATGTTCGGCGAGATTATTGGCCTGTGGCTGGCGCAGGCATGGACGGATCGGGGATCGCCGTCGCCCTTCATCCTCGCCGAGCTTGGCCCCGGTCGCGGGACGCTGATGGCGGATATTCTGCGCGCGACGGGGAAGGTGAAGGGGTTTACTGAGGCGGCCAATCTGTGGCTGGTCGAGACCTCGCCCGCCTTGCGGCAAAAGCAGTGGGAAGCGCTTTCGGCCCATCAACCGCAATGGGCGGATGCGCTGGCGGATGTGCCCGACGGGCCGCTGTTCCTGATCGCGAACGAGTTCATCGATGCGCTGCCGATCCGGCAATTTATGATCCAAGACGGCGCGCTGTGCGAGAGGGTTATCGGTTTGCAAGACGATGCACTGACCTTTGGCCTGACACCGCCGCTCTCCACCCGCGAGGGTGTACCGGAGGGCGCTGCGGACGGCGCGATATACGAGACCTGTCCGGCGGGCCGCGCGGCGGCCACGCAAATCGGTGAGCGGCTGGCGAAAGATGGCGGGGCCGCGCTGCTGATCGATTATGGCTATGCGGTTGCCAAGGCGAGCGGCGATACGCTGCAAGCGGTGAAAGACCATGCTTACGCAGATGTGTTGGGCGCGCCGGGGCTGGCGGATTTGACGGCACATGTCGATTTTCTTGCACTGGCCAAGGCCGCTGAGGATGCGGGCGCGGTCAGTTGGGGCGTGCGTCCGCAGGGGCCGTTACTCGAATGGCTCGGTATCCGCTTGCGCGCGGCAATGCTGGCCAAATCGCAACCCGAACAGCGCGAAACGGTGGAGGCGGCGTTGGAACGCCTGACCGCGCCCGACGCGATGGGCACGTTATTCAAGGCACTGGCGCTGACGGGTGATGAAATCCCGCCAGCCGGGTTTGCGGAGGATGTTGGAATATGATCGACACAGATTTCCTGCCCCAAACGCAATGCGGTATGAAATACCGCTTTGCAGACGCGGGGTCTGTCTCAGCCGATGGTAGACTTCCACGATTTAACAGGCCTCGCATCAAGTACGGTGCAGAGGTGCTTTTTACAGATGGTGCCCGGTCATGATCGAAATGCTGCAAACGGACGAACTCGGCGCTGTTGAGGGAATCAAGCACGCTTTCTTCACCCGCGCGGGCGGCGTCTCCGAAGGCATCTACGCCTCGCTTCAATGCGGGCGTGGGGCCACAGATGACACGCGCGAGAATGTCGCCAAAAACCGCCTGCTGGCCTCGCGGGCGCTGAAAGTGCCGCGTGAAAACCTGATCTCCTGTTATCAGCACCACAGCGCCGATGTGGTCACCGTCACCACCCCGTGGCGTCCGGGAAAGCCGCCGAAAGCGGATGCGATGGTGACGGATGTGCCTGACATCGCGCTTGGCATCCTGACCGCCGATTGCGCGCCTGTGCTGTTCACCGATCCCAAAGCGAGTATCATTGGCGCGGCCCATGCGGGCTGGAAAGGGGCGCTGGGCGGCGTGTTGGAGGCAACCGTCGAAGCGATGATCGCACTCGGCTCGGAACGCCAACGTATTCTGGCCGCCATCGGCCCTTGTATCTCACAAGCGAATTATCAGGTCGACGCGGCCTATCGGGCGCGGTTTGTCGAGACGGACAGCGGCAACGGCTCATTCTTCCGCCCCGATCCTCAGAAAGCCGACCACTATCGCTTTGACCTCTCCGGCTACGCCCGCGCCCGTCTGCGCGCGAACGGGGTCAAGCAGGTCGAGATCGCCCCGCATTGTACCTATGGCGATGCGGAGCGCTTTTTCTCCAACCGCCGCGCACTGCATCAGGGCGAAGGCGATTACGGACGCGGTCTGTCTGCGATCATGCTGAAGAAATAAAAGCCACCATCTCGCATTCTCGCGCATCGGAGAAAAGTTCCGGTGGCAGCGTATAAATTCGGCATCACATTTCCCCACACCGCCTTATACTCCCCCGAAACCGAAGGGGAGATACAGATGCCACATTTTTCAAAGGGCGAATACGCCGAACGCCTCGCCAAAACACGCGCCGCGATGGATGCGCAAGATTTGGACGGGATGCTGCTGTTCGCGCCTGAAAGCCATTATTGGCTGACCGGGTATGACACATTCGGGTTCTGCTTTTTCCAATGCATGATCGTGCCGCGCGCCGGCGATCCGGTTCTGCTGACGCGCTCTGCCGATCTGCGACAGGCCAAGCACACATCGATTCTGCGAGACATCCGCGTTTGGGTCGATTCGCAAACCGCCAACCCCGCGTTCGATCTCAAGGCACTGCTCAAGGAGATGGGGCTGTATAAGCGAAAGCGTCTTGGCGTGGAGTTTGACACCCAAGGGCTGACCGCAAAAAACTGGCGCATGGTCGAGGCGGCGCTGACCAAGACAAAGCTGGTCGATGCCTCGCCCCTGATCTCAAATCTGCGCCTTGTTAAGAGCGACGCCGAAATCGTCTATGTCCGCAAAGCGGCGGAGCTCTCGGACCACGCGCTTGATGCGGCCATTGAAATGACCCATGCGGGCGCGCACGAGGGGGCGATTCTTGCCGGAATGCAGGGTGATATCTTCGCGCGCGGCGGCGATTACGCGGGCAACGAATTCATCATCGGCTCCGGCGACGGCGCGCTGCTTTGCCGATATTTCTCCGGCCGCAGGCGGTTGGATGACAATGATCAGCTCACACTCGAATGGTCCGGCGCGTGGCGGCGTTATCACGCACCGATGATGAATACGCTGATTGTGGGTAAACCCCGCGCCGAACATGAACGGATGCGCGAGGCGGCGCGGGAGGCACTGCAAGCCTGCGAAACCGCGCTCAAGCCCGGAAATACGATGGGTGACGTGTTTAACGAGCACGTCAGAATTCTTGATAAATATGGTTACCGGCAACAAAGGCTTAACGCTTGTGGTTATAGCGTCGGCGCGCGGTTCACCCCTTCGTGGATGGATTCGCAAATGTTTTATGAGGCAGCCGGAACGGAAATCAGAGAGAATATGACCTTTTTCATTCATATGATTCTGATGGATAGCGAAACCGGAGCCGCGCAGTGTCTGGGGCGTACATCGCTCGTCACCGCCAGCGGTTCGGAATGCTTGTCCCGGTCAACCCTCGATTTGATCGTGACATAGCGCTGGTGAAGAAATGATAGCTCCAAAGCCAACCTCGACCGCACTCGCACGCATTCTGTTTCTGCCAATGGCAGCGGGCCTGCTTGCGGGCTGTGACTACGCGAGCAAGTTGCCGGATGCCCCGACAACGCTCGGCTACGAGCTGCAATCGAAGAAACCGCCGAGTGTGACCGGAATCCAACCGCAGGAATTCGGTCCTCCGCTGCCCCCCACGGATTTGGCCGGGCTTGATTTGCCCGAACCGCCCGCACAGGTGGCGCAAGCACCTGCGACAGCGCCTGACCTGCCCCCGTTGCCAAGTGACCTGAACACCGGGGTCTTGCAGATTCCTTCGTATCAGCCAGAGGCCGAAGCCCCCCGCACGGCCCTTGTCATCCCGCAGCAGCAACAGAATCTGCCCCTGCCGTCACCGCAAAATGGTGGCCGGTTCGAGGTTGTTCAGCAATACGATCAACCGACCTTTGCCGACGTTGTTGAAACCGGACAAGCCCGTATCGGGACAGTCGGGACGCCACCCGACGAGATTTTCCCGATTGCCCAGAACGACGTGCCACAAATCGGCGTCCCTGTTCAGTCCGACTCTGATTTCCAAGCATATCAGCCCGTGCCATTCGATGCGGGACCATTCGAGGCAGGACCCGTAAACGATTTCGCGTCTCAGAGCGTCGATACGGGCGCTTATGAGGCCTACGAACTGGCCTCCGCGCCCCCCGCTTATGTGCCGGAAACGCAATCGCAATTGCTTTACAGCGCGCCACCTTTGGCCGCACCGCTCGCAACGGCACCGATCCAGGCACAGGCGGCCAGACCCGCATCACCGATCCTCGTGATCCGCTCACGCCTGAACAACGGTGCTGTGGTCAACGTGCACCCTGTCGTTGGCGCACCGGGCGCGGCCTCGTCATTGCTTGCCCGCACGATCGCAAACGAGCTTGGCGCACCCGTGGACGAAGCCGCAGCCCGTTCCGCTCCCGCCATCTTTGACCTGCGCGCATCGGCCAGCCGTGAAGGCAACACAGCACGTGCGGAGTGGAAACTGTTTTCCTCGGCAGGTGAGCTGGTCGGGATTTTTCCCGAATCCCAAAGCGGCGGCTCTTGGGGATCGTTGGGTGATGATGCCGTGATGGCTGTCGGACGTCGCGTGGCGGATCGTTTGCGCCGCAACGCAGACTTGCGCCGGGCCACGCTGACCAGCCTCGCCAGCGCGCCAAGCCTGACCGATCCACGTTATCAGCAACGTCTGGCATCCGGCGCACCCAGCTTGGCGCCCATGCCGCGCGTGCGGCCTTCGCGCGCTGCGGTAACCACGCAATCCGCACCCGCCGTGCCTTATCAGGTGACGACGCAGCCTCTGCCCCGCGCACGGCCTTCCCCCGTTCGCACCGCCGCGCTCGCCGCCCCGGTCCAGCCCGCACCGCTGGCACCGCGTGTTGTCGAACCACAGCAGCCTGTGATCTCTGATATCCAGTTCATCGACCCTGCACCAAAACCCGTTGTGAATACGCAAACCGCGATGCTTGCGCCAAAGCCGATCCAACCGCCGGCCGCGCCAGCGCTGAACACACAACCACCCGTGAACAGAGCACCCCCTCCAAGCTTTGACACATTGCGTCCGGTTCAGGCAGCTCCGGCACCAAGCGGACCGAAAGCGCTGGTCTTCCGTGGCGTGCGCGGCGCGCCGGGTGATGGCGATCAGGCCTTGACCCGCGAAGTCAGTCGTCTGCTCGCGCAATCTGGAGCGAATCTTGCGTCGAATGGCACGCCCGATGCCCTTTATCTGGTTGCACAGGTCGATCATCAGCGTGGAAACGGCGCAGACCGGATCAAAATCACGTGGCTGGTCGAAGACGGCTCCGGCACGCGGATCGGTCAAGTCGTTCAGGAAAATGATGTCCCTGCCGGGTCGCTCGACGCCAATTGGGGCGAAGACGCTTTCTATGCGGCACAAGGCGCACGCGACGGCATCATGGAACTTCTAAAAACCTCCGGCGCCCTCGACGCCTAGAATGCTGTTAAGTGTTTTGACTCGGAAATCGTCTTAAAAAATGCTCCAGCAAGGATGCAAGACGTACGGCACAAAAGCCTCGTTCCAGAAAGGAGCGGGGCTTTTTGATGCGGTGTAAACAAGCGGTCAAACTTTTCGCGTTACGCTGGTGGCCGATTTTTAACGCGGGGAACGAAACTGATGCCACTCAAAAAGAACGTCGCATGGCGCGAGGAAGTCGAAGCGCATAAACAACGAATGCAGGACAAAGCTTTGGACAAAATAAATCAGGCACGTGCAGCCGACGATAAAGTCGCCGAGCGCAATGAGCGCAGGGCTGCCGCGCCCAAAAAAGGGTTCGGCAGGCGCGCATAGCTTGATCAGGCGTCAATCAGATCGCGGATCAGTCGGGTTTTCTCTTCCGTATCGAAAAAGCCGATTTTCTGAAACGCGATCAAACCGTTCTTATCGATAATGGCCATCTCCGGCGTGCCGCGCGTGCCGTAAAGAATCATTGTGTTTGGAAAACGCGGATGGATATCCAGATGATCATGGCCTACCGGATGACCAAAGCCCGTCTCTTTCACAAACTTGCGCAGCCGCTCAACGGTCTGATGCTCGTGCCCTTCAAAGACGGTGTGAATGCTGACAATCTTCATCCGGTCGGCGGCGATATCCGCCGCGAACTCACGCTCCCATTGCAGGCTCAGCGGGATTGAGAAGGTTTTGCAGCCGGGACACCAAAGCTGAAAGAAGTCGATCACCACAACCTGACCTCTCAGATCGTGCAGGTTGATCGGCTCGGAATTGATCCATTCCGAAATATCCCATTCCGGCGCGGGTGTGCCGACGGGCAACGCTTTGAGGCTGGACAGCGGCGCTGTGGCGGCGGCGGCGGCCATGCCCGCAAGGGCCGTGCGGCGGGATAGATCAGACATCAGGGTTCTCCAATACTGTTTGCCACACCATCCGGAAAACGCGCCAATCGCGCAATGCCTCACGATGAAACTCACACGATAGTGCTTTGTCCGTGTGAGGCCGGGGACATCTGGTAATACCTCACGAAAGGGATGGCACGATATTTAAGCTGCTTACGCTCAGTCCCTCAATCGGCAGCGAAACCGTCTCATCGAAACCGCTGACAACAATATTTTTATAGTCTTCACCGACGGGACCGGAATGACGGTGCAAGCGTTCGGCGGTGACGTCGAAAACCCAGTAATGGCCCACTCCGTGGGCCGCGTACAGCTTGGCTTTCTTGCCCAAATCATAGCGGAGTGTGGTGTCGGAGACTTCGATGGCAAGAAGGATGTCGCCACCACGCACATCGGTGCTTTTTATATCCAACGGAAAAATCGCGATGTCCGGCTCCAGCATCGTTTGCTCGGAGAGAAAAATACTTGGCGCTGACGCGATGAGCAGTTCCTGAGGGATAAGCGCATTCAATTTTCTGAGCAGCTGCGCGATGATGCGGACATGTGGGTCGTATTGCGCGGCCATTTTTACAAGCACACCTTCGATCAACTCGTACCCGCGCCCTTCGGGCAGGACACCCGCGCTGGTCATAGCGAGAACATCCGCGCCGGTAAGGCGGGCGGGGGCGAAATCGTCTTCGTCGATTTTGATAATGGCGTTCATGATAGGCATCATAGCACTTGCGCGGCGGGATCGGAAGATGGTTGGTTTGCGGGGTAAAACACCGCAAACGTGAAGAGTTTTTATGCCCGACACCCTCACCATCACCCGCACCGGAAACGGCCCACCGCTGGTTCTCGTCCACGGATATTTCGGCGGGGCCGGGCATTGGACGGCGGAGATTGCGCATTTCAGGGACCGTTATGATGTGATCGCGGTCAATCTGGCCGGATTCGGGGACAGCGCGCATTTGACAGCACCGGAATCCATATCGGGCCATGCGGCGCTGGTTTGGGAAACGCTGGACGGGCTTGATATCGGCCCCGCCGCGCTGCTGGGGCACTCGATGGGCGGGATGGTGGTGCAAGAGATGACCGCGCAAGCCCCCGCGCGAGTCGCAAAGCTGATCCTCTACGGCACGGGTCCGGTCGGCAATCTGCCGGGACGGTTTGAGCCGATTGAGACGTCACGCCAGCGTCTCAAAGCCGACGGGCTGGAGGCAACATTGCGCCGTATCGCCGCGACATGGCTGGTTGATGGACAGAAAAGCGTCGGCTATGCGCGCTGTATCGCAGAGGGGTTGAAAGCCACCGATCAGGCTGCACTCGCGGCCCTGACCGCGTGGCAGGGGTGGAACGGCACCAACAACCTGCCCGCAATCACTGCGCCAACACTCATCATCCGTGGGCAACACGACCGTTCATATCCGTTTGCGCAGGCACAAGCCCTGTTAGACGGAATTTCAAAGACAACACTGGAAATTTTGTCAGAATGCGGTCACGCTGCCCATCTGGAAAAGCCCGCGCTGTTCCACGCCGCGCTCGACAGGTTTCTGAACGGCCCTGTTGCGGCGTGAACAGAGGGAAATTTCAAGCCCGCATAAAGCGGGTATGAGAATACAAACGGAGAAAACGAATGAAAAAAACGCTTTTGGGAACCGTCCTCGGTGCATCCCTCGCCTTTACAGGCGCTGCACAGGCGGAATCGGTCAATATCGGCGCGCCGAACTGGACAGGCGCTCAGGCGATTGCACATGTGATCAAAGAAGTCGTTGAAAGCCGCATCGGCGGTACGGCTGAACTGGTGCCGGGCAACAATGCCAACATCTTCCAGGCAATGGATCAGGGCAAAGGCGATATCGACGTACACCCGGATGTGTGGCTGCCAAACCAGGAGAGCTTCACGAAGAAATATGTCGATGAAGCGGGCACCGTTACGCTCAGCGAGAATCCGTATGAGGGTAAGCAGGGTTTCTGCGTATCGAAAGCGTTCTCGGAAGCGCATGATGTGACCTCGATCTACGACCTGACCCGCCCTGACGTGGCCGCCCTGATGGACAGTGACGGCAACGGCAAAGGCGAAATCTGGGTCGGTGCACCGGGCTGGGCATCCGCCAATGTCAACGAAGTCAAAGTGCGTGACTATGATCTGATGGCGTTCATGGAGCCTGTGCGCGCCGAGCAAAGCGTGATGGTTGCGACCGTGGGCGACAGCATCGAGAAAGAGCGCGGCTATGCATTCTATTGCTATGCACCCCACGCGATCTGGTTCCTTTATGACGTCGTGCGCCTGACGGAGCCTGCGTATGATCCTGAGAAATACAAGATGATCCAACCTTCGGATGATCCTGATTGGTTCGAGAACTCCTACGTCGCTTCGGAAGATGCGTTGAAGAAAGTTCAAGTGGCCTACGCCAACACTCTGGCAGACCGTTCGCCAGCTATCGCGGAATTCCTCGCGAATATGTCACTGGACACCGATACTGTCAGCAACTTTGCATACCAGATCGCGGGTAAAGAACGTGATCCGGCAGAAGTGGCAAAAGAGTGGGTTGCAGAGAACTCTGACCGTGTGGACGGTTGGTTGGGCCTGTAACGATTGACTAAAGGGGTGAGGGGAGACGAACACAGCCCCCACCCCATACCTACCCCTCCCGTTACAGACCACAGCGTTCACATTAGCTATTTCCGGCGCATCGATTGCGTGAATATTGAGATCATTTCTCAGGTAATCGGGTCTGGATTCTCTAGTCTTCGCAGAGAATGACCGTGCTTATTCACCGGAATGGTAAGATATGCGAATGCCGTAGCCCGCAGCGGGAAGGAACATGTGTGCGGCACGACATCACCCGCACGCAGCCTTGATTTCTTGACATTCGCGGGGCAGACGGTGTGACATCAGATTTGAGTACCGACGAACCGGATATCCGCATTGCCGGTGTCTGGAAAATATTCGGCGATAAGGCCAAGCAAGCGCTGGACGATATTCGCAAAACCGGAATCGGTAAGCCCGAAGTCCTGAAGAAATACAACTGCGTGGTCGGTGTGGCGGATGCCAGCTTTGACATCCGCAAGGGCGAGATTTTCTGCGTCATGGGCCTGTCCGGCAGCGGCAAATCAACGCTCGTAAGGCATATCAACCGCCTGTTAGAGCCGACAGCGGGGCAGATTATCGTTGGCGGGCGCGATGTAATGGCGCTGGGCCAAAACGAGCTGCGCACATTCCGCAACGAGCATATCGCGATGGTGTTCCAGAACTTTGCGCTGATGCCGCACCGGTCCGTGTTGGACAACATCGCCCTGCCCCTCGAAATTCGCGGCGTGAGCAAAAATAACCGCCTCGAAGTCGCAGAACGCTGCCTCAATCTGGTTGAGCTGGGCGCGTGGGGTAACAAGTTTGCGCACGAACTATCGGGCGGGATGCAGCAGCGTGTCGGGCTGGCGCGGGCGCTGGCGGCAGATGCCGAAGTGCTGTTGATGGACGAGCCGTTTTCGGCGCTCGATCCGCTGATCCGGCGGCAATTGCAGACAGAATTCATGAAACTCGCCGCGCAGATGAAGAAGACAACCGTCTTCATCACACACGATCTCGACGAAGCCGTGCGTATTGGGGACCGGATTGCGATCATGCGGGACGGGCGCATTGTGCAGGTCGGCACACCCGAAGACATCGTGATGAATCCGGCGGATGATTATGTGGCAGACTTTGTGGCGGGTATCTCACGCCTGAAAGTCGTGCGCGCTCATGCGGTGATGCAACCCATTGCGGCCTATGAGGCATCGCATGGGGCACTGCCCGGCAACGCGCCGTCATTCGCGACGGATGTGGACCTGAGCACGCTCATCAACGCCGCAATAGACAATGAGACAGCCATTGCCATTACCGATGCGGGCGGAACCCGCGTTGGCGTAATTACGCGCGCTGACCTGCTGCGCACCGTGGTTGAGGGAACGGAAACATCATGAGTGAAACAGCAGCAGAAACCCTCGCCCGCGAAAACCGCGATCAACTGGTTGCAAAGTTTGCAGACCAAAACGCGGATTACTATCGCGGGCAATTCGAGAAAATCGGCCGCAGCGCGCGATTTACATGGACGTTTAACTGGGTCGCCGCGTTGTTGGGGCCGATTTGGTACGGGGCGCGGGCGCTGTGGCGTTGGGCCTTACCGTTTTTGGCGCTGGAGGCATTCGCGCTGATCCAAATGGCACGCGGGTTGTTCGGCGATCTCGGTGCGGAGGCACGCGAGCGCATCGGGCAAATCGAAGGGACGCTGGACCTGCGCAAAAGACAGCTGGAAGCGGCAATCGAACAGGGCAAGCCCAACGTCGATGCCTTCCAGCGCAACGTGGATTCGCTGGAGGCGGCAATCGGCGGGTTTCGCGATGACGTGACACGGGCCGAGGCGACGGCGATCTATGTGGTCGGCTTCGGCTTGGCCATGCTGTTGATCGTGAAGCTGATCGAGGGTGTGCTGGCGAACTCGGCGCTCGAGAAAAGGTTTTCAGATTGGCTGTCGGACAGGACATTGCCATCAGGCATCAACAAACTCCGCACCGCCATCAGCATCGGGTTTACAGCGCTGATTTTCCTTGTCGGCATGGTGCATTTCAGCAATCCGGCGGCGATCCCGCTATTATCAGAATTCCCGACGCATCCCGACTACCGCCTGACCGCAATTGCCGCCGTTGAAGGGTTCATCAACTGGCTTAAACAAGGCAGTCAGTGGTTTTTCGAGAATGTGACTTACGGCATCCGCAAAGTGTTAGATGCGCTTGAATTGCTATTTGTATCAACGCCTTGGATAATCGTTGGCAGTTTTATCGTCTTTCTGACGGGCCTGTCCGCAGGTCCACGGGCGGCGGTATGGTCAGGGGCTTTTCTCGCCTATATCGGCCTTCTCGGCTTTTGGGATAAAGCGATGACAACGCTCGCACTGCTAGGCACGGCGGCGGCGATATCGATTGCGCTGGGCATTCCGCTGGGGATGTTTTGCGCGCGCAGGCCAAGGTTTTACGCGGTTGTCCGGCCCATCATGGACTTTATGCAGACCATGCCCGCCTTCGTCTTTATGATCCCCGTGATCGCGTTTTTTGGAGTCGGCAAACCCGCCGCGATTATCATCACGATGATCTTCGGGGGAACGCCAGTGGTGCGCCTGACCGTTCTGGGCCTGCGCGGTGTGCCGGAGACAATCCGCGAGGCGGCCATCGCCTACGGGGCGTCAAAATGGTATTTGCTGACCAAAGTTGACCTGCCGCTGGCCGCGCCGTCGATACTGGCCGGAATAAACCAGACGATCATGCTGTCGCTCGCGATGGTGGTGGTTGCCTCCCTGATTGGCGCGAAAGGCTTGGGCGAGGATGTGTTGGAGGCGTTGCAATACAACTCCGTCGGGCAAGGCATCTTGGCCGGATTCTCGATCCTGTTCTGCGCAATGATCTTGGACCGGGTGGTTCAGGGGAAGCGGTGACCTTTAAGCAATGGCCTTCGGTGTCGACTCTTAAAATGTTCCCTTCCCCGCAGTTACTGCGGAGACTGCTTCAGCTGAGACATTTACGGAATGCGCCTCAAAACGCATTCCGTTTAAAGAAATCCAGACCCAGCGCGGGATGGACCGTGGCAAGCCCCAACATCCATGTGGAAAAATCAATCGCCTCCACACGGGTGACACCTTCTTTTGGCGCATAAGGCGAACACCGCCACAAAAAACCGATGCCTTCATAATCGTATCGGCACTCATCACGGGTCCATAGAGTATAGAGGTCAGACAAAATATCCGTCTGTCCGTCCACCTCATCAACCGCCAAAAACCCCGCCATCACTGCGGGTGACGCTGTGCCGTAGGGGTTCTTTGCAAGGCGGGCGACACCGTAGCGCTGTGCCGCTTTTTCCTCATCAGGCTCCAGCGTCAACTCAGACCCCGCACCCAGGCCCCAGATATGAGCGGGTGCGCGCTGATTGATAAACCACGTCCGGTCAACCTCCCTCAACTCCCGCATTTCATCCATAAATGCCGGGTTCCGTGCGTAATCCCCGCATAAGTGAAACGCGAATTGGTGCGTGAAGTGCGAGGGAATTGAACCACCCTTTTTGCCAAGCAATGTGTACTCGCCATAGCTGTGCATTGGCAAATCTTCAGGGGCGGCAAAACGATTGCGCCATGCCTTTGTTGCGGGGCCGGAAATGCCGCGTATTTCTTCATGGCGCGCCGCCATACAGGGCAGCAATGCGTATTCATCGAACGGAATCGTGGCAACGGATTTGGTCGGACGTTCCTCAACACCGTAGAAGACAAGATGGATCGAGCCGCGCTTGGGATTTCGCACCGCACTCGCCCAATCCACAGACATCACAAGATCATCGGCGAGCTTTGCGGCACGGGGAATTGGCCGTCCCAGACGTGCGGCCTTCTCACGCAGATGATTACCCAAGATCGCCGCACCCGCGCCAAGAATCGCGGTGTCAATCGTCGAAAACTTGTCCTTGTTCCAATCAGGTATGACGCCGGTTAGCGGATCAAACCAATGCCGATACCAACCACTGGCCGAACGATCGGTATCGAAGCGGGGGCGATGCGCTCCGAGCAGGTGAGACAGCGTGATCTCGGCCTTTGTTTCCGCATCCGCAATAGCGCCGATCTGGTCACCAATGGCCAGTGAAATCAGACCCATACCCGTTGCGGCGGTCGATGACAGTCCCTTTTGCACATCGCGATCTATGCGCAACGCATCCAGATATTGACCCGTCTCAGGCACCCGGAACGCACGATCATAAAGCAACACCGCATCGGTTAACCGTTCCGCCGCAAAACCGCGTAAGATCTCAGGTTTTGGACTGTCATCGGCAATGGCGCTGTGTGTGAACAACGTGAGCGCGACGAAAAGAAAGCGTGCGAAATAAGACAAAAGAAACTCCAAGCGCGAAATGAATTGCACGAAAGTACACCCCAATTCGTGTCACTAAGACGGATGTATTACCCGCCGGCTTTTCTTCCATCAGATCAACATCACAAAAGCACGATGTCCCGAACGAAGGTTCACGCTTGAGCGGCAGCTTGCAGCCAATTCATATAAAGACGCTCGGCGAGGCGCGCGCATTCGGCTTGATGCTCCGCGACGCCCGCTTTCAATGTTGCGACACCCTCCGCGCCCAAGGCATCGGTCAGCGCATCGCGATATTCAGGGATTTGCGCCCAGTTATCGACGGTGTCGGCCTCGATCTCGATGTGGAACTGTACCGAGAATGCCCGCGTCCCCCACGACATCGCCTGAACCGCGCAATCGGGCGAGGTTGCGAATACGCGAAAACCTTCAGGCAGGGTTTTGATCTCGGCGGAGTGCCATTGCAGGGTGTGGAATTGATCGGGAAAATCATCGAGGAAAATCCCCTGAGCACCCACTTCGGTCAATTGTACGGGCAAAACGCCGATTTCGGGCGTGTCCGACGGCCCGACCGACCCGCCCAGCGCCTCCGCCAGCAGTTGATGGCCGAGACAAAGGCCCAGAAACGGCATCCCGCGTTCGGCCACAGCTTCGCGAATCAGCGCCTTTTCCGCCACCAGCCAAGGATGCGCATCCTCCTGCCAAACATCCATCGGCCCGCCCAGCACCCAAAGCGCATCGAAGCCGTCAAGCGCGGGCAGCGCCTCACCCTCATCAAGCTCAATTGCAGTATAGCTGTGCCCGTCCTCCTCCAAAAACGTGCGGAAAATGCCGGGATGCTCGGCGCGGGCGTGTTGCAAGACGAGGATATTCATGGGGCGGCCTTTCTCAGTTCAGAACCTTATCAAGCGCGGCAAGTATGGCACGGCGCTTGTCCGGATCGGACTCTTCTTCCATGCGATTTTCCAACGCGATCTTGAAAGCGGCGAAATCATTGTACCAATCGCTTTCCATCGCCCCCTTCGCAATCCGCTCCGGCCCGCGCCCTTTGGAGGCGGGCGCCCCCGCGCTCAACTCGAAGGTTTCATCGAATTGCGGCATCAGGATTTTTGCCACATCCATGCCCTTCTCACCCAGCAAACGACGCAGCTCCGCACGGGCATCATCGTCACCGTGGTTCAGGAACAAAGCACCCGCAACCGGCCCGCGCTCCATGATCCAGTCAATCAGCTCGGCCTGATCGGCATGGGCGGAGTAGTTTCCGATGGTGCGGATGGCGGCTTTGATTTTGAATTCCTTGCCGTGGATGCGCACATCGGGTTTGCCGCTCTGGATAATCTGACCCAGCGTGCCGCGCCCTTGATAGCCGACGAAAAGCACCGTGCTTTCACGCCGCCAAATGTTGTTTTTCAGGTGGTGCAGGATACGTCCGGCATCGGCCATGCCGCTGGCGGAGATGATGATAGCGCCGCCCTTGATCGTGTTGATCGCCTTACTCTCATCAACAGATTGCGTGATTTTGAACTGCGGATCGCGGAACAGGCGGCCCTTTGGCAGTTCCACATCATCGAGCGTTTCGGCGTGTTCAATGAAAACACGGGTGACTTTGCTGGCCAGCGGGCTGTCGAGGAAAACGGTGGCTTTGGGGATCGCGCCCTCGGCCAGCAGCGCGCCGATGTCGTGCAGCAATTCCTGACTGCGCTCGACCGCGAAGCTGGGGATCACAATGTTGCCGCCACGCTCCAGTCCATCCACCAATTCCTTGCGCAGCGCCTCGCGGCGGGCTTCCAGCGTGTAATCGGCGCGGTCGCGGTCGCCATAGGTGCTTTCAGAAATGATGTAGTCAAAGCCCTGCTCGCCGCCCGGTTCAGGGTGAAACACCTTCTCATCGGGACCGAGATCGCCGGAAAACAGCATCCGCATGGTGTTGTCAGCATCGGCGAATTTCACCTCGATAGAGGCCGAGCCGAGGATGTGGCCCGCGTTCCAGAAGCGGGCGTGGAGGCCGGGGCGCGGTTCGATCCAGTCGCCGTATTGCAAGGGCTTCATCATCTTGAGCGCGGCCTCGGCATCCTCCATCGTGTAAAGCGGCTTTTTCAACTCTTTACCCCGCCGCTGCCGCCAGCGATTGGTGCGCTCGGTGTCGGATTCCTGAATTTTAGCGGAGTCGCGCAGCATGAATTGCAGCAGGTCGATGGTCGCTTCGGTCGCGTAGATCGGAGCGTTAAAGCCCTGTTTCACCAGTTTCGGGACCAGTCCGGTGTGGTCGGTATGGGCATGGGTGAGGAGCAGGAATTCCGCGTCTTTCGGCTCAAACGGGAACGGCGCGTCGTTGAGGGCGCGGACGGTTTTATTGCCTTGGAACAATCCGCAATCAATCAACCCGCGCGCGCCGCCCGTATCCAGCCATGAGCATGACCCGGTTACCGTGCCAGCCGCACCGTAAAATGATAACGTCGCCATGATCGCCTCCTTGAATTTCTTGGGGAGTATTGACCCCATGCAGCCATGCAAAAGCAAGAAACTTGAGGGATGCGCATCTTCATTGTCTCGCGTGTCGTCTACAGATAGGGTCCGCCCGACATGACAAAAATATTATCCATACACAGCGGCCCGCACGATTCCGCCGCCGCCCTCTTCGACGATTATCGCCTTGTCGCGGCGGTTCATCAGGAGCGGGTGACGCGCAAGAAAGGCGACGGGCATTACCCGGGCGCGGCGATTGACGAGGTGCTGGGCATCGCAGGAATCGCGCGCAAAGATGTGCAGCAGATCGTAATGAGCCGGGGATCGTATCCCGTGCGGTGGATGCGGTTTTCGGCGCTGAACCGGATGCGCTTTGCGATGCACCGGAAAAAGGGGCATGAGCGGCATAAGGGCGTTTTCGGTGTTGCCTCGCGTGTTTCATCCGACGCGCAAGATGTTTGGCTTTCGGAGAAATTCTTGTCTCAAGAGGGGTTTACGGCGGGAACACCCGTTTATTTTGCCAACCACCACAACGCCCATGCGCTGTCCGCCCTGTTCCATATGCCGACCGGCGAGCCGACGTTGCTGTATACGGCGGATGGCGGCGGGGACGGGGTTTACTACAGCGCGCGGGTTCTCAAAGACGGTGCGCTTACCTGCCTTTTCGGGGATACGCCCGAGTCGCAACATGTGAACAGTCTGGGTCTGGCTTACGGCTATTGCACAAAGCTGTGCGGGTTCAGGATGAACCGTCACGAGGGCAAGCTGACGGGGCTGGCAGCCTATGGAAAGCCGGAACTTGCGGGGAAATTGGCCGCGTTTTTTACCGTCGGTGATGACGGACAAATTTCAACCGGATTCACAACGACCACAGAAATGGAGCGCGCGGTTATCGCCGTATGCAAGGGACAGCCGCGCGAGACGATCGCCGCCTCGATCCAGCAAGTGCTGGAGGATGCCATCACCGATGCCGTGACACGGATGGTCAAAGCGCACGGTATCCGCCGGATCGGTTTGGCGGGCGGTGTGTTTGCGAATGTGCGGATGAATGCCTGCATCGCGGCGATTGAGGGCGTGGACGAGGTGTTCATCTATCCGGCGATGGGCGATGACGGGCTGGTCGCGGGGGGTGCTTTGGAGTTTCTGATGCGGCGCGACGGTTTGTCCGCGTGGTTGGATCAGCGGGTTGAACTGCGCGATGTGTATCTGGGGCGCGGGTATCCCGACGCGGATGCCGTGTTTGCAGCCGGCGCAAAAGCCACGGGCGGTGATCCGGTGCCGGAAACCGCTGATTTGCTGGCCGCCGGAGAGGTGGGGGCGATTTTCTCTGAGCGGATGGAGTTCGGTCCGCGCGCGTTGGGGGCGCGGACGATTTTGGCGAACCCATCCAATGCGGATGTGAATCAGACGATTAATGACCGGCTCAATCGCTCCGAATTCATGCCTTTCGCGCCTTTTGTCGGGGCCGCCGATGCGGAGCGGGTGTTCGCGATTGACGGACGCAACCGCTATGCCTGCCGCTTTATGACCATCACGACGCCCGTACATGACGAATGGCGGGAAAAAATTCCGGCTGTGGTGCATGTGGACGGAACCGCGAGGCCGCAGATTATCGATGCCCAAACGAACCCGCTCTACGCCGCGATTCTTGAGCGTTTCAAGCAGGTTAGCGGCCTGCCCGTGCTGGTGAATACCAGTTTCAACGCCCATGAGGAGCCGATCATCAACACGCCGGAGCAAGCATTGACGGCACTGCTCAATGATCGGGTTGATTTTCTGGTGACGGATAAGGCGGTCTATCGGCGGGGGTGAGGCGCTACAACGCCGAAACCCAATCCGCCATCTTCGCCCGCATCGCGGCGTCCGGCATCGGCGTGTTCAGCACGGCCATATTCTCACGCATATGGGCAACGTTGGACGTTGCAGGAATGGCGATTGTAACGGCGGGGTGAGAGATGACCCATTTGAGCAGGAATTGCGGCCAGCTTGTCACGCCTATCTCGCCCGCCCATTCGGGCAGCGGCTTACCGCGCAGTTTCGAGATCAGCGCGCCGCGTTGAAACGGACGGTTGATGATGACAGACAATCCGCGCTCTGCGGCGATAGGCAGCAACCGCGCCTCGGCCTCGCGGTCGTCGATATTGTAGGTGAACTGCACGCTATCGAGGCTGTCGTCCTGCTGCATGATTTCAGCGAAACGCCCGTGCCGCCGCCCGTGAGACGTGGTGATCCCGATGCGGCGCACCTGTCCGGCGGCTTTCATCGCGCGCAATGTTTCGATATGCCCCTCATAGGCCAGCAGATTATGCACCTGCATCAGATCAAAGCGCGGGATGCCCCACAGCGCGCGTGACGCCTCCATCTGCTCATCGCCGAGGTCAACGGAGGGGAGCCAGACTTTACTGGCGGCATAAAGCGGCACGTCAGGGATACGTTTCAGGCAATAGCCCAGCACATCCTCCGCCGAGCCATACATCGGTGAGGAGTCAACCAAACGCCCGCCCGCCTCAAAAAACGCGCGCAACACGTCGACGCGGGCGTCACGAATGGCGCTGTCATTGCCGACATCAAAGGTGATCCAAGTACCCATACCAATGGCTGGCACGGGATCAAGCGCGGCGTGGACGGGCACGGGAACAACGCTTGCAGCGGCCATTCCGGCCAGCAGGGTCCGGCGATTGGGTCTCATCAAAGCCTCCGCATTAAATCCTCAACTGCATCTAAAACAGTTTGGGGCTTTTGGTAGAAAATCAACTGCCCCGCATCGGCATTCTCGCGCAATTCGGCAAAATCGTAACCCGCACAGAAGCGACGGACGCTGTCGATTTTGACAACCGGATCATGGATTCCGTGAACGCAGATAACGGGGACCGTGCATCCTTCCACCATATCCGACCAATCGCGGATGACATGATGAGAATCGACTTCAAAGCCCTTCGATCCTTGCGCAACAGTGAAACGATAGCCGTCATAAAGAAGCGGAACCAGATCACAGGTTTCGGCAATTTTACGATCAAAATGGCCTTTCGGGTAGAGGGCATTCATGAACGCGTTGCTGTTGTCATTGTCGATCAGGGAGATCCCCGCGCGCAGGATGGCGGGTAACAAAGCTGGCGCGAAACGGGCGGTGAATGCAACAGTGCGCTGGCGCGGGGCCATTTCGCGAAACTGCTTGAGCGATTCAATCGGGACACCGCCCGATACAGACACGACGCCGCCAATGGCATTACGGAGATGATGGGCCGCAGCATAAGCATAAAGAGCACCGGACATATGGCCGATCACGATGGGTCTTTCGATCCGCATCACGGCAATCAATTGCGAAAGATCGTGGGCAAATTGGTCGAGTGCGCCCACCTTAACCGTCGGCGCCCCGGCCTCGCCAAAGCCGGGGCGGATGGGGCAAATCAGGCGGATGTTGCGGTCATTTAACATCTTCACCGCCCGGTCCGGCAACGATGTGCCGTCAAGCATTCCGTGGATGAATATTGCCGGACGCCCCGCCGCAGGACCAATCTCATGCACAGCCATGATCCTGTTATCCGGCAATCTTTGCGGGCGGGCGGTGGCCGTTTTGAAACCTTGACCAGACACCACATCACGCGGTGCTTCGGTGAAGGGCGATAAGGTTGAGACGAGGCGGATAATGTCAGATTGGCTGGAAGCCCCTGTTTTGCGCAGTACCGATTTCGTCTGCGCCCGCACAGTATGGGTCGAGCGATTGCGGCGTTTTGCGATATCGTTGAGTGAGTGACCGTGAGCGATATCCTCGACAACAGCAACTTCCTTGGGCGACAATTGAAAAACCTCGGCCAACATCGCGCCCAAAGCGTCTGACCAGTCCATATCCAAGGTTCGCACAATAACCCCTCCCCTGTCGGGGCGCGTTTGGTTGGGTCTGGCGATAACTCCCAGAATCTTACCGCTGGCGGACAATCGTATAACGGTCAGCAACGTGTTCGGCTTTGCCATCGATGCGTGGGTCAGAGCATCTTGCAGTTTTTTCCTGTCTTCCTCATCCAGATCGCTGCAAAAATCCTGCATGGAGAAATTTTGACCAAACATGGCGCAGGCCGATTGACTGCGTTCAAGGATGGTCGCGTTAAAACTGATCCGGAGCGAGAGATCGGACGAGGCAGACACGCTATGCTGCCCGCCGTTGGTTGTTTTTTGCCGGCCAACGCGGTCCAGCACGGCACGGACGCGGTCAAAATGGGCTTGCAGTTCCGGATCGGTCAGTTCCAACCCGCCCCGTGCATCAAAGCCTGTGCTCTGCTCAATTACTTCTAAATGGCCAGCCCAGACACTCATCAACGCATCATACCGTGAGGGATCGAGAATCGTGTCGTAAATCTCGCTGATGACACGCTCGCGTGACTCGGCCAAATCCGCGGCGTCAGCGGCATAGTCATCCATAGGCAATTCTCTTCGGCAAAATTCAACCTCCAAGATCGTAGATTAACCCATTTGGGTAATTTACGCGAGCGAGCAATATGACACAACTATATTGTTCCGGTGGTGCCACTCGGGCAATTGTGTCGTAGTGTGAGACAGTATTTGTGTTGCGTTAATAGTTTATGTTCCTGGCACCACCGGGTCAGCCTCTCATGGCAGCAATCATATCATCATTATGCATTTTCATGTCGCTGACGGGAAACCGCAGGTCGAATTGGTATTCCCTCATCCAACACTTTCGCTAGTGTCGGCTCAAGATTGACGACTGCCTGACGGAGCGACCATGTCTGAGACCAGCGATCAGCACCTTGTAGTATTCACCCCATCTGGCAAGCGGGGCCGGTTTGCCGCTGGAACACCCGTTCTGCAAGCCGCGCGGGAACTGGGGGTTGATCTTGATTCCGTCTGCGGCGGGCGCGGGATTTGCTCGCGCTGTCAGATCACCCCGTCCTATGGCGAGTTCCCGAAACACGGGGTGACTTCGCAGGAAAGCGCACTGTCGGAATGGAACAAGGTCGAGGCGCGCTATAAGGAAAAACGCGGGCTGATTGAGGGGCGGCGGCTTGGTTGTCAGGCAAAAGTCGAGGGCGATATTGTTATCGATGTACCCGCTGAAAGTCAGGTCCACCGCCAAGTCGTGCGCAAGGATGCCGATGACCGGGTTATCGAACTCGACCCCAGCACGCGGCTTTACTACGTCGAAGTGCGCGAGCCGGATATGCACGATCCGTCCTCGGATATGGAGCGGCTGACCGAAGCGCTTTACGATCAATGGCAGCTTGAAGGGCTGATCGGGGATCTGCGGATTATGCGCACGGTACAACGGGCGCTGCGTGAGGGGCCGAACTGGAACGGCAAGGTCACGTGCGCCGTGCATTTCGGGCGCAAGCGGGCGCAAGGGCGCATCATACATGTGTGGCCGGGGTATTTTGAAGGCACGATCTACGGCGCGGCATTCGACATCGGCTCGACCACGATTGCATGTCACCTTTCCGACCTGCGCACAGGGGCGACGGTAGCATCTTCCGGCCTGATGAACCCGCAAATCCGGTTCGGCGAAGATTTGATGAGCCGGGTTTCCTATTCGATGATGAACCCGGACGGCGCGGACCAGATGACCAAGGTTGTGCGCGAGGCCATCAATGCGCTGCTGGCACAGGTATCCGCGCAAGCGATGATAGACCCTGAGGAAATCGTCGAAGCGACCTTCGTGGGCAACCCGATCATGCACCACCTGCTGCTGGGGATTGATCCGGTCGAGCTGGGTGGTGCGCCGTTTGCGCTGGCTGCCGGAGACGGAATGGTTTTCTGGGCGCGGGAAGTCGGGATCAACAGCACCCACCCGAATGCGCGCATCTATACCCTGCCCTGTATCGCGGGCCATGTCGGCGCGGATGCGGCGGCGGTGATCCTGTCGGAAGAACCCTATAACGCGGATGATATAACGCTGATCGTTGATGTCGGCACGAATGCGGAGATTGTGCTGGGGAATAAGGACAGGCTGCTGGCGTGTTCCTCGCCCACCGGACCCGCATTTGAGGGCGCTCAGATCTCCTGCGGCCAACGCGCGGCCCCAGGTGCGATTGAGCGGATACGGATTGACCCTGACACCAAGGAGCCACGCTTCAAGGTGATCGGCTGCGAGTTATGGTCGGATGATCCGGGCTTTGAGGCCGCGACCGCCTCGACGGGGATCACGGGCATCGCGGGGTCTGGCATTATCGAAGCGATCGCAGAGATGCGCCTCGCGGATGTGATCGATATTGACGGCGTGGTACGCGGCACGCTGGCGACGCAGACGAACCGTGTTTTCTCCGAGGGGCGGACATGGTCGTATCTGATCCACGACGGTGCGCAAAAAATCATGGTGACCCAAGCCGATGTCCGGGCAATCCAACTGGCCAAAGCCGCGCTTTATGCGGGATGTCAACTGCTGATGGATGAACTGGGCCTTGAGACGGTTGATCGCATCACGCTGGCGGGAGCGTTCGGGGCGCATATCTCGCCCAAGCACGCGATGGTACTGGGCATGATCCCCGATTGCGAGGTCGATAACGTGCGCTCTGCGGGGAATGCGGCAGGTACGGGCGCGCGAATTGCGCTGCTCAACTCCGGCAAACGCCGCGAGATTGAAGCGGTCGTGCGTGATGTGGAGAAGATCGAAACGGCGATTGCGCCGAAGTTTCAGGATCACTTCATCGGCGCAATGGCCGTGCCACACAAGACCGCGCCATTCCCGAAACTCAGCAAAGTTGTCCGTCTGCCCGACAGCGCGCCCGCACAACCACCGGAAAGTGGTGGCGGTGGACGCAAGCGGCGCCGCGCGCGCGTCTGAGCCATCGGTGGACAGAAAGAGCGAAAACGGCGTGCTGTCACCAGTTCGTTTTCGCATAAAACCATATGACGAAAGCTGTATTTGCGCTGCGCCGGAATGCCTCAAATTTTAATAAAGCGATATTCTTCGTACTTGCGCGGGTTACACTAAATTAATTCAGATAAACGAATTTCTTCCCCACGGCACGACGGCATCGGGCGCGCGCAGGGGGAGAGTAGTATGACAGTTTCAACAGGTTTGGATCAAATTGTCACAAGCATTTTGGCGGATGCGGGATTGGCCGCAAATATCTCGAATGAAGATATTATGGCAGGGGCGGCCGCCGCTGAAGGCATGAATATCATCATCGAAAACGCAATCACTGCGACCGGCGCGGCGAATGATGATATTTTTGATGAGAACGACGTTCGCGCAATAAACGCTCATATCCGCGCGAATGATCTGACGCTTTTCACAGAGTTGCACGGTGATGACGCGAACGATGTTGAGACAGGTTATCACCTCGTCCAAAGTGATGGCGCAACGACGCGCTTTATGGGCAAAAACCTGATCAACAAAGTGGCGGATGGCCTCTATCACATCGGTTTCGAGATCGAAGGCGATGCCATTGTCAACGAAGACGGCAATGTAAACGCCACCCTCACGCAATTGGCGGATTGGCTGAACAATCTGCATTTCGGCTTCAATGTTGTTGATGGAACAGCGGGTAATGATGATCTGCGCGGGTCGATGATCCGGGATATCGTGACGCTTGGCGATGGCGATGACAGCGTGCGTTCGCATGGCGGTGATGACGAAATTTCCGGCGGCGCGGGCAATGATTCCATACGCAGTGGACGCGGCGATGACCAAGTCGATGGCGGTGCGGGGAACGACATCATCAAAGGCGCGAGCGGTGATGATTACCTGCGCGGTGACAGTGGTGATGACATGATCTTCGGCCATCGCGACAATGACAGACTTGATGGCGGCTCCGGCAATGATGAACTGCGCGGCGGTCGCGGCGAAGATGTGCTTGAGGGCGGCAGCGGTGATGACATGCTGTTCGGTGGCCATGATGCGGATCTTCTGGCAGGCGGCTCCGGTTCAGACAGCTTGCGCGGCGGCAGAGGCGAGGATGCGCTGTTCGGTGAGCAAGGCGATGATCTGCTGCTGGGCGGACATGATAATGACTGGCTGGACGGCGGCGAAGGCAATGATGACCTGCGCGGCCATAAAGGCAACGACACCCTGATGGAGCAATTCGGCAGCGACACGTTAAGCGGCGGGCATGGTGATGACACGCTCATCTCTCGTTCTGACGCGGGTGAGCCGGGCAACACCAACCCTGATGCGGATGATGTGCTGAAGGGCGGCGCGGGTGCGGACAGCTTTGTCTTCCGCCTCGATATCAATGCCGGCGCGGACATCGCGCTGAGGCATACCGACGAAACCGGCTCGGTGGATTGGCAAGGCGTAGCGGGCGAGAACGGGGCCAACCACGACCATTGGGTGGACAGCATCGGCAATGATGAAATTCGCGGCTATCGCGAGGGCCAGGGCGATACGATCATCATCGAAGGTCACACCGTCGTGGCCAATGTAACGCAAGTTGACGCGAACGATGATGGCAAGCGGGATTACTCGTTGATCAGTCTTGTCAGTGATCAGGGCGGTGCGGGTGCGCATGATGGCGATGATCTCGGATCAATTCGCGTCTATGGCGACGTGGTTACGCTGGACGATCTGAGTGTGGACCGGATGGTTTTCCACGGAGCATACTACACATTCGATCTTTTGATCGCGGTATAACACGCCAAGAAAACGTTCTTCGCTGGATAGACGCGATGCCCCGGACTATGATGGTTCGGGGCATTTGTTATTTTACCAGCGTTAGGACGGTCCATGAACCCGATCAGATCAGCAATCCTTGGAACGATGGGCCTCGTCTTGGCGGGCTGCGCAACACCGCCACCGCCCGAAGCGAAAGAGCCGCCATTGACAGGCACAATCACACTGTCCACCGGCCCTTGTGCAGGACTGTGCCCGGTCTATACGATGCGGGTTAGCGCGGATGACACTTATCGGCTGGACGCGCGGGACAATACGATCACTCCCGGAAAATCCAGTGGATCATTGCCCGTAAACTCCTTCCGCCGCGCGTTGGAGGCGATAGAGGCATTCGACCTCGGCTCGATGCAGCGGTACTACACACCGACCGAGCCGGATAACTGCCCCGATTTCATCAGCGAATTGCCGACGGTGGATATCGCCCGTGTCGATGACGAAAACGACGTGCGCAAGTTTGTAACGTTCAACAGCGGATGCGTGGGCTTTGCGGACCGCGACCGCCTCGACCGACTGTATGAACGCCTGCGTCAGGTTTTCCGCGTGCAGGAACTGGTCGCCGTGGGCGAACCGCCGCGTCCTGAGAACGCGGGCGGTGCTGGCTTGGCCGCACCGACGGGCGGCTGATTTTCTGCGATACAGGGCGCGGAGAACAGGTTAGCGTCCTGCGCATGACAAACGCATCGTCTGCCCTTTCCGATTCCAAATCCGCCGCCTCCGGCTTGCTTATCATGTCGGCGGCGATGCTGATTGTGCCGGTGATAGATGCGATTGCGAAGCATCTGTCGGTCTCGATCTCGCCTTTACAGATTTCATGGTCACGGTTTGCGCTGACGATGCTGGTTTTGTGCCCCTTTGTGGCGATGCGCGGCGGGTTGCGTGCGTTGCTGCCGCCACATTTGGTGCTGCACTTTTTCAGGGGTTTCGGGATTGCCGGGGCGACCGCGTTTTTCTTTGGGGCGGTCGCGGTGATGCCGCTGGCGGATGTGGCGGCGATCTTCTTTGTTGAACCGCTGATCCTAACGATCTTCTCGGCGATTTTCCTTGGCGAAGGGATCGGTTGGCGGCGGATACTGGCCGTGGTTGTGGGTTTTGCGGGGGCGATGCTGATTATCCGGCCCAGCTTTTCCGAGGTGGGCATCGTCGCGTTGATGCCGCTGGGGGCCGCGTTTTGCTTTGCCGGATATATGGTCATTACCAAGAAACTGGCGGGTTCGTGCGACCCGTGGACCATGCAAGCGATGGCGGGGATTTCGGGGACGTTGCTGCTGGGCGCGCTGATGCTGGCGGGGGATGGTGCGGGATGGTTGGAGATTGTAACGCCAAGCGCGGTCGAGATGGGTTGGCTGTGCGTGATTGCGGCGGTGGCGATGCTGTGCCATTCGCTGATCATCTTCGCGCTGCAACGGGTGGATGCGGGGGTGATTGCGCCGCTACAATATCTGGAGATTATCGGCGCGACCTTCTGGGGCTGGCTGATTTTCAAGGCGTTGCCCGATCCACTGACATGGCTCGGCATCGCCATTATCGTCGCGTCGGGCCTGTTCGTATTCTATCGGGAGAGCGTGACTGAATGAGCGGCAAGATCATCAATCTGCGCCAAGCTCGCAAAGGCAAGGCGCGGCAGGAGAAGGCTGCGCGGGCAGATGAGAACGCGGTGAAGCACGGGCTGCCGAAAGCCGTGCGCTCGCTGGACGCCGCGCGCCGGGAGAAAGACGCGCGGGACTTGGACGGGAAGAAGCGGGATTAGAAATAGTAATACGGCCCTAAATACTACCGTTGCATTCCCCCGTGCCCCTAAAAGCTAAGCAACGGAATAAGACCGAATGTTAATTCGCCACCCTTGATTTTCTCGACCGAAATTCTGTTACCCATCCGGCAGTTTTCCGGTGCGAGAGCGCGGGTCGTATCACTACAATCTAGCTCAAAGAATTCCGCTTCAGACACAGTTATTCCGGCGAGCTGTGAATCGCCAAACTCCTCAGTCAGAGTTTTTCGTAAATGCTCCACATTATTCACACCTAAACTACTTGGAATTTTGGTTCGCGCAAGCTTGAGTAACGTTACATTTCCCGGAGCACCGTCAACAAAAATTGTCGCGTCTTTCGCAAGAATAGTAGAAACGGTTGCACTGCCGAAAGCATTGCTATCAACAATACGCGACGCGGCTAACGCGTATTTCACTGGCTTGAGATTTAGTTTATAGATATTATATTGAAACTCTTTTTTATGGTCTGGATTGTTGCCTGTACGATATGAAGTAGCCGCGGCAGAGCCTTGACCGATGCCGATTTTCCCAGCATTGCAATCTATCAAACCATCTACTAGAGGACAGAGAACACTCTGAGTTTCAACAGGCATTATCTGCACAATATATGTGGCATCCGCCGATAAGAATGGGCCATCAGGGATGGTTTTGTTAGCACCAGAAGTGGCGCAGGCCGACAGTCCACACATTGTTAAAAGTGCATAAAGTATTCTCGGCATTGATACTTCCTCTTCAAATATATCGTTATATTTGTAGTAGGATATCCGTCCGGCAAAACCTAATATAAAGTGTTAGACAAACCTGATATGACCTCACTGAGACTGATTGCGACGCCAGAGAATTTGTGGTTCTCGTAAAGTACAGATGATTTTCTGCTTACAGGAACAACTGGTAACTCGCGGGGGCGTAGGTAAATCCGCCCATGCCGTTCTCTGTCACATAGCCGATACCCGGATAGGGCATGTGGTAGCCGATGAACGGGATACCGTCGGCGGCGACCATGCCGAAGATTTTCTTGCGGGTCGCGGCAGCCGCCTCTTTGTCCATATCAAAGCGCACATGCCAGTCGGGCCGCTCCAGCGAGGCGATGAAATGGTTGGCGGTGTCCGCTGTCACAAGCACCCGCTGACCTTCGCTTTCAATGTGATAGCAGCTGTGGCCCGGCGTGTGGCCGTTGGCGGGAACGGCGGTAACACCCGTGACAACATCGCCCGTGTCGTTGATGAAAGTCATCTTCTCGGCGAAGGGTTTGACGTTTTTCAGCGTCAGCTCATGCTCCTTACCGACCCAGTGGTCGTATTCCTTCGCCATCGTCACGTAGCGGGCGTTCGGGAAGGCGGGTTTGCCGTCAACCATCATCCCGCCGATATGATCGCCGTGGAAGTGGGTGAGGACGATGATGTCCACGTCTTCAGGTTTATAACCCGCCTTGGCCATATTCGTGCGCAGCTTACCCGCTGTCGGGCGGCTGGTTCCGTCATTGCCGGTATCGAACAGGATCAGCTCGCTGCCTGTGTTGACGAGGGTGATGGTGAAGCCGATTTCCATCTTGTCGCTGGGCAGATTATGCGCGGCCATCAGGTCGGCCACGTCATCCGCAAATTGATCCTGCCCGAAAATCGGGTGCGGACCACCAAGTTGCAACAGACCGTCGAAAATGGTGGTGACTTCAAAATTACCCAGTTTAAAGCGCATGTGGTCAGGGCGTGCAGTACCCATCATCGGCGCTTTAGCGGTCGCTGTGCCTGACATCAGGGCCGGAGCGGCAAGCGCACCCGCACCCATGATAAGACCTTGGCGGCGTGAAATATTTGTCATCTGAAATCTCCCCTGAATTTTTTTCCAAGTAACAGTTAGTGTCAGGACGGAGTCCGGCAAGCCGCGCTCACAGGGGTGTTATTCGCGATTGCACCGATATAATCGTCACAATCGCTACAGCACCGGATAGAGTGACGCGACCAGCAGGGCCGCCATGATCCAATTGAACGCGCGCAGGCGGGACGCTGTGGTCAGGAAACGGCGCATTTGCTGGCCCAACGTGACCCACGCCGCGACCGATGGCAGATTGACAGCACCGAAAACAGCCGCGACGAGAATGATCCCAGCGACCGATTGCGACGGCGCGTAGACACTGACCGCCGTCAGCGCCATTGCCCATGCTTTGGGGTTTACCCATTGAAACAGCGCCGCCTGAATGAAGGTGAAGGGCGTTCCGGCCTCGTCTTGCGCCTTTGGCGGCGCGGCGTTGGCGATCTTCCACGCGAGGTAGAGCAGATAGAGGACGCTGAATATTTTCAGCGCCGTGTATGTGACGGGGAAGGCATCGAATAATTGCACCAACCCCAGGCCGACGAGCACAACCATAAAGACAAATCCGCCCGCCACCCCCAGCAGATGCGGGATCGTGCGGCGGAAGCCGAAATTAGCCCCCGATGCCATCAACATCAGATTATTCGGCCCCGGAGTGATCGAACTTACGAAGCAAAAAGCGAACAGGGCGATGAAAGTATTATAAGTCATACGACAGGATTACGCCTGTTCAACGATGTTTTCCTTGCAAACTTTGCCCGCTATCGACAATTTTTGCATGATATGACGAAGATAGATCAGAAAAACGCTCAAATCGTGCAGATTCTCTCACAAGAGGGCCGAATCAGCCAAACGGAATTGGCTGAACGGGTCGCCTTGTCGCCTTCCGCCTGTCTGCGCCGTGTTCAAGAGTTGGAGCGCAGCGGAGTGATCAAGGGATACCGCGCGGTTATTGACCATAGGGCGCTGGGGGCCGGGTTCATCGCATACATTGCCGTAGGGCTGTCCGATCATTCCAAAAACGCGCAGGAGGCGTTTGAGCAGTCCATCGCAAAAGCGCCGGAAGTGCGCGAATGTCATAATATCACCGGGACGGTCGAATACCTGCTTCGGGTGGAGGTTGCCGATCTGGCCGCTTATAAGCATTTTCACACCGAAGTGCTGGGTACTTTGCCTCAGGTCAACGCCATCACCTCCTATGTTGTGATGGGATCACCCAAGGATGAGCGGGCTTAGCAACAAAAGGTGCGTATTGCCGTCGCGGAGGGTGTCATATTGTTGTGACATGGCGCTTGGCTTGCTACGAATGCGCCGAGATGAATAGGTTATCGGGGGATAGCAGTGTCCAAGAGCAGCACAGAGGAACGCGCCAAGAGCCGTAATGTTGGCCTGTTGCGCCGTTTGCTGCCGTTTTTCCGGCCCTACAAATTGCACCTGCTGGCCGCCGCCGTTGCGCTGATCACCGCCGCCGTGTTTATGCTGATGATGCCTGTCGCGCTGCGACGGGTGATTGATCTGGGTTTTGATGCCGAGAATGCGGAGTTTATCGACAAATATTTCCTCGCCCTGATCGGGGTTGCGGGGGCATTGGCGATTGCAACGGCGTTGCGGTTTTACTTCGTTTCGCGCCTTGGCGAGCGGGTGGTGACGGATTTGCGCCGCTCGGTCTATGACCACGCCATCGGCATGTCGCCGCGTTTCTTTGAAAAGATCCGCACGGGCGAGACATTGTCGCGAATTACCACCGATACGACCCTGATCCAAAGCCTTGTGTCGAGTTCAATCTCTATCGCGTTACGTAATCTGTTGCTGCTGGCGGGCGGTATTGTGATGCTGTTCATCACCAGTGCCAAGCTGACCGCGCTTGTACTGTTGGGTGTGCCGCTGGTCATTATCCCCATCGTGCTGGTCGGTCGCAAGGTGAGGGGATATTCGCGGGATGCGCAGGACCGGATCGCGGAAAGTTCGGCAATTGCCGGGGAGACGCTGCTGAACATCCGCGATGTGCAGAGTTATACTCAGGAGGCCACGGTTCGGGCGCAATTCGGCACCGCCGCCGAGGGGTCTTTCAGCGCATCGAACAAGCGGATCAAAGCGCGTTCGCTGCTGACGGCGATTGTGATTTTCTTTGTGTTTACGGGCGTTGTCTCGGTCATGTGGGTCGGCGCACGGGATGTGATTTCCGGCGCGATGACCGCAGGGGAGTTGGGACAGTTTATCCTTTATGCGGTGCTGGTCGCCGGGGCCGTGGGCGCGCTGACCGAGATTTGGACGCAAGCGCAGCAAGCGGCAGGGGCCACAGAAAGACTGATCGAAATCCTCGATACCGAGGCCGATATCCTGCCACCCGCAAACCCTGTGCCTCTGCCCGCCGATGCGAAGGGTGCAATCGGGTTTGAAAATGTCTCGTTCAGCTTCCCAAGCCGCCCCGATGATCGGGCGTTGGACGGGCTGAGCCTGTCAGTCGCGCCCGGTGAGACGGTGGCGATTGTCGGGCCGTCCGGTGCGGGCAAGACGACGATTTTCCATCTGTTGCAACGGTTTTATGATCCATCTGCAGGGGCCGTGACGCTGGATGGTGTGACGCTGACCGATGCGGACCCGACCGATGTGCGCAGCCGGCTGGCGGTTGTGCCGCAGGAACCCGCGATATTCGCCGCCTCCGTGCTCGACAACATCCGCTTTGGCCGCCCCGATGCGAGCGAGGACGAGGCACGGGCGGCGGCAAAGGCGGCGGCGGCTGATACATTCATTGATGCGCTTCCGGAAGGTTATGCGACCCATGTGGGCGAGCGGGGCGTGATGCTTTCCGGTGGACAGAAACAGCGGATCGCCATCGCCCGCGCCATCCTGCGCGACGCCCCTGTGCTGTTGCTTGATGAGGCGACTTCAGCGCTGGATGCGGAGAGCGAGCGGGCCGTGCAGGACGCGTTTGAGCGGCTTTCGCAGAACCGCACAACGCTGGTCATCGCGCACCGTCTGGCCACCGTGAAGAGCGCTGACCGGATCATTGTGATGGAAGCGGGCAAAGTGGTCGCCGAAGGCACGCATGACGAGCTGGTCGATCAGGGCGGGCTTTATGCACGCCTCGCGCGGCTGCAATTCACGGATTTGCGGGCTGTTGAGGCGGACACAGCGGCGGCGGATACGGTCGCTGACGTGCAGAGTGCGGTGACGGGGTAGCTGCTGAAGTCCCTCACCGGCCCACGGTCGTGGCGGGAAATAATCCTATACCTCCACGACCATGCCATCATAGGCAGGCGTAACGTTTTCCGGCAGGTACGCGGCCAATTCCTCGTAATCGAGGTCGTTGTGCAGGTTGGTCAGGATCGCGCGTTTGGGCTTGATTTCCGCGATCCATTCCAACGTACGGTCCACATGCGCGTGGGTCGGGTGCGGGGTCCAGCGCAGGGCGTCAACGATCCACAGGTCGAGATCGGCCAATGCTCCGGCAGAGTCTTCGCGCAACATACTGACGTCCGGCGTGTAGGCCAGATTGCCGAAACGAAATCCACGGGCGAGGAAATTTTCGCCGTGATTGACCACATGCGCGGCGGCATGGAGCGCCCCCCCTGCCCCATCCACGCTCAAATTGCCGTCATGGATCAGCAGGTTCAGGATCGGCGGGTAGGCACTGCCCTCCGGCTGGACGAAAACGTAGCTGAAACGGTCACGCAGCACCGCGCCCGTGTCGGGGTCTGTCCACACATCAAGGCGCTGCTTGCGGTGGATGACGATGGGGCGCAGGTCGTCAATGCCGTGGATATGGTCGGCATGTTCGTGGGTGATGAGGACGGCGTCGAGATCACCGACTTGCGCGGTGAGCAGTTGCTCGCGCAGGTCCGGTCCGGCATCGACCATCACGCGGGTTACACCCTCCGGCGTAATCTGCTCGACCAGCAAAGCACAGCGGCGGCGGCGGTTTTTGGGGTTGGCGGGATCGCACTGCCCCCATAGCCCCGTACCATCCTCGCCACCCAAGCGCGGGACACCGCCGGAGGAGCCGCAGCCGAGGATGGTCGCGCGGAGCGTTACCCCGCTCATGCCACGCTGCTTTCAAGGGCAGGGACTTTGGTGAACAGGCGATGGAAATTCTCGGTGGTCTGACGCGCGAAATCATGGGTGGTCATATCATAGACCTGCGCGCCGATGGTGGCGGTATGGGCGACATAGGCGGGTTCATTGCGCTTGCCGCGTTTGGGGACAGGAGCGAGATACGGTGCGTCCGTTTCGACCAGAATGCGGTCCACAGGCGCATCGGCAAAGATGGCGCGCAGATCACCCGCATTTTTGAACGTCGCGACGCCGGACATCGACAGGTAGAAGCCCATATCCAGCGCAGCTTCAGCCAATGCGCGGGTTGAGGAAAAGCAATGCATGACGCAGGTGTAGGGCGCTTCATCATAGCCCTCGCGCAGGATGCGGGCCATATCTTCATCAGCGTTGCGGGCATGGATGATGAGGGGCAGGCCCGTATCGCGGGCAGCGATGATGTGCGTACGCAAGCTCTGTTGTTGCATCGCGGGGGGCCATTTATCGTAGTGGTAATCAAGGCCGGTCTCGCCGATGCCGACCATCTTGGGGTGTTCGGCATAAGCACACAGTTGCTCAACACTCATCAACGCATCCTCGCCGACATTGAGCGGGTGCGCACCAACAGCGTAGAACACCCCCTCATACCGCTCAGCAATGGCGCGGACAGTTGGTTCGGCGGAAGCACGTGTGCAGATCGTCACCATCTGCTTCACGCCCGCCGCCACCGCACGAACGATCAGGTCGTCGCGGTCGTCGTCAAAGTCGGGGAAGTCGAGATGGCAATGGCTGTCTACAAGCATGGATGGTTCCGTTCGGGTTGTCGTGGT